>JAYUEY010000001.1:0-5747 GCA_043739005.1 Tardiphaga sp.
GAAGTCGCTCGACGAGAAGGTTGCGCGTCTGCATCTCGCGAAAATTGGCGTCAAGCTCACCGAGCTGAGCAAGGATCAGGCGAACTATATCGGCGTGAAGCAGGAAGGCCCTTTCAAGGCGGATCACTATCGTTACTGAGCGCTTTCGGGTTTTCCATCGTCTTCAAAAGCAGCCCGGCCGCAAGGCCGGGCTGCTTTCTTTCGGACCCATCGCTGTAGGCGTGGCTGTCCGTTGCCTTCGGCCCATTTAAAAATCGCAGTTGCGACCCGGCTGCCGCGTTTTGATCGGCGGCAAACACATCGACAACGAACATGGGCGATCGCAAGCATGCGTAGGACGCCAATCTGGGCTAACGCCACGGGGCAGCACAGACGCTCATATCTCGGAAAACTGCGGCGACGATCTCACACGCGAATGCGCCGATCGAGCAACGGCAATGATGAAGTCTACCAGGAGCGGTGGGTGCAGTTCGGCGATATTATCAACGCGGAAACGAAAAGCTGGATAAGGCTGACCTCAAGCAAAAAGCCCCGGAGCGATCCGGGGCTTTTTTGTCAGACGCTGGTTTCGAGCTTGTTGAATTCCGCTTCCGGATAGACGTGGCCATCGGGGGCGGTGATCTGCACATCCCAACAGCCATCGGCGATCAGTTCGGATGCTTTCTTGGCAGCGGCGGCGGCGTTATCGCGGCGCAGCGAGACGTTGCCTGATGTATCGGTTCCCTGAACAAGATAAGGCATGTGACCTCCCGATGATTGTCGATTGTCGAGAGCCTAACACAATGCCTGCCGGCGTCGAGGCCGTTCCTGCGGTATCCGGGGATGCGCAGGCGCGGCGGCTCAGCCGGTAGGTTAGGTCGTCTTGCCGATCGTGACGCTCAAGGTACCGATGCCGTCGATGCCGCATTCGATTGTGTCGCCCGGCGACAGTGCCGCAACGCCGGCCGGTGTGCCGGTCATGATGATGTCGCCGGCAGCGAGTTCGACCTGCATCGACAGTTTCGCGATGATCTCCGGCACGTTCCAGATCATTTCGGAAAGATCGCCGGTCTGCTTCTGCGTGCCGTTGACCGAAAGCCAGATCTTGCCGTTTTCCGGATGGCCGATTTTCGATGCGGGGGCGAGCGCACCGCAGGGCGCGGAATGATCGAAGGATTTACCGATCTCCCAGGGCTGCTCTTTCTTGCGCGAAGCGATCTGGAGATCGCGGCGGGTCAGATCGATGCCGCAGCCATAGCCCCAGACACAATCCAGCGCTTTGTCGGCCGAGATGTGCAGGCCGCCGCTCTTGAGCGCGACGACGAGTTCGACCTCGTGGTGAAAATCCTTTGTGATGGGCGGGTAGGGAATCGTTGCGCCATCCGGTGCGATCATGTCGGCGTGCTTGGCGAAGAAGAACGGCGGCGCGCGCTCGTCATTGCCCATCTCGCGGACGTGTTCGAGATAGTTGCGGCCGACGCACCAGATGCGGCGTACGGGAAACATCTGGCTGTCGCCGGAGACGGCGATGACGGCCTGCGGCGGCGGAGCGATCACGAAATCGGTCATGGCAGAACTTTCGTCGGGTAAGAGGTCAGGCGGTGGCGTCGATCGGTGCCAAGGGTGTCGAGATATGATGTTGCAGCGCGAAAAAGGATGCGTAGCGGCCAGCACTGCGCAGCAAATCGTCGTGCCGGCCACGCTCGACGATCTCGCCGCCTTCGACCACGAGGATCGAATCGGCATGCATGATCGTATGCAGGCGATGTGCGATCACGATCGTCGTGCGACCCTTGCAAAGGCGCTCGATCGCACCCTGCACCAGGCGCTCTGATTCGGAATCGAGCGCGGCCGTGGCCTCGTCGAGCAAGATAATCGGCGCGTCCTTGACCAGCGCGCGGGCGATGGCGATGCGCTGGCGCTGGCCGCCGGAGAGTTGCGCGCCATGCTCGCCGACCGGCGTGTCATATCCTGATGGAAACGCCATGATGAAATCATGCGCGCTTGCGGCTTTCGCGGCGGCGATGATGTCATCTTCGCCGGCACCCACGCGCCCGAAGGCGATGTTGTCGCGAATGCTCGCGCGAAAAAGATAGACGTCCTGTCCGACATAGGCGGTCTGCTGCCGCAGCGAATGCCGCGATACCTCAGCGATGTCCTGCCCGTCGATCAGAATGTCGCCTTCGGGCACATCGTAGAGCCGCAGCAACAGCGCCAGCACGGTGGACTTGCCGCCACCGGAGGGCCCGACCAATGCGGTGACCCGACCGGGCTCGGCGACGAAACTCATGCGGTTCAGCACGATCTCGTTGCTGCGATAAGAGAACGTCACGTCCCGCAGTTCGACGCGGGCGTCGGAGAGCTTGAGCGGCGGCTTGGTGCTGTCATCGGGCTCTGTGGCCGGGCTGTCGACGATGTCGAGTAGCATCCGCGCGCCGACCACGCTGGAATTCAGTTCGATATTCAAACGCGCGAGACGTTTTGCGGGTTCATAAGCGAGCAGAAATGCGGTCAGGAACGAAAAGAATTGTCCGGGCGTGGCACCCATCGCCACCACGCGATAACCGCCATACATCAGCGATCCCGCGATGGCGAAACCGCCGAGCGTTTCCATCAGCGGGCTGGATCGGCTCGACACCCGCGCCATCTTGTTGGCGTTTCGCTCGACCAAATCGATGCTGGCATCGATCCGCGCCCGCATCGTCTGTTCGAGCGTAAAGGCCTTCACCGTGCGAATGCCTTGCAGCGATTCCTGCATGATCTCCAGAATGTCGGCGGTGCCAGTGAATTGCGTCTTGGCGAGACCCTTGATGCGTTTGACCAGCTTGCGCAGGATCAGCATCGCGGGCGGGGCGACGAGAAATCCGAACAGCGACATGTAAGGATCGGTCGTCACCATCACGATCACCAGCGCGATCAGCGTCAACAGATCGCGCCCGAGCGCATTGATGAGCAAGCTCAGCACCTGCGTCACGGAGGTGGCACCGGCTGTCAGCCGCGCGAGAAACTCCGACGAATGCCGCTCGGAGAAAAAGCCGATGCTTTCAGTCATCAGCTTGGAAAATAGCCGACGCTGGTTGTTGGCGAGGATCGCATTGCTGATCTGCGAGAGGATCACCGTATGGCCGTAGGTCGCAGCACCTTTCAGTGCGAAGATTACGACGGTGACCATCGACAGGATCGCGATCGCCTGTACATTGCGATCGACATAGGCCTTGTTGATGACCTCGCCGAGCAGATAGGCGGAACCGGCGGTTGTCGCCGCCGACACGGCCATCAGCGCAAACGCCAGCAGATAGCGCCGCCAATAGGTCAGGCCCTGTTCACGGACGAGCCGTTTGATGAGCGCGGCAGCACCCTGCGGGTCGTCTGTAATCTTGCGTGGATTGGCGGCCATCCGCACTCCCTGAGGCGCACGACGAAACCGCTTATAGGAAGCCGTGGCGTGTGCAAAACACCGCCTCATTGCCCGCTAAACGCGGTCAATTCAAGCCAGTTCGGCCAAAAACTGGGCTTGCGTGCCGGTCGACCTAAGCGGAGCGAACGGCCTGGTTGAGTTGCTCGCGGTCGGCGACCATCCTGGTTTCCCAGGCCAGCGCATGGGTCGCGATGGTGTCGAGGTCGTCGTAACGCGGCGTCCAGTCGAGCGTCGCGTTGATCAGGGACGTGTCGGCGACCATCGTCATGATGTCGCCGGGGCGGCGGTCGGCCTGCTGAACGGCAAAATTGCGGCCGGCGACGCGGCGCACGGCTGCGATGCTTTCCAGCACCGAATAGCCGCGACCATAGCCGCAGTTCAGCGTCGTCGAGCGCCCGCCACGACGCAGATAAGACAACGCTGCGCGATGTGCGTCTGCCAGATCCGAGACGTGGATGAAATCGCGGATACAACTGCCGTCGGGCGTCGGATAATCCATGCCGAACACATCGATCTTGGAGCGTTGCCCGGTCGCTGCTTCGACAGCGATCTTCAACAGATGCGTCGCGCCTGCCGTGGCAAGCCCGATGCGGCCTTGTGGATCAGCACCTGCGACGTTGAAATAACGCAGCGCGACGTAGTCGATGCCGTGTGCGGCGGCGACATCGTGCAGCATGATCTCGGTCATCAATTTGGAAAAGCCGTAAGGCGACATCGGCCGCGTCGGCGCATCCTCGCGCACCGGCACCTGATCGGGATTGCCATAGACTGCGGCGGTGGACGAGAAGATGAATTTGCCGACGCCGCATGCGACGGCGGCCTTCAACAGGCTCTGCGTCGTCATCGTATTGTTGCGATAGTAACCGAGTGGATCGCGCACGGAATCCGCGACGATCACGGAGCCTGCGAAATGGATGATGCTGTTGACGCCATGCGCGGCGACGACATTCTTGATCAGGCTTTCGTCGGCGGCATCGCCGATGAACAGCGGCACGCCCTCCGGCACGAAGGCCGAAAAGCCGGTTGAGAGATTGTCGACGACGACAACGCTTTCGCCGGCATCGACCAACGCGTGAACCGTATGACTTCCGATATAGCCGGCGCCGCCGGTGACGAGCACGGTCATGAACTTCATCCGTTGCCAGAGACGCGGCTACGGTAAGGGAATCCGGGTGAAGAGGGGGTTTAGGCCGGGCCCGACTGGTTTCTATGCTTAATGTTGCGTATAGCCGTGCGCGGAACGGAGCGGCATTTGTCGATGGATCAACGGGATACGCAAATCATCATCGCCAATCTGCATTGGCGGTATTCCGGCGTGACCGCGACGAACCGCATGGTCGCGCCGAAAGTTGCGTCTATGATGCAAGCCTGCTGGCTGGGATCCGATGCACCCGATGGCATTACGCAGATGAGCATCGGCGATGTGCTCGTGCTGTGGCGAAGGCGCGCGCCTATCGTATGGCACGCGCGACGCAACAACGAGATGATCGCGGGCGTCGTGTTGAAGGCGCTGGGCTGGCCGCTGAAATTATTGTTTACGTCGGCCGCGCAACGCCACCATAGCTGGATCACGCGCTGGCTGATCCGCCGCATGGATGCGATCATCGCGACCAGCGCTATTTCGGCGTCGTATCTGAAACGCGAGGCCACTGTCATCACGCATGGCGTCGATACTGATTGCTATGCGCCGCCGCCCGATCGCGCGGCAGCCTTCGCGGAATCCGGATTGCCGGGACGTTATCTGATCGGCTGCTTCGGCCGCGTCCGTGCACAGAAAGGCACGGACCTGTTCGTTGTGGCTATGTGTGATCTGCTGCCGCTGTATCCGGATTTCACGGCCGTCATCGTCGGGCAGATTACGCCCGACCAGATCGGCTTTGCGCAAGGCCTGCGCGACATGATCGCTGCGGCAGGGTTGCAAGATCGCATCATCATCACGGGCGAACTGCCGATCGACGACGTCGTGCGCTGGTATAAGCGTCTGACGATCTACGCTTTCACGTCGCGCAATGAAGGTTTCGGCCTGACGCTGATCGAGGCGATGGCATCGGGTGCGGCGCTGGTCGCGACGCGCGCTGGCGCGGCAGAGATCGTTCTCGATGATCCTGCAAATGGCACGCTAGTGCCGGTCGATGATGCAACGGCGTTGGCGTCTGCGATCGAACCGTTGATGCGCGATCCGTCATCGGCCGAAGCGATGGGCGCGCGGGGCAGGGCGCATGTCGTTCAAAATTTCAGCATCGAGGCTGAAGCCGAGCTTATCGCAGAGGTTTATCGCGGGTTACTTACTTCCCATCCTCAATCATCATAGCCGCGCCCTTGTCGGCGATCATCGCCGTCGGCGTGTTGG
>JAYUEY010000002.1:0-51871 GCA_043739005.1 Tardiphaga sp.
GGCCGTGTGTGGGCTGGGCCAAAGCGGGGATTGGACCCATGAAAATTGTTATGGCGATCATCAAGCCATTCAAACTTGAAGAAGTCCGTGATGCTCTGACCGCCATCGGCGTTCACGGCCTGACGGTCACGGAAGTCAAAGGCTACGGCCGACAGAAAGGCCATACGGAAATCTACCGGGGCGCAGAATACGCGGTGAGCTTCCTGCCCAAGATCAAGATCGAAGTCGCGGTCGCGTCCGACCAGGTCGAGAAGACCATCGACGCCATCACGGTCGCCGCGAAAACGGGCCAGATCGGCGACGGCAAGATCTTCGTCATCAATCTCGAAAACGCCGTCCGTATCCGCACCGGCGAGGCCGATGCCGCTGCCCTTTAAATCGCGTCTTTTGACTTCGCGCTCAACCTTCTTCAATCAGGAGTAAACCACATGACGTTCAAGCGTCCCATTGGCGCGGGATTGACGGCACTCGCCGTCAGCCTGTTTGCCGCAACCGCGGCCTATGCCGAGCCGACCGTCAACAAAGGCGACAACGCCTGGATGATGACGTCGACCGTGCTCGTGCTGCTCATGACCATCCCCGGCCTCGCGCTGTTCTATGGCGGTCTCGTCCGTTCCAAGAACATGCTTTCGGTGCTGATGCAGGTTTTTTACTGCGTCTGCGTCGTTACCGTGATCTACGCGCTTTATGGCTACAGCCTCGCCTTCACCGGCGGATCGGACTTCATCGGCGGCTTCTCCAAGGCCTTCCTGATGGGCGTCACGACTGACTCCAAGGCCGCGACCTTCTCGGTCGATGCCAACATCTCGGAGCTGATCTACTTCTGCTTCCAGATGACCTTCGCCGCGATCACCCCGGCCCTGATCGTCGGCGCCTTCGCCGAACGCATGAAGTTCGCCGCGATTGCGCTGTTCATCCCGCTCTGGGTGACGCTGATCTACTTCCCAATCTCGCACATGGTCTGGTACTGGGCTGGACCGGACGCTGTAACGGACGCCGTGAAGGCCCTGGCCGCAGCGGCTGACGGTGCGGCTAAGGTCGCAGCACAAGCCAAGCTCGACGAAGTGAACGCCGACGCCGGCTTCATCTTCAAGAAGGGCGCGCTCGACTTCGCCGGCGGCACTGTCGTGCACATCAACGCGGGCATCGCCGGTCTCGTCGGTTGCCTGCTGATCGGCAAGCGCACCGGCTACGGCAAAGAGTTGATGGCTCCGCACTCGCTGACCATGACCATGATCGGCGCGTCGCTGCTCTGGGTCGGCTGGTTCGGCTTCAACGCCGGCTCCAACCTGGAAGCCAATGGCGGCGCGGCTCTCGCAATGACCAACTCCTTCCTCGCCACCGCTGCTGCGGCTCTGGCCTGGTTGTTCGCGGAGTGGATCATCAAGGGCCATCCGTCGCTGCTCGGTGCCTTGTCAGGTGCCGTTGCGGGTCTCGTCGCGGTGACGCCGGCGGCCGGTTATTCCGGTCCGATGGGCGCGATCGCACTCGGTCTCGTTGTCGGTCTGGTCTGCTTGTTCTTCTGCACCGTAGTGAAGAATTCGCTTGGCTATGACGACTCGCTCGACGTGTTCGGCGTCCACTGCATCGGTGGCATCATCGGCGCGCTCGGCACCGGCATTCTGGTGAACCCGGCTCTCGGCGGCACCGGCGTGATGGATTACGTGACCGGCAAAATCGCCGATTACGATATGGTCGCGCAGATGATCTCGCAGTCCTGGGGCGTTGCCTCGACGCTTTTGATCTCCGGCATCGGTTCGGCGATCCTGTTCAAGGTCGTCGACGTCATTGTCGGCCTGCGGGCCACGGTCGAAGTCGAGCGCGAAGGCCTCGACATCACCGAGCACACCGAACGCGCTTACAACATGTAAGAGCCTGCAACATGTGAGAACTTGGCGGGCTTATGGACTGGTTCGCCGTTTCGTAACCCTGCCAACCCAATCGGATGGGGCACATACCCGGCAATGCACCATCCGTCGAAGGGCTCCAGCGCAAGCTGGGGCCCTTTACTTTGTCGGCGCGTCGAGGCCTCGAACTGCACAACGAAAATGGCATCATGCTCACGCATGACGCCATTTCCGAATTTCGCTTTTGCGATCGTTTATTTTTCAGAAAGCTCGACCCATTTTTCATGCGTTCGGGTCTTCAGCAAATCCCAATCCGTCGCCGCAACGTCCCAGTTGACGATGGTCCGGTTGATGCTCGCGACCTGGCCGGTCGCGACGCGCGACGTGTTCATCGAATCGTAAATGTAAACGCCGCCGATGGTGAAGAGGCAGCCGAGGATCATTCCAAATAACGTGCGCATCGCGACCTCCTGTGTCAGATGCCCACCAACGCGGACGCTTCGCCATTCGTTCCGTATTCGCAACGTGGATGGTTAAGGCCGCGATTTGCCGGGCGCGGGAGATGCGGTAGGCGGCAAGGGCGGCGCGGCAGGAGGAGCGGAGACAGGCGCGGCCGCCGGCTGCGACGTCACCAGATTGAGCGATTTCAATTCGTCGGGCCTGAAGATGAACAGCCGGTCCTTCGGCGTCTCCATCGCATGCACCCAGACCTGCAGATTGATCCCCATGTCGCCGAGATAGCGCTGGCACTTCGCCGAGATGCGCTGCGCCTCGCTCATCTCGTCGCGCGGCGCGCTGTTGTCCGCCGACGCCATCGCAAATACCTGATGCACGCCGATCGCGGCCTTGTCGCCGGCACGGCGCTCGACGCCGCCCATGAACATCAGCGGGCATGACGATGCGCAATATTTATTGGCCTCGACTTCGGTGGCGAATTTCTTCTCGCGGATCAGGCGACCCATCGCCAGCGCGTCGCTGACCGAACCGCCTGGTGAATTCAGCACCACCGTCTTGATGTAGTCGGCGCGCTTGGCGACCTCGGCTGCGAAGGCCTCCGAAATCCCTGGCGTGATCGTGCCGGTCGCCATCAACTTGCCGCCGCTCACAAGCTCGAACGTCATCGGTTTGCCGAGCGCGCCGTCGGTCTGCGGGATCGGCGACAGCCGCCGGTCACCGCCGGGCAGCAGCGGTGCCAAGATCGACGGCATCGACGGCAGCGTAAAGCCTGGCGAAGACGGTGCATCGGGTGCGCGATCGAGCGGATTGGTCCAGCCGTTCATGGCTGCGAGATCCGCACCGAGCACGGCGATGGTAACGATCACCACCGTGCGGAAGATGAAGCGCAGCACATCATCGTCGGGATTATCCGCGAGCCATGCGTGAAAGCGCTCCGACAGCGTTTTGCGTTGCGAGACGATCTGCTGCACCATCGCCGTTACCTGATGTTCATTTGGGATAACGTGCCGATGACAGCGGCGTCACATTCTCGTCGGCGTCGTTGCGCGCCGCCGCCGGAATCTCCACCGGCACCGCGATGTCCGGCGTCACGACGCCCTCGCCCGGAATATCACGCCGCGCGATCTCGACCTCGCGCGCCATCCGCAGCGCCGCCAGCATTTCGCCTGCGGTGAGATCGCTCGCGCGCACATCGGGAATCCCCTCGCGGCGGATCGCGGCGTGGACCACGCAGAGGATCAGCACCAGCACCGCCGGCATCAGGTCGATCGAGATCGCACCGGCCCAACTCGGGATGAAATCGCTCGCATAACGCAACACGGCTTCGGCCGGCGACAGCGACTGGAAGCGCGCTGGCTCGATGCGCGGCGTCTGGATAAATTTGTCGGCCGTGTCGGATAGCGACGCAGCCTGAGCCGCGATGGCGCCTTCGACCTTGCCGACGACAGCGCTTTGGCGCTCCGCGAGATCGAGGTTGCGGCCGCTCGCCGCCGGCGCAATGAAGCCCGACGACAGCGACGCCGCCGCGCGCTTCACGGCGGGCGCAACCGATTGCTGCTGCAGATTGGCGATGACACCCATCAGCGCGAGAGACTCGCTGGCGAAAGCATCGCTGCGCGTCGCGATCGGCCCGCGATCGGAAATCAGATTGCGCATCTTGGCGAGGTGCTTGCCGCCCTCCTCGAACAGCGCCGTCACACGCTTGCCGGAGGCCTGCACTTCCTGGCCGAGACTGTCGAGTTGCCCCGACATCTGCGTCATCAATTGCACCACCGTGCCGGAACCCGACGTGCCGGTCAGCGATCCCGCGCGTTCAGCGTCCGCTAATTTAGAAAAGCGCGACGATGCCATCTGGATATCGGGCAGCAGGCTCTGCGCCGCAATCGCATTGGTATTCGCGGAATCAAGATCGCGCGTATAATTCTCGACCGTGATCGCAAGATGCTGCTGGATCGCAGCGGCACCCGCCAGCGCCGAAGCGTTGAGCCATGACGACATCGCCACGATCATCAATGAGCCGAGTAGCATGCAGCCGAACATCAGCGCGCGGCCAGTGCGGTCCACGACATGAGGCATGAACTGCATCAGGAATACCCAGAAAGCGTAGATGCCGACCGACACCGCGACGGAATAAATCACCGCCGCAAAAAACACCGTGGTCGGGCTGCCGTTGAGCAATTCACGGACGCCCAAGTACGTATAGACGCCCGCGGCAAGCGCGAGGATCGCCGTCGTGATCTTCAGCATCACCTCTAGCCGGGCAACGCCTTGCGACAATTGCAATGACGGAGCGGCGCGCGGCAACGCCGGCGCTGCGTGCACGATTTTGGTGGCGGATATCTCTGACGACATGGTGGTCCCTGTCACGGCGGCCCGATGGTGAGGCGCGTTGCACGAGAATGGATGTCAACGCATCGGCGGCCTGACGCCGATCCGCCGCGATCGTGGGTGACCTGATCCGAAAACCTATAGGCTGTTCTCAGGGGCCTGCCGGTAAGTCTTTATTAATTGTAAATGAATCTTGTCCGGATCATGTCGCAGCCGGCGATGGCAGGTCGGGTGTCAGCGCATTTGTAGCCCCCGCGTCAATTTGCCATAAGATCCGAACCTCAAGCCCGCGCACCGATGCCCCTGATATTTTCTGCCAGAACCGACATCCGCAAGACCGTCGAGACGCTGTCGATCGGCATCATCGGCGGTCTTGTGTTCTATGGCGCGGCACTGCCGGGCGGTCTGATCTCGGGCGCGATGATCGCGGTCGGTGCCGCCGGCATGCTTGGCCGCCCGGTCGGCCTGCCGCAGCCGCTCGCGCATGCCATCCTGATGACGCTCGGCCTGTCGCTGGGATCGATGGTGTCGCCGACGCTGGTGAAGAATCTCAGCGCCTACCCCATGACAATCGCGCTGCTGGCCGCCGCGACGTTCTGCTCGACCTTCGGCTCCAGCCTCTATCTGCAGCGTGTTCATCGCTGGGACCGGACGTCGGCGCTGCTTGCTGGCAGCCCCGGCGCGCTGAGCCAGATCATCATGCTGGCGACCGAGCGCAATGCCGACGTACCCGGCATCGCCGTGGTGCAGATCACGCGCGTCATCATTCTGACGGCGGCGATCCCGTTGCTGCTCGCGGGGTTCGGCCTCGGCGGCCATGACAATCTCCTTGGCGGCATTCCTGATCGCGGACCGGCGGCGACGCCGCTGGCGCTCCTCACGCTCGCCGTCGCCGGCATCCTCGTCTCGCTGTTTTTCAAATGGGTGAATTTCCCGGCAAGCTGGATGTTCGGCGCGATGCTGGCCTCATCGGTGTTGCATGGCGCGGGCGTCATTGATGGCGGGCTTCCGCAATGGGCCTATCTGGCCGCGCTGATCGGCATCGGCACGCTGATCGGCTCTCGCTTCGGCAAGATTTCGCCGCGCACGGTTCTCGGCCATCTCCGCGCCGCGCTCGGCTCCTTCGCCGTCGCAATCGCAATCTCGGCGGCCTTCGTCGGGATCATCGTGCTGACGCTGCACGTGCGGCCGAGCGACGTCATCGTTGCCTTCGCGCCCGGCGCAATGGACGCGATGTTGGCGCTGGCGCTGACGTTACATATCGATCCGGTGTTCGTCGGCGCGCATCATCTGTCGCGCTTCGTCTATGTCTCGATCGCGACGCCCGGCATCGTGCACTGGTTCGGCCGCGCGCGGGACGATATCGACGATTAGGCATGATCCCGAAAAATGGGCTTCCGGTTGTCGGACCAGATCATGCCGCAGATGAAGACGACTTACGCTTGGCCGCGAGATTGATCCCCACCACCGCCAGCGCGGCCATCAGTAGCGAGATCAGCACGTTATAGCCCGCCAGCGAGAGCCCAAGAAAGCGCCACTGCACCTCATCGCAGCGGACCACCTTCACCTTGTCGAGTTGGTCCAGCAAATTGCCGGCCTTACTCAGATCGACGCCGCTGCCGCTGCATTCCGTCGGCCCGGCCCAGAACTGCCATTCCACGCCAGAATGGTAACCACCGAGCCAGGCATTGGCGGTCGCCGCCAGACACAGCAGCCCAAAACCGGCGATGACGACATTTTTGGGCGCATGGCGCGCGGCGATCATGGCCACCAACAGCGCCAGCGGAATCGCCAGATAATAAGCGTAACGCTGTTCGAGACATAGCGGGCACGGCTTGATGTCGAGCACGAGCTGGAAGAACCACGCCCCGCCGAGCGTCAGCGCGGCAATCACGGCGATCGCCAGCGCGATGCGCGCAGCCGGATCGGCAGCGGTTGGTGATGTCATGGCGGTTGAGGTCACGCGGCGGCTCCAGTGGAGTGCGGGTCGTATCGCGCGGCCCGGCCACTGTCGAGGCACCGTCTCATCACGAGCGCATGATCCGCTCGCGCCAAACCTGTTGACCCCTCACGAACGGCCGCTATATTCCGCCCGCTTCGTACCCCCGCCTGTTGGCCGGGTGCGATGGCCCCTGTGGCGGAATTGGTAGACGCGCTCGACTCAAAATCGAGTTCCGCAAGGAGTGCTGGTTCGATTCCGGCCAGGGGCACCATTCAGAATAAAATTATGAACTCTTAATATTATTGAAACTGCAATTTAAATTCAAACGTCGGCGGGTTCCGGTATACGCCTGAAGTCGGGATACCAAATTTCAAGCATTTCAATATCCGTCCCGTGGAATGAACCGCGTACGAATTCGCACGTCGATCTGGGCCCAGCCTAAAGGCCATAGTTGCCAGCTTTGCTCGCGAGTTCGCTGAAAATCTTGTTGAACACGCCGAGACGGCCCCAGCGCACAAACCTGTTTAGATCGTCTTGTGCGGCCGTAGCCGGAAGGCGCATCTCGCCACCGTAGCCCATCCCTCATGACGAAGATGTTCCCGCTGATCACGCGGCGTCATCCACCCGCGCAACTCCATGCGAGAACGGAAATACGGCTCGATCCGGCGCATCTGCGCGACCGACAACAAAAATAGATCATCTATGGCAATGCCCTCCCGCATCACCAGTGAATCAATCCAACAACATTCACGCAATAGTTTCAACAGGTCTTGAGCCTAAATCCTGCCTTTTGCTGCTTGCTACGGTCGCCGGTATTAAGGCTGTGAAGTCGTCGCTATTTGATCAAACCCGTTCCTTTGTTCTTAAAGGCGATGCTGCTTTCAATAAGGCGCGCATCCAGCTTCATTCCCTTGACATGCCTGATCTTGAAAATTGGAAAAGCAGTTCGGTCTTTTCTTTAATCTCGTTTATGTCCGCAGCCATACACTCGGCCGCGTCATCGGGCACTTCACCATTTACAACAACATCAGTTGGCTGATCGTCTTGGCTGATAACGGTGGGCCGCCGAACCTCGTGGCGGTTGTCGTATCCGATCCGCTCGAACCCGCAAAATGGGAAAACGATGCCGCAAAACTTTTCGACATTCCTTTTGCGTGGCTCGACGAGACTGACCGAACCTATGAACTTGAACGATCGCGCCAGCGTTTCATCGCAATGGCGCAGTGTCACACCGACACCGCACTTAATGAGAAATTTCGCGTATCTGCGACAACATTTTCGTCCAGCACGGCATCACGGCCGATGACCACGCGGTAACCAACCCAGCTGTATGGAGGGCAAATACGGAAGAAATTGCGCAGCGCCTTGCCGCAGACGCCCTCCTACTCCCTTACGAACAAAAGTTGTCATCCGAGGAAGTCGAGGCGATGCTGCGCGAGAAGCTCGGATGCGAATGGTCATCAATTTGAGTAGCTACGACACGCCGCCGGTCTCGCGATGGACCTGGCGGCTCGGCCTGGGAATGACCTATGTCCTGCTCGAACGCTATGAACAGTCGCTGCCATGGCTGCTCAGTTCGATCGATATCACGCCGGCGTCGGGCCGCAGCTACATGCTGCTCGCCGCCGCGTATCACGGACTGGGCCGGTAGGCCGAAGCGAAAGCGGCGATGGAAAAAGCTCTCGCGCTACGTCCCGGTTCGAACAAGAGCAACGTGCTCCTGCCGACCAAAAATCCCAGACCGGCCTTTATCGCAGCAAGCAATCAGGTCCTAGCGACCTTCATCGCCGCCGGCTTGCCCGAGCACTGAGCGACCGCTTGTCTGCTGATACGGGTTGTGGCTCGACCAAGATGCTATACTAAGCTCAGCCACAAGATCGACGCATTGAGCCGCAGATTGGCGTCTCGCTTATCCCGTCGTGAATTTGAATGACATCGAAGTTCGTCGTTTATTCTGAATGGCGCATCATCGATGGTCATCTGCCGCTTCGTGAAACACCCATTCCCGGTGTCCACTACACCGATAGCAGCTCACCTACCCGTCGATCGCGCCTGCTGCTAATCTGACGGCATGCTGACGTTCCGCAAAACCCATCCGCACATCGAGGACGATTATCAAGTGATCCACGACGGTGTTTCCGTCGGGTCCATCAAACGGCGCAACGCGGGATCTCAAGTCGAAAAATGGGATTGGGAGATTTATCTGTTCGGGCGGGTCGTGGAGGGGAATTCAGGCTCTGAGGACACAGGGGAACATGCATCAGCAGCTTTGCAGGCGGCGTGGGAGCGCAGCGTCACTCTGGCTGATCTGCAATGGATACGGAAACGCGCGGAGCCAATGAAAAAGCCTCGCCATTCCGACGGATGACGCGGCTCGAAGATACGAAAAGAGCAGCAGATTTTCTATTCAGCTTGAATTTTGTAAGCAGTTCCCCGCCAGAAATAGCGCTTGCCTTGCGATGCATTTTTTAATCGCAAATCAACGCATTCGTCTCTGACGAAAACGAAACACTTTAAGTTTCGTGCTGGCCACTGAGGGAACGGCGCGTCTCGTGAGTTGCAAAGAATACGCGGTGCAACGGCAGCCTTATTTTCGGGATGTCACCCATTTGCAGCGTTCCGTTTTGGCATGCCGTTTGCTTGAAAAACATACATTCATTCGAGGGTTCTTCATGACGTTCGCATTGCCAGTTATCTCCCGTCGCTTGCTGATCGCGGCCAGCGCGGCCTCCTTATCGTTGGCCATCTCACTGCCCGCGATGGCGCAAGAAACCATCAAAGTGGGTCTCGTAGCGGCTATGTCAGGCCAGTCGGCCAAGTCCGGGGAATCCATCGTGCGTGGCCTCTCGCTTGCGATCGACGAGATCAACGCCAAAGGCGGCCTGCTCGGCAAAAAAGTCGAGCTCGTGGTGCGTGATGACGAAAGCAATCCGGCCAAGGGCGTGATTGCCGCGCGCGAACTGGTGCAGCGCGAGAAAGTCGTCGCCTATTTCGGCGGCATCGATACGCCGGTTTCGATGGCCATCGTGCCGTTCGCCAACCAGTCCAAGGTGCCGTTCATCGGCGTCTGGGCCGCCGGTACGCCGATCACTCGCAACGGTGCGGCCGAGAACTACGTCTTCCGCGTGTCCGCCGTCGATGAACTTGTCGATGTCGCACTGGTGGACTACGCCGCCAACAAATACGGCGCAAAGAAGCCGGGCATGATCCTGATCAACAATCCCTGGGGTGAGTCCAACGAGAAGGGCCTGAAGGCCGCGCTCGCCGCCAAGAGCATCGACACCGCCGGCATCGAGAAGTTCGAAACCGGCGACGTTGACGTCGTGCCGCAATTGACGCGGTTGAAAGACGCCGGCGCCGACGCTTTGTTTATGGTCGCTAATGTCGCGCCTTCCGCGCAGGTGGTGAAGTCGCTCGACCGGATGGGCTGGAAGGTGCCGATCGTTTCGCATTGGGGCCCGGCCGGTGGTCGCTTCACCGAGCTTGCCGGCCCAAGCGCCGAGAAGGTGCATTTCATTCAGACCTTCAGCTTCTCCGGCAACAGCAGCCCAAAATCGGCGGCCGTGTTCGATGCGCTGAAGGCGAAGTACAAGGAGATCAAGTCGGTCGCGGATGTAACCCCGGCAGTAGGTATCGCCAATGCCTATGACGCTATGCACCTGACTGCACTGGCCATCGCCAAGGCCGGCTCGACCGAAGGCCCGAAAGTGCGCGAGGGCTTCTATGCCATCGAGGGATATGACGGCCTGATCAAGACATACACCAAGCCGTTCTCGAAGGAGAACCATGACGCGCTGTCGCCGTCGGATTATCTGTTCACCTATTTCAAGGGCGACGAGATCCTGCCGCTGACGAACTGATCCCTTCTTTTTCACTTCCCTGCGGGGGAGCGGGCGGCGCGACAGCAAAGCTTGTCGCGCCGCTTTTTAAGAGCAATGACTGTTTTAACCGCCGGCTTCGATCCGCCGGATGAATCGCTTCGCTCGTAATCCGATTTCCGCTTGCGAGAGAGGGGTTTGGGGCTCGGTCGTTGTTGCAGGAATTTTTATGCTCGCATCCGCCATCATTTCAGGCATCGGCCTTGGCAGCATGTACGGGCTGATCGCGCTCGGCTTCCACATCACTTACGTCGTCTCCAACACCGTCAATTTCGCGCAAGGCTCGGCGATGATGCTGGGTGCCGTTCTCGGCTATACGTTCAGCGTCAGATATGGCTGGCCGATGCCTCTGGCAGTTATCGCTGCATTGGTTGTCTGCGCGCTGTTCGGCCTCGTCGTCGAGCGCCTTCTCGTGCGGCCGTTCGTGTCGCGCCGCTCGGACGCCTGGCTGATGGCCACCGTCGCCGCCGGCATCGTGATGGACAATGCCGTGCTGTTCACCTTCGGCAAGGAGCCGCGCGGTTTTCCGTCGGTGCTGGCATCGTCGCCGATCCAAATCTTCGGTGCCGGCGTCTATCCGCTGCAACTGCTGATCCCGCTGGTCGGCCTCGGTGCCGCGCTCGCCTTGCATATCGTCTTGCGCAACACCCGCCGCGGCAAGACGCTGCTGGCGGTGGTGCAAAATCCCGATGCCGCGCGGCTGATGGGTATCAATGTCCACCGCACCATCGCGATGTCTTTCGCGCTCTCGACGGCGCTGGCGGGTCTCGCCGGCATCCTGATCGCGCCACTGTTCAGCGTGTCGTCGGATATGGGCACGTTGTTCGGCATCAAGGCCTTTGCAGTGGCAATCCTTGGCGGCATGGGCTCGGCGTGGGGCGTTGTTATCGCAGGCATCGCCTATGGCCTGATCGAGGCACTGGTCACGTCGTATCTGGGCTCGGTCTATACCCAGATCGTCGTGTTCTCGATCGTCATTGTCGCGCTCGCGGTGATGCCCAACGGCCTGTTCGGCCGCGCCGCGATCAACAAGGTTTGACGATGATGCCTACACGCTCCACCTTGCGCGCTTGGCTCACGCCGATCGCCATCATCGCGCTCACCGGCATCGCCGCGCTCTATACGGCCAAGGCCGATGGCTATGCGCCGTTCGTGATGGCGATGGTCGCGCTCACCGCCATCGTCGGCATTGGCCTCAATGTGCTGGTTGGCCTCACCGGACAGATCTCGCTCGGCCATGTCGGCTTCTATGCGATCGGTGCCTATACGGTGGCAATCCTGACGCTGAAAGGCATCTCGTTCTGGATCGCGCTACCGCTGGCCGGCGTCTTGGCCGGCGCGATCGGCCTGTTGCTGTCGCTGCCGGCATTGCGCGTCACCGGACCATATCTGGCGATGATCACCATCGCCTTTGCATTTATCGTGCAGCATCTCTCCATCGAATGGCGCGGCCTCACCGGTGGCTCCAACGGGTTGATGGGCATGCCGCCACCGACGCTCGGTGGCATCATGTTCACCGAACGCGAGACGGCGCTGCTGGCGATCATCATCGCAGGCATCGGCACGTTCCTCTTTCATCGCCTCGCGCATTCGGCCTGGGGCAAGGCGATGGTCGCCGTGCGAGATGCCGAGGTCGCGGCGCGTTCGATCGGGCTCAATCCGGTCAGCGTGAAGGCGGCGGCCTTCATGCTGTCGGCCGTATTCGCCGGCCTCTCCGGCGGCCTGTTCGCCGCGCTTCTCGCTTTTGTCGCGCCGGACTCGTTCCCGTTCTCGCAATCGATCCTGTTCCTGTTCGCCTGCGTCGTCGGCGGTGCCGGTTGGGTATTCGGGCCTGCGGTCGGCGCTGTCATCACCGTGGTGTTGCCGGAAATGCTGTCGAGCCTTGCCGAGTACAGGTTGCTGTTTTTCGGTTCGCTTTTGCTGGTGGTGCTGTGGCTGGCACCGGAAGGGATTCTCGGCACCATCGCGCGGTTGTTTCGTCGAACTGATCCGCGCGGCGCGCAGGCCGGCGATGTCGCGGCGTTCCTGACATCGGGTGCCGCGCATGCGCCGCTCGACGTGACCGATATCGGCATCACCTTCGGCGGCATCAAGGCGGCGGCGCATGTCTCTTTCATGGCGGCGCCAGGCAAGATCACCAGCGTGATCGGGCCCAATGGTGCCGGCAAGACGACAGTGCTCAACATGATCGGAGGCTTTTATAAGCCGAGCACCGGCAGCATCCGTCTGAGCGGCCAAGAACTCGCGGGCGCGCCAGCGTGGAAAGTCGCGCGTGCCGGAATCGGCCGCACCTATCAGACGACGAAACTGTTCGAGACCATGAGCGTGCTCGACAATGTGCTGATCGCCATGCGCTGCGGCCGGCTCGGCTCGATGCTGGCGACGGCGGCGACGTCCGGCGATGAAGCCTGCGCCGAGGCGTTGATCGCCTTTGTCGGTTACAAGGGAGCGCTGGCTGCGATTGCCGGCGACCTGCCGCATGTCGATCGTCGCCTGGTCGAGATCGCGCG
Organism: Tardiphaga sp.; assembly: GCA_043739005.1. GTDB lineage: Bacteria > Pseudomonadota > Alphaproteobacteria > Rhizobiales > Xanthobacteraceae > Tardiphaga. The sequence continues at coordinate 12,962 of JAYUEY010000002.1, forward strand.
CGCACTGGCGATGCGGCCGAGCGTGCTGCTGCTCGACGAACCGGCGGCAGGCCTGATGTCGTCAGACAAGGATTCGCTCAGCACATTGTTGCGACAGATCGCCGATATCGGCATCGCCGTCATTCTCGTCGAACACGACATGCGCCTTGTCATGGGCATCTCCCACCACATCGTCGTGCTTGATGCGGGGCGGCCGATCGCGGCCGGCACGCCGAATGATATCCGTCACGACCCGAAGGTTCTGGCCGCCTATCTCGGCGCTGCCGACATGCAGGCGCGTGCGCGCACCGCGCCGTGGGATGGATCGAAGGATGCGGTGCTCACTGCGATCGATCTATCCGCCGGCTACGGTGCCGCGCCAGTGCTACAGAAAATCAAACTTGAGGTCCGGCCCGGCGAGATGGTGGCGCTGATCGGTGCCAACGGTGCCGGCAAGTCGACCATGATGCGCGCCATCGCCGGACTGTTGCGGCCTGTGGAAGGTGAGGTCATTCTCAACGATCGGCGTATCGAGCATGAAAAGGCGCACATCATCGCGGTGCGGGGTCTTGCTCTGGTGCCCGAGGGCCGGCAGGTGTTTCCTGAACTCAGCGTCTACGACAATCTCGAACTCGGTGCCAATACCCGCAAGGATGTCGACTATGCGAGCGAGATCGAAGCGCTACTGAAACGCTTCCCCAGGTTGCGCGATCGCATCGGCAGCAAGGCTGGATTGCTGTCAGGCGGCGAGCAACAAATGCTGGCAATCGCTCGCGGCATGATGGCGAAGCCGCGCATTCTGTTGCTGGACGAACCGTCGCTCGGCCTCGCACCCGCGATGATCCAGGAACTGTTCGATGTGCTGGCTGATTTGCGCGACGAGGGCATCACAATTTTATTGGTGGACCAGATGGCGACTTTGGCGCTCACCGTGGCCGACCGCGGCTATGTGCTCGACTCTGGCCGCATCGTGCGCGAAGACAGCGCCGCCAATCTGGCGCGGGATCCTGATGTCGAGGCGGCCTATCTCGGCCATGTCGCGGATGCCGCTGAGTAACGTGCATGCCCGGCGCGCGACGCATCAGCCGGCGATAACAAAGCGAGACAACCCCATGACGTTCGACCTCATCCTGCGCAACGCCCGAATCGTCGATCAGCCGGAAGGCCTGCTCGACATCGGCATCGCCGATGGTCGCTTTGCTGCCATCGAGGCGGGCCTGCCGAACAGCGGTGCGCCGGAACAGGATCTGCAGGGTCGCCTCCTGGTGCCCGGCTTTGTCGAGACGCATATCCATCTCGACAAGTCCTGCCTCCTCGGGCGCTGCGACTGTCAAAAAGGCACGCTCGACGAAGCCGTCGCCGAGGTCGCTAAGGCCAAGCGCAGCTTCACCGAAGAGGACGTGTATCAACGCGCTTCGAAGACGCTTGAAAAGGCGATCAAGCACGGCACCAATCTGATGCGCACCCATGTGGAGATCGACCCGCGCGTCGGCCTCACCAGTTTTCATGCGCTCAAGCAGTTGAAGACAGATTACGCCTGGGCGATCGACTTGCAGCTTTGTGTGTTTCCGCAGGAAGGTTTGCTCGACGATCCCGGCTGCGACGACATCATGTTGCAGGCGCTACGCGAGGGTGCCGATGTCGTCGGCGGCGCGCCCTATATGGACAAGGATTCGCATGGCCAGATCGCCAGAATCTTCGGCATGGCTCAAGAGTTCGGCGTCGACGTCGATTTTCATCTCGATTTCGGGCTCGATCCCGCGCATCTCGATCTGATCGAGGTATGTCGCTTGGCGGATGCGACCGGCTGGGGCGGCCGCGTCGCGATCGGGCACGTGACCAAACTCTCGGCGATGCCGCGGACGGATTTCGAGGCCGCTGCAAAACGACTCGCCGACGCCGGCGTGGCGGTGACGGTGCTGCCGGCGACCGATCTTTTCCTGACCGGCCGCGATAGCGAATATAACGTGCCACGCGGCGTCACGTCGGCGCATAAACTGCGCGCATTGGGAGTGAGCGCCAATATCTCCACCAACAACGTGCTCAATCCGTTCACGCCGTTCGGCGATGTCTCGCTGATCCGCATGATCAATCTTTACGCCAATGTCGCGCAGGTCGGCCGGATCGACGATCTCGCCGACTGTCTGGACATGGTGACTTCCGCGTCGGCAAAAATCCTCAACCGCAGCGATTACGGCATCGCCGCCGGCCATCCGGCCGATCTCGTGGTGCTGGATTGCGAGACCAAGGCGGAAGCGGTCTGCGAGATCGCGCAGCCGCTGCTCGGTTTCAAAAAGGGCATCCAGACCTTCGTCAGGCCGGCTGCTACTCTCATCAGGCCTGAGTGACGCCTGCCTCTTTCATCTCGCATGGAATCCCCTCGATGCCGATCAACGATACGCTGAATGCCTTTGTGGACCATGGCCACATCGAGTTGCAGACCACACAGGATGGACCGCTCGCAGGCCTGACATTTGGACTGAAGGATTTCTTCGATCTTGCCGGCGTGCCCACCGGCGCCGGCAGCCCGGAATGGCTGGCGACGCATCCGGTGCCGACGACATCATCACCGGTGGTCGATCGTCTGCTGGATGCCGGCGCAAAGCTGGTCGGAAAAACGCATACGGATGAACTTGCCTGGAGCCTGAACGGCGAGAACGCGCATTACGGCACCCCGATCAACCCGGCGGCGCCCGGCCGTATTCCCGGCGGTTCATCCAGCGGCTCGGCTGCGGCAACGGCGGGCGCTCTGGTCGATTTCGCGATAGGCTCCGATACCGGCGGTTCGGTGCGTCTGCCCGCGAGCTATTGCGGCATCTATGGCATCCGCACCACCCATGGCCGCATCCCGCTCGACAATGCAGTGCCGCTGGCACCGAGTTACGACACCGTCGGCTGGTTTGCGCGAACGCCGGACCTGATGGTCGAGGTCGGCAAGGTGTTGCTCGACGGGTCGCGTGCGCCGCGGATGCCGAAGAAAGTGCTGATCGCAAGCGATCTGTTCGCGTCGGTGGATGAGACGATGCGCAGCCTGTTGCAGCCGTCGGTCGATAGGATCGTCGAACTGGTTGGCACATGCGAACACGTCGATATCGGCGGCGGCGAACTCGCCGCCTGGCGCAATGCGTTCCGTGTACTGCAATCGCAAGAGGCTTGGGCAGCGCAGGGCGAATGGATATCGCGGGTGAAGCCGAAACTCGGACCGGGCATCAAAGAGCGGTTCGCCGTCGCAGCCGTGATGGACCCAGCGGAGATAGCAGCCGCTAAAATCCTTCGCAGGACAATCGCCGACAAGGTGACGGCGCTGCTCAGCGGCGACGTCGTCCTGCTGCTGCCGACGGCCCCCGGCATCGCGCCGTTACTCCGCACGACCGATGCGACGCTCGATCTGTTCCGCGCCCGTGCGATCGAGCTTCTGTGCGTGGCTGGCCATGCTGGCATGCCGCAGATATCGCTGCCGGTGGCCACGCGCGACGATTGTCCGATCGGCCTGTCGATCATGGCCGCACGCAATTGTGACGAGGACATCCTCGCGCTGGCAGCGGAGCTTGGGACGTCATTCGCGCCGCCTACGCGCCCTTCGTCCTGAGCGCTGAGGTCGAATAGTGGCACGCGGCGAAATGACAATAAAATAAAAGTTCGTCATTCTATTCTGAATGGCGCGCTAATCATTGCGGCCTCACGCTTTCTTTTGACCTGCGGACGTCTCGCTCATCGCGAAGACCCGGCTCGCCAGCACATCGACCGGCTCGATCGCCATCACCTCATCGACGGTCAGTACGCGATCCAGATCGGAGACCAGCCGGTTCGCCTGCCGCAGTCGCATCCGGTCCAGCGCATTGCGGATCGAGCGCGCATTGGAAAACAGCGGCTGCATCTTGCGCATCGCGATGTATCTTTCGAAGGCCTCGCGCGCCTGCGGCGTGAATTTGTAATTCATGTCGGTCAGCATCAATTCCGCGATCGATAGCAATTCATCGTCGCCATAATCGGGGAAATCGATGTGATGCGCGATACGTGAGCGGAAACCGGGATTGCTGGCGAAGAACTTGTCCATGCGATCACCATAGCCGGCGAGAATCACCACGAGATCTTCGCGCTGCGATTCCATTACCTGCAGCAAAATCTCGATGGCCTCCTGCCCGTAATCGCGCTCATTATCCGGCCGATGCAGGTAATAGGCTTCGTCGATAAACAGCACACCGCCCATCGCCTTTTTCAAGATCTCTTTCGTCTTCGGCGCGGTATGGCCGATATATTGCCCGACCAACTCGTCGCGCGTCACCGACACCACCTGCCCGCGCCGGACGAAGCCGAGCTTGTGCAGGATCGCGGCGATGCGTAACGCCACAGTCGTCTTGCCGGTGCCGGGATTGCCGGTGAACGACATGTGCAGCGTCGGCGTATCGGTCGTCAGATTCATCTGCTTGCGGATGCGCTCGATCAGCAGCAGCGATGCGATCTCGCGAATTCGCGTCTTGACCGGCTTCAACCCGATCAATTCGCGATCGAGCTGATCCAGTACCCCGCCAATGCCAACGGCATTGAACTCCGCGCGCAGATCGATCTTGTCGACCGACGCGGGAGTGTCAGCCATCTGCGGCTCGCTCACATGTCACCGTAACGTTCGCCTTCGGCTTTATCGACCGCATAAGATACCGTCGTGTAACGAATGTTGCGGCCATCGACCTCCTGACGTTGCAGCCGGAATCCGGGCTCTTCCTGAGGCCGATTGACGATGAAGGAAATGCGGATCGACTCCCAGCCATGCGTCGAGTCAAAACCCGACATGCGAATGTAGCGATCGCCATAAGCGCGCCGACAATCGTGCAATTCCTTCATGATCCCTGCGGCATCGGCCAAGTCGAACATCGGCAGGCCCCACATATCCCAATAGGTGTTGCGGGGATGCGGATCGTCAGTGAATTCGAGATTCACCGCCCAGCCGTTGTCGAGACAGTATTGCACCTGGGCCGTGATCTGCTCGTCGGTGAGATCCGGCAAAAACGAGAAGCATCCTTGAGTCAAACGCATGATTGGTTCTCCTATCGAGTTACCATCATTGCGAGCCAGTGGCACATCGGCGAAGCCGAAGTCCCACTGAGCGAAGCAATCCAGAAGCAACAGGCTCAGGACTGGTTTGCTTCGTCGCCGTCGCTCGAAGGCGAGCGACTGGCTCCTCGCAATGACGCGGGTGAATGGCTTCGCTCACATCGATGGCGTGGCAGTCGGAGCGAAATCGGGCGAGTCGGTTGATTCATAGTTGAAGGTGATGTCCTTCCAGACGTCGAGCGCGGCCTTCAGCGGCGTACAGGTCTGCGCGGCCTTGGCGAGAATTTCCGGGCCTTCGTGCAGATAATCGCGCCCTTCGTTGCGGGCGAGGATCATCGCTTCCAGCGCAACGCGGTTCGCCGTGGCACCGGCCTGAATGCCCATCGGATGGCCGATGGTGCCGCCGCCGAATTGCAGCACGACATCTTCGCCGAGATGATCGAGCAGTTGATGCATCTGCCCGGCATGGATGCCGCCCGATGCCACCGGCATCATCTGATTGAGGCTCGCCCAGTTCTGATCGAAGAACACGCCATGTTCGAGCGTCGTCTTGTTGAAGTCCTTGCGGCAGATGTCGTAATAGCCGCGCGTCGTCGCGGGGTCGCCTTCGAGCTTGCCGACCACCGTGCCGGCATGAATGTGATCGACGCCTGCGAGCCGCATCCATTTTGCGATGACGCGGAACGAGACGCCGTGATTGCGCTGGCGGGTATAGGTCGAATGGCCGGCGCGATGCAGATGCAGGATCATGTCGTTGCGCCGCGCCCATTTCGCCATCGACTGGATCGCGGTGTAGCCGATCACCAGATCGATCATGATGATAACGGACCCCAACTGCTTGGCGAACTCCGCGCGCTCATACATGTCTTCCATCGTCGCTGCGGTGACGTTGAGATAGGTCCCTTTGATCTCGCCCGTTGCCGCCTGCGCGCGGTTGACGCCTTCCATGCAATAAAGGAAACGATCGCGCCAATGCATGAAGGGTTGCGAATTGATGTTTTCGTCGTCCTTGCAGAAATCGAGACCGCCCTTCAGCGCCTCATAGACCACGCGGCCATAGTTGCGGCCGGAGAGACCGAGTTTGGGCTTTACCGTCGCGCCGAGCAGCGGGCGACCAAATTTGTCGAGGCGTTCGCGCTCGACCACGATGCCCGTCGCCGGCCCCTGAAACGTCTTCACATAGGCGATCGGCAGCCGCATGTCTTCGAGGCGGAGCGCCTTCAGCGGCTTGAAGCCGAATACGTTGCCGATGATCGACGCGGTGAGATTGGCGATCGAGCCCGGCTCGAACAGATCAAGGTCGTAAGCGATGTAGCCAAAATAGCTGCCCGGCGAGTTCGGCACCGGATCGACGCGATAGCATTTCGCACGGTACTTTTCTGCGGCCGTCAGGCGGTCGGTCCAGACTACCGTCCATGTCGCGGTCGAGGATTCGCCCGCAACGGCGGCACAAGCTTCGATCGGATCGACACCGTCCTGCGGCGTCACGCGAAACATAGCGATGATATCGGTGTCCTTGGGAACGTAATCGGGCTCCCAATAGCCCATCTTCTTGTATTCCATGACGCCGGATTTGTAGCGATCCTTGCCGCGCACGGTCATCGACTGTTCATTCATGGCATTTCTCCCTTTGTCTATTCGGCAGCGTTGGACATGGTGCCGATTTGCGGATCGAGCGAACCGGAGCGATAGCGCTTGGCCATCTCGGCCAATGGCAATGACTTGATCTTCGAGGCGTTGCCCGCAGTGCCGAATTGCTCAAAGCGCTCACGGCACAGATCGCGCATCGCATCCATCGCGGGCTTGAGGAATTTGCGCGGATCGAATTCACTCTTGGTGTTCATGGCGACCTTACGGAACGCAGCCGTCATCGCCAGCCGACAATCGGTATCGATGTTGACCTTGCGGACGCCATGCTTGATGCCGCGCGCGATCTCCTCGACAGGCACGCCGAACGTCTGCGGCATCTCGCCGCCGAAGGCGTTGAACATGTCCTGCAATTCCTGCGGCACCGAGGACGAGCCGTGCATCACCAGATGCGTGTTCGGCAGTCGGCGATGAATCTCTTCAACGACATTCATGGCCAGAATATCGCCGTCGGGCTTGCGCGAGAATTTATACGCGCCATGCGAGGTGCCCATCGCGATCGCGAGCGCATCGACTTTTGTCGCGCGGACGAAATCCACTGCCTGATCGGGATCGGTCAGCAACTGATCGTGGCTCACGGTGCCTTCGACGCCGTGACCGTCTTCTTGCTCGCCGCCACCATGTTCGAGCGAGCCGAGCACACCAAGCTCACCTTCCACCGATGCGCCGATCCAGTGCGCCATCTCGGCGACCCTGCGGGTGATATCGACGTTGTACTCGTAGTCGGCGGCCGTCTTGGCGTCGGCCTTCAATGAGCCGTCCATCATCACTGAGGTGAAGCCGTGTTTGATCGCCGTGGCGCAGGTGGCTTCGTCATTGCCGTGGTCCTGATGCATGCAAAGCGGGATGTGCGGATACATCTCCTCCAGTGCATCGATCATCTTCGCCAGCATGATATCGTTGGCGTAAGTCCGCGCGCCGCGCGATGCCTGCATGATGACTGGCGCATCGACAGCGGCGGCCGCTTCCATGATCGCAAGGCCCTGCTCCATATTGTTGATATTGAAGGCCGGCACGCCATAGCCGCGCTCGGCTGCATGATCCAGCAATTGCCGCAAACTTATCCGCGCCATCGCATTGCTCCAGTGTGGCTGCAAAACTTCATGTCGCGCCCCGCTTGCGATCAATCAGTTGCATGATCATCGGCGTGAGGATGAGCTGCATCGCGAGATCGAGCTTCGAACCGTGGATCACGATCGAATTGGCGCGCGACATGAAGCTGTTCGGAATCATCGACAACAAATAAGCGAAGTCGATGCCGCGCGGCGTGCGGAAGCGGATCACCACCATCGATTCATCCGGCGTCGGAATCCACCTTGCGATAAAGGGATTTGACGTATCCACCGTTGGCACACGCTGGAAGTTGATGTCGGTCTCGGCGAATTGCGGGCAGATGTAATTGATGTAATCCGGCATGCGTCGCAGAATGGTGTCGGTCACGGCCTCGGTCGAATAGCCGCGATCGGCGCGGTCGCGATGCAGCTTCTGAATCCATTCGAGATTGATGACGGGCACCACGCCGATCTTGAGATCGGCATATTGCGCGACGTTCACCTTGTCCGTGACGACAGCGCCGTGCAGGCCTTCGTAGAACAGCAAATCTGAGTTTGCCGGCAGCGCACCCCAATCGGTAAAGGTGCCGGGCGCGGCTCCGTGCACTTCGGCTTCCTTGTCGTCATGAATGTAGAAGCGCGTACGGCCCGTGCCCGTCGCGCTGTAGTCGCGGAACGTCGTCTCAAGCTCTTCAAACAGATTGGTGTCCGGGCTGAAATGGCTGAAGTGCTTGTTGCCGCGCTCCTGCTCCTCCTGCATTTTGGTACGCATGTCGAGCCGGTTGTAGCGATGGAAGGCATCGCCCTCGATATAAGAGGCCTGCACATTTTCGCGACGAAAGATTTGCTCGAAGGTGCGCTTCACCGACGTGGTGCCAGCGCCCGACGAGCCGGTGATCGAGATGATGGGATGGCGGCGTGACATGGTAATTCCTTGCTCGATCCCTTCAGCGAAACAGACCGCGACGCGCGAACAGTGGCGCATCTGAATTTTCGAACATGGGCTCGATGCCGTCATGAATCGCCGAGATATCGGCGACGCCGTTCAGCGAACCCATAATGAGCGGCACGCGCTGGTGCGGCAGGCGTGCTGAGATGTCGAGAATGCGGCGACGGCCCGTGGTCGCGGAGCCGCCGGCCCATTCCATGATGAGCGCCATCGGATGCGCTTCGTACAACAGCCGCAGCCGGCCCTCGCGATACCCTTCGCGCGCGTCAGCCGGATAGAGGAACACGCCGCCGCGCATCAGAATGCGAAATGTCTCGGCGACCAGCGAGCCGATCCAGCGCATGTTGAAGTCTTCGCCGCGCTCGCCTTTTGTCCCCGCAAGGCATTCGTCGATGTAGGTGCGTACCGCTGCCGTCCAATGCCGCCGGTTCGAGGCGTTGATGGCAAATTCGGGCGTATCGGCAGCGATGCGGACGCCCGACGTCACCAGCACGAATTCCTGCGTGCGGCGATCGAGAATGAAAATATCGACGCGGCCGTCGAGCGCCAGCACCAAAGACGTCTGCGGACCGTAGACGACGAAGCCCGCCGCGCGCTGTGCGGTGCCAGGTTCGAAGAAGGTCGAGAGCACATCGCGGCCGCGCGGCCGGATCGAAAAAATCGTACCGACTGAAATGTTGTTTTCGAGATTGGCCGATCCATCCAGCGGATCAATCGCCACGCATAACGGCGCATCCGCATCGAATGTAATCGGCAGCGCCTGTTCTTCGGACAGCACCGCCGCGACCGGCGTTTCGCGCAGCACGCGCATCATGATGTTGTCGGCGGCGACGTCGATGTCCTTCTGCGCGTCGCCATCGGAATTGGTGCCGTCCTCCGCGCCGGTGATGCCGACCAGCGGACCGGCCGCGATCAATGCCGCCAATTCGATGCCGCCGGCAGCAATCGCCGCGATCACCGCTGAGATCGATGCTGCTTGCGGCGTCTGTGCGGCCGATCGATCCAGATATGACCGTAAGGTCACGCGCGCCGTCATTATCGTCTCCCTGCCGCGCCCTCTTTCGGGGCAGCGGACCTCACTGAACGCGACATTGCAGAATTAGTGAAATTTTCTTATCTTTGGTTTCGTCAAAGTATTTCTTATAGGGAGGGATCGATGGCCGGTCGCTTGGCCAAGGATGTGACGCTGCGGCAATTGCGGGCGCTCGCTGCCGTGCATCGCCACAAATCGGTCACTGCCGCAGCGAACCAGTTGCACCTGACGCAGCCCGCCGTGACCCTGCAATTGCGGGCGCTGCAGGAACTTGCGGGCCTGCCGCTGATCCAGCGCACGCCGGACGGCATGCAACTCACCGATGCTGGGCGTGAGATGCTGGCGCATGGCGAGCGGATCGAAGCGGCCCTCGCGGCCTGCGAGGCGTCGCTCGATCTGATCGCCGGCACGTCCGCAGGACGGATCGCGATCGGTGCGGTCTCGACCGCGAAATATTTCGTACCTTTCATGATCGCAGGTTTTTCGAAGCTCTATCCGGGCGTCGAAGTGACACTGACGATGGGCAACCGGCAGGAAATCGGCGCGGCTTTGCGCGATTACGCGCTCGACATCGCGATCATGGGCCGCCCGCCGGGCGGAATCGACATGAACCGCCATTTGATCGGCGATCATCCGCACGTCGTGATCGCGCCGACCTCGCATCGGCTGGCGCGCAAAACGCGGCTGGCGTTGACCGCGCTGGGCGGCGAGACGTTTCTCACGCGCGAGCCGGGCTCCGGCACGCGCAGCCTGATGGAGCAACTGTTCGAGCGCAGCGGATTTCAGCCGAAGATGGGCATGGCGATGAGCAGCAACGAGACCATCAAGCAGGCTGTGATCGCGGGGCTCGGCATCGCCTTCATCTCCGCGCACACGGTCGCGACAGAACTGGACGAGCGGCGGCTGGTGATTCTCGATGTCGAAGGGCTGCCAGTGATCCGGCAATGGTTCGTCGTCAACCGCAATGACAAGGTGCTGCTGCCGCCTGCGCAGGCGATGCTGGACTTTCTCGGCGCGAAGGGAGCGCGATTTCTGCCGCGCGTGCACGGCCGGATGCGGCTGACGCGGGCAAAGTGAGAAGGAAGCGTCAATCATTATGAAGGGATGGCCCCAACATCTCATCGTGAGACGGCGAGTGTCAGATGTCAGGTGAATCGGGATAGAACACCAGAGATCGAAGCCTTGAGAGCCCCCACCCCAACCCTCCCCCGCAAGCGGGAGAGGGGGCACGCCGAAACCGGAGCGATCGTTTCCGCAATAGTCTGCCGGCGACGTGCACCGGATTCTTAAGCCGCTTTGGCCAACCCAACCTCGGCCCAGATTTCCGCGAGCGCCTGCACCAAATGTTCGATATCGTCGTCGGAATGGTGCGGCGAGGGCGTGATGCGCAGCCGTTCGGTGCCGCGCGGCACCGTCGGATAGTTGATCGGCTGCACATAGATGCCGTAACGATCGATCAGCACATCCGAAATATGCTTGCACAGCACGGGATCGCAGACCATCACCGGCACGATGTGGCTCGGATTGTCGAGATGCGCGACACCGGTTTCGTCGAGACGACGGCGCAGCCGCGCAACGCGATCCTGATGCCGTTCACGCTCAGCCGACGACGCCTTGAGATGCCGGATGCTGGTCAATGCTCCGGCCGCAACGGCTGGCGGCAGCGACGTCGTGAAGATGAATCCGGAGGCGAAGCTGCGGATGAAATCGCAGATCGTGGCGGACGCCGCGACATAGCCGCCGATGACGCCGAAGGCTTTCGCCAGCGTGCCTTCGATCACCGTGAGACGATGGCTGATGCCTTCGCGATCGGCGATGCCGCCACCGCGCGGGCCATAGAGGCCGACGCCGTGGACCTCATCGAGATAGGTCATGGCATTGTGCGCATCGGCGACGTCGCAAAGTTCGGCGATCGGCGCGATGTCGCCGTCCATCGAATAAACCGATTCGAAGGCGACGAATTTCGGCGCGTGCGGATCGAGGTCCGCCAGTTTGCGTTCAAGATCGCGCGGATCATTATGCGCGAAGATGCGCGTCTCGGCGCGGCTGTGGCGAATGCCTTCGATCATCGAGGCGTGGTTGAGTTCGTCCGACAGGATCACGCAGCCCGGCATCCGCGACGCTAGCGTCGAGATCGCTGCCATGTTCGAGACATAGCCCGAGGTGAACAGCAAAGCAGATTCCTTGCCGTGCAAATCGGCCAGTTCGCGCTCCAGCAGCACATGATAATGATTGGTGCCTGAGATGTTGCGGGTGCCGCCAGCGCCCGCGCCGCAACGATCCAGCGCTTCATGCATCGACGCGATCACATCCGGATGCTGGCCCATGCCGAGATAATCGTTCGAGCACCACACGGTGACGTCGCCCGGCCCGTGCGGCGTGTGATGTTTCGCCTTCGGGAAACTGCCTGCCTTACGTTCGAGATCCGCGAAGACGCGATAGCGCCCTTCTTTGTGGAGGCCATCGAGCTGCCTGCGGAAATACGATTCGTAATTCATGACGTCCTCCCGTTACCCATTGCCACCGACTCCACACTCAAGTCGGCTGTTGTCTTGTCCGGATGCGCATGCTGTTCGAGAAAGCGCTGGCGGAATTGATCTTCGAGCCGCTGCCGCGCATCCCGCTTACTGCCGGCCACAAGGGTGAGTTGCGGCGGCGCCGGACGCAGTTCGGCGATAGCGGGATCTTGGTCGAGAACGATGTGGTCCGGTCCCATTGTGCTCTCCTGCGTGTCAGTCCGTAGCGGCTGCGACCGCGCCCCCCATCCCCACAAGGTGAGGGCGGGTAACGGCAGCAGCATGAACCAGTGTTCGACGATCCCGAGCGCGAACAACGCGCTGACCAGCCCGAGGCTGGCGATTTCGAACGGCGTGACGGCCACTTCGACCATGCGCTGGATCATGATCGCGAGTGCTGCGACAGCCAGCGTGACGGAGATTGTAAAGAACGCGCCGACCGGCTTGCGCGCGAAATAGGTTTTCAGAAATTGCACGGGTTGCGGCATCAACTCGTCATTGGTGACGGGCACGCCAAGAAACAGATTGATCTTCGAACTTTGGCGAAGCACCCACAGTGCTGCGAAGGTCCACAGCCCAATCTGGTTACTGCCGCCGAAGGTCACGACGACAATCGCCGCACCGCAGGCGAGCAGCGACAGTTCGTGATAGAGGATCGCGGCGAGCGCGAGCTTGAGGCGATGAAAGCCGCGCGCGCCGGCAGGGCAGGATTCGGCGCGCGGCCCTGTCAACCAGCCGGCGAGGAACGCGATCTCTTGCGCGCCCCACAGCAGGATCGTGGATGTGAACGCCGTATAGGCCGACGTTACGCTCAATTCGTTCGCGGAGGTTGCGAGGCCGTAAAGCGCCGTCGCCGTCAGCACGCTTGCGGCGAGCAGCCGCAAGGCATCGAAGCGTGCAGACAGGCCGACCAACAGGAGTACGGCCCCGGTCGAGAACCACCAGACGAACGCTGCATAGACTGGAGGGACGAGGTACGCGGCCATTCCCGTTGGTTCCTACCAAGCCGGCTGGATGATGATTTCGCGCGGCAGTTCGTTTCGCTTCGTCGGCAGCAGGAACAGCCGACCGAAGGCCAATGCCGCCTGTGCCGTGAGCGCCGCACGCTTGATGCCACCGAGCGCACCGCCTTGTGCTTTCGCATCGGCGATCTTTTCGGAGATGATTCGCAGCCGTTCGAGACCCTTGAGGAAGCGCGGATCGTCGATATCGAGCACGACCGGAAACACTTGCTTGGAAATTTCCGATGTGATCCGGAACACCTGCATGTCGTAATCGGTCGGATGCATGCCGAGCGCCTCGTGGAATGCCGGTCGCATATGATCGCGGACATACATCGTCGCAAACACGGCAAGCAGGAAGAAGCGAATCCACAATTTATTCGCACCGCGCAGCAGCTTCGGATCAGCGCGCATCAACAAAGCGAAGGCTTCGCCGTGGCGGAATTCGTCGTTGCACCAGAGTTCGAACCAGCGAAAGATCGGATGGAATTGCCGCTCGGGGTTGCGCTCCATCTGGCGGTAGATCGTGATGTAGCGGGCATAGCCGATTTTCTCGGACAGGTATGTCGCGTAGAAGATGAACTTCGGCTTGAAGTAAGTGTACTTCTTGACCTTGGTCAGGAACGACAGATCAACGCCGATGCCGTGATCCTTCAGGATTTCATTGATAAAGCCGGCGTGGCGAGCCTCGTCGCGGCTCATATACGTAAAGAGCTCCTGAATATCCTTGTTCTTGATGCGCTTTTTGATCTCGGCATAGAGCACGCAACCGGAGAATTCAGCCGTCAGCGACGAAACGAGGAAATCCTTGAACTCCTTGCGAAGCTCCGGCGGCAGGCTTTCGAGATCGTTCTTGAATTCGTCCGTCTTGACGAAGTGCGATTTGTTGTGATCCGCGCGCAATTCGCCGATCACGGCGTTCCATTCGCTACGAACAAGGCCGACATCGAGCTTGTCCATCGCCTCGAAATCAGTGGTGTAAAATCGCGGGCTGAGGATCGTATCCTCGCGTGCCAATTCGAAGCTCTCCGCATTGCCCTTCGCGATTGCGCCGGTGCTGGATGCGCGAGTCTTGAGTTGACCCTGCGTGCCGCCTTCCATGGGAATCATGCTGCTCTCCCGTCTGAGAAACTGACTTCGTAGAGTTCTGTGAGTTCAAGATAGCCCTCTATGCGCGCGCGCATCTTGCCGAGCAACCCGCCGCGCACCACCGTCGCAGTCCGCCGCACGACGAGACGCTCGCCGAATGCGACAGACGTGGGCGCGTCGTGCACCGTCACTTCATCGCCCGGCTCGATCGCGATATTGCCATCGAGCACGACATGCGCATGCAGCGTTTCGGAGGTCTGTTCGATCTCCACGGTGCAGGCCACGTCGAAGGATTTGCGACCGATCATGTCGATCCCTTCATATTCATGAGACGGGTAAAGGCGGTGGCATTAGACGAACCGAACGCAACAAGATCAACCTGCTTGTTGTTTGACGTGTCGGTCAGCGTCATCTGGCCGTTGACGTAGCGCGTCAGGCGAAACGGCGGCTCCCGACCGACATCGGCGAGTTTGCGCTCGCGCGCCAGTCCGCGCAATACGACGCGAACAAAACCGTTGGTGCCAGGTGCGATGGTGTCGATCAACTGACGATCCTTGGCGTCATACACGAGCACGCTGCCATCCTGCCCATCGGCGAATTGCAGGTCGCGGCTTTCGACAGCGGCCGGCAAAGAAACCCGGACGTCGCCGATCCCCGTGAGACGCGCCGTGGTTGCGGAAATCAGCGCGAACAGCACGAGGCTGCCTGCGGCGATGAGGCCGGTTCGTCCGACGATGGGTTCGCGAAAGACCTCGGTCATGGCAAATCCTTTCAGGCCGCGGCGATGGCAGAGGCCGGCATCGCGCTAGGGCGCGCGGAGCTAGTCTGAGCGATCGAAATAGCGGAGGGGCCGGGCTGGCCCGACAGCGCGTCGTTGAGTTTGGCGGCAACCATCGCGGCGTCGGGAACGGCGCGCAGCATCGGCTGGGCATGGCGCAGCTTCCACGGTCGGACATGCGGCCACAGCAGCACGAAGGAGCCGCGATCATCCGCTAAAGACAGCGGAATATCGCCGGAGCCATCGCGGTAGGTCTTCAGCGCCGCGCTCGTAATTTTGTCGAGCGGGATATTCATCGTCATCGGCAACGCGACGCCGAACTGCACAAGCACGCGCTTGCTGGTGACGGTGTAGTTCGATGCCCGCGCGAATAGCCACGCCAGCATCGACAGCACCGCGAAGCTCACCAGAGCGGGAGCCACGATCCACGCGCCCGCGATCACGACATCGGCGGCGGATTGCCCCGCAGCCATCGCCGATCCGACGCGCCACGCAAACATTGCCGCGAAATAGATCGCGACCTCGCGAATATGGAAGGCGCGCCAGGCCAGTGCCCTGAAGCCCGGCCTGCCCTGCCAGATGATGCGCTCGCCGACCGGCAGAGGTGCCGGGAGGTCACTGAGACTTGCCGGCTTGATAAGATCTGCCGCCTTGAACTGTGCGAAATCCTGTTTCACGACCACGCTCCTTTAGATCAGAGGTTCTTGACGCGACGGCATCGCATAGAGCGTGCCGGCGCCGAAATAGCCGACGATGCGGTCTTCTTCGAGCTTGGTCACCTGATCCGGACTCTTGGTCACCGGCACATCGGCAAAATGCGCACCGAGGATCGCGTCGACAAGGATGCGGTTGCGCAAGCCACCCTTGATCAGCGCGAAGGTGAGCGGCAGCAATACGCGCTTCGGACCGCCCGCCGCCTGCACCTCGACTTCGAGATAGCGCACGATGGATTCGGCGCGATCGACCCAGACATCGACGCAGGTGCCGCCGATTTCACCGTCGGCACCAAGCACCGGCATTCCGCGCGGATCGGCGTCGCGCGTCGATAGCGTCGTCGCCGGGATGATGCGCATCGGCACGATCGCGGGGACGTCTTCCATCGTCAGTTCAGGCACGTCCTCACGATCGGCCCACGATCCCGGCCCGACACCGTCGAGCATCGGATTGCCAGTGGGCTCGTACGGCGAACCGGGATAGCGATCGACCGGCGCAAGCGCCACGTCGCGGCGATCGTTCTTGTGGTTCGGCAGCGTCGCGGTATGGCCGCCGCGCAGCAGATAGACCTTGTCGTCTGGACGACTCGGGAAACCCTGCTGAATGCCGCCACCCATCGCGGTGGATTCGAGCGGATAGCCTTCGCGTTTGTCTTCGCGGCGCAGATACAAAATCAGGCAGGCGAAGAAGATCCAGAATACGTAGAGCGTGACTTGAGCGAAATCCAAATAGGCGCCGGGTTGCATGGGACGACCCCTTCTTTTGCTAAGATTAACTTGGGAATTCGGCGAGGCCGAATTTGGCGGATGGTCTTGGGACGACCGATCGTGCCGTGCGCACGAGCGGACCGATCGCGACCAGAGTGGCGAACAACAGAGCAATTTCGATGTGGTAGACAACGCTGTAGCCGACCGACGGATCGGTCATCGCGCGGCCGAGCATGCCGGTGGAGCCGATGGTGGTGACGAGATCGCGCAAGCCCCCGCCGATGAAGATGCCTGCACCGGCCGCCGTCGCCTGCACGGCTCCCCATGTGCCGAGTGCCAAGCCGCTCTCGCCGTCACGCGCCATCGCCATCGCCGCCGTCAGCGTGCCGGCCGCGAACAACCCGCCACCGAAGCCGATCAGCCCGGTGCCGATGCGAAACAGCAAAACCGAACTCAAGGGCGCGGCGAAAATCACGGCCGCGAAAGCGAACACGCCGGCCGCCGCGCCATAGCCGGCGATGCGATAGGGATCCGCATTGCGGCCGAGCGTGCGCGCGGCGAGACCGAAGCCCGCCAGCGTGCCAAGCGCGAAGAACGCTGTCAGGGCCGTCGTCTCGCCGACCGTCAGCTTGAGAATTTCAGCGCCGTAAGGCTCAAGCAGGATGTCCTGCATCGAGAAAGCCGCCGTGCCGAGGCCGACCGCAACCAGCGCGCGGGCCGAGCCGCCAGCCTCACGAAACTTTTTCCATGAGCGATTGAAATCAGGTGCTTGGTGCCTGGCCGATGTCAGCGCCGGATTGCGCGGCTCCTGTTTCCACAGCGCCGCGATGTTCAAGAAGAGCTGCGTCACCGCGACACCCTGAATGATCTGGATCAGCCTGATCTCGCTGAAATTGCGTAACAACTCGCTGAACAAAAGCGCGCTGCCGGCCATGCCGAGCAGAAGCATCACATAGAGGAACGCGACGACGCGCGGCCGGGACTCTTCTGGCGCGAGGTCCGTCGCCAGTGCTAAGCCTGCCGTCTGTGTCGTGTGCATGCCGGCGCCGACCATCAGGAATGCGAGCGCCGCGCCGACCTGACCATATTCAGCGGGCCATTCACCGGTGCCGGACAGCACCAGCAGCGCGAACGGCATGATCGCAAAGCCGCCGAACTGCATCATGGTCCCGAGCCAGATGTAAGGTACGCGCCGCCAGCCGAGCACCGAGCGGTGATTGTCGGATTTGAAACCGATCAACACGCGAAATGGCGCGAATACCAAAGGCAGTGACACCATCAGTGACACGAGCAAGGTCGAGACGTTGAGTTCGACGATCATCACGCGGTTGAGCGTGCCGTTCAGCAACACGATCGAGATGCCGACCGAGACCTGAAACAGCGACAGCCGCATTAGCCGGCCGAGCGGCAATTCCTTGGTCGCAGCATCGGCGAACGGCAGGAAGCGCGTGCCGAGCAGCATCCAGCCTTTCGCGAATGTATCGCCGACCTTGCTCATCGCTGCACCATCTCCAGAGCCTGCGATTTGTAGAAGCCGCTGGTGACGCGATGCGTGCGCCCGGCCTGCCATTGTTCGAGGCCCTGCTCGGTCTCAAGCAGGCTCAGCAATTTTTGTTCGCCGACCGGCTCGATCGCCGGGGCGCGGTCACCGCGCGGAAACAACCGACCGACAGCATGCAGCACGGTTAAAGCCGGCGTCTTTGGTGCGAAGGTGACCAGAACAGCTTCATTGGTGCGGGCGGCGAAGCCCGCGATCACCCTGCAGATATCGCTGGCGACATAATGGATGAGCGAATCCATCGCGACGACATAATCGAAGCGACCGAGCTTCGGATCGAACATGTCGCCTGACAGGAATTCGATCGCGGCCGGATCGACATCGGCGGGCAGACGCTCGCGCGCGACATTCACCAGCGTTGGCGACAGATCGATTGCTACGACCTTTGCACCTCTGCGTGCGGCTTCGATCGACAGCGCGCCGGTGCCGCAACCGGCATCGAGCAGCCGCATGCCATCCATCTTCGCCGGCAGCCACGACAGCAGCGTGTTGCGCATCTCGTCGCGACCGGCGCGCACGGTGGCCCGGATACGGCCAACCGGCGCATCTGAGGTCAGCCGCGCCCAGGCATCAACCGCGGTGCGATCGAAGTAGGTCTTGAGTTCGCCGCGGCGTTCCAGATAGGTCGTGACGGTCATGGTTCTGGTCCTGCTTAGTCGAAACCGAGAAGATCGAAGATGTCGCGATCCTTGAGCGATTTGCCATTGGTCGGCACGATCTTGTCTTCCCAAAGTTCGGTCGCGAGCCGCATGTATTCGTCGGTGACGGCCTTCAATTCAGGCGTCTCGTCCATCTCGAACAAGGTCGATTTCTTGAGACGGCTCTTGCGGATGATATCGAGATCGGGGAAATGCGCCACGCGATTGAGCCCGGCACGGTCGTTGTATTTGTCGATCTGATCTGTGTCCTTGCTGCGGTTGGCGATGACGCCGCCGAGCCGCACGCCATAATTCTTCGACTTGGCTTCGATCGCCGCGACGATTCTGTTCATCGCGAAGATTGAGTCGAAATCGTTGGCCGCGACGATCAGCGCGCGATCGGAATGCTGCAACGGCGCCGCGAAACCGCCGCACACCACGTCGCCGAGCACGTCGAAGATCACCACGTCGGTATCTTCGAGCAGATGATGTTCTTTCAACAATTTCACGGTCTGGCCGACGACATAGCCGCCGCAGCCGGTGCCGGCCGGTGGCCCGCCCGCTTCAAGGCACATCACGCCGTTATAGCCTTCGAACACGAAATCTTCCGGGCGCAATTCCTCGGCGTGGAAGTTGACGCCTTCGAGCACGTCAATGACCGTCGGGATCAGCCGCTTGGTGAGCGTAAAAGTGGAGTCATGCTTAGGATCGCAACCGATCTGCAGCACGCGCTTGCCGAGCTTCGAGAAGGCGACCGAGAGATTCGACGACGTCGTGCTCTTGCCGATGCCGCCTTTGCCGTAAACCGAGAACACTTTTGCGGTGCCAATTTTCAGCTTCGGATCGAGCTGAACCTGGACGCTGCCTTCGCCGTCTCCGCAGCGCGAGGCACTTTTCAGCTTCAAATGACCTTCGAGTGCGGATGGAGGGGTCTGGATATTCATGCGGCAACTCCCACGCCTTCAAGGCGGTCTTCGAGTTCTTCCCCGGCGCGACGCAGCACGTCGAGCATCTCGGGATCGGGTGACCAGTATTTGCGCTCATGCGCTTCGATCAGACGGTTCGCGACTTTCGCCGACGCAACCGGATTGAGCTTTGCAAGGCGCTCGCGCATTTCAGGATCAAGCACAAACGTCTCGGTGAGCTGGCGATAAACCCACGGTGCAACCTCGCCCGTTGTCGCCGACCAGCCCATTGTGTTGGTGACGTGCTCTTCGATCTGGCGCACGCCCTCATAGCCGTGCTTGAGCATGCCCTCGTACCATTTCGGATTGAGCATCCGCGTGCGGGTTTCGAGGGCGACCTGTTCGGACAGCGTGCGGACGAGGCCTTCACCGCGCGTCTGATCGCCGATGTAAACCGGCGCGCTTGTGCCGCCCTTGGCGCGCTTCACCGCGCGGCTGATGCCGCCGAGCGTATCGAAATAGTGGTCCACCGTGGTGACGCCGAGTTCGACCGAATCGAGGTTCTGGTAGGCGAGATCGACATCGGCGAGCGCGCTCTTGAGTAGTGCCGTCTGCTGGACCGGCTGACCCTTGCGGCCATAGGCAAAGCTTTTGCGGCGCGTATAGGTCTCGGCCAATTCGTCTTCATCGTCCCAGCGGCCGTTTTCGACGAGGTGGTTGACGTTCGAGCCGTAAGCGCCGTCGGCATTGCCGAACACGCGCAGCGACGCGGTTTCCATGTCGCAACCATGTTGCGCCTGATAGGCCAGCGCGTGCTTGCGGACGAAGTTCATCTCAGCCGGTTCGTCGGCGGATGCCGCCAGGAAACACGCTTCGGCGAGCAGCTTGATCTGCAACGGCAGCAGATCGCGGAAGATGCCGGACATCGTGACGATGACGTCGATACGCGGATGGTTCAATTCGGCCAGCGGGATCAACTCCGCGCCGGTCAGCCGGCTGTAGCCGTCAAACCGTGGCCGAGCGCCGAGCAGCGCCAGCGCCTGCGCGATCGGGGCGCCTTCGTTCTTCAGATTGTCAGTGCCCCACAACACGATCGCGACCGATTCAGGCAGCGCATTGCCATCGGCAATGTGCTTGTCGATCAGGCGCTGCGCTTGTTTCGCACCATCCTGCACCGCATAGGCGCTGGGAATACGAAATGGATCGAAGCCGTGGACATTGCGGCCAGTCGGCAGTATCGCCGGCGTCCGCAGGATATCGCCACCCGGTGCGGGGCGGGTGAAACCGCCATCAAGCGCATGGATGAGCGCCGGGATCTCGTGATCCTTCGCCAGCCATGCATCGGTCGCCTGCAGGCTCGCGACCATCGTCGTATCCCCGTCGGGCGTCTCGCCGCGCACGATCGCCTCGAACACGGTTTTGTCGGGCTTTACGCCGAACGAGGCATCGGCCACCGCCTGCAACATCTCGACGCGCTGCTCGGCGGACGGGTCTTCGCCGACGACATGCAGCCCGTGCGGGATCAGAGTGTATTCGAGTTCGAGCACAGTGCCCGAGAGTGCTGCGATCGCATCATCTGCATTGGCCCAAGCGGGCTCGGCACGACTCAGATCGAGCACGCTCGCCTGCAATTGGACGAGGCCGGCAAGATCGCCGCGCTCGGCAGCATCATCCGGCGTCAAGGCGCGCCAGCGTTCAATCGACGCCTTCAACTCGACGAGGCCTTTGTAAAGGCCTGCATGTGCGACCGGCGGCGTCAGATAGCTGATAAGAGTCGCGGCCGAACGGCGCTTGGCGATGGTGCCTTCGGACGGATTATTCGAGGCGTAGAGATAGATGTTCGGCAAGTCACCGATCATGCGATCCGGCCAGCACGAGGCGGAGAGACCCGCTTGCTTGCCGGGCATAAATTCCAATGCGCCGTGCGTGCCGAAATGCAGGACGGCATTGGCACCGAAATCCTCGCGCAGCCAGCGATAGAATGCTGAGAAGGCATGCGTCGGTGCAAAGCCCTTCTCGAACAGCAGGCGCATCGGATCGCCTTCATAACCGAACGCTGGCTGAATGCCGACGAAGACATTTCCGAAGCGCTCGCCGAGCACGAAGATCGACGAACCATCGCTTTGTTGCTTGCCGGGCGCTGGGCCCCATTGCGCTTCGATCTCGCGCAGCCAGGTTTCACGACGGACATGATCGCCGGCAGGAATACGATGATGGACATTGGCGTCGGCACCGAAGCGCGGCGCGTTGCCGGTGACGATGCGCTCGCGCAACGTCTCGACATCGGCGGGCACCTCCACCTGATAGCCCTCGCGCTTCATCGCGGTCAGCGTGCGATGCAGGGATTCGAACACCGATAGGAACGCCGCAGTGCCGGTGTTTCCGGCATTCGGCGGAAAGTTAAACAGCACGATCGCGACCTTGCGATCGCGACGCTGGGCGCGACGCATCGCGACGAGCTTCACTGTGCGCGACGCCAGCATATCGGCGCGTTCGCTGCAGACATGCATATCGCCGCCCATTTGCGTCGTCGCAAAGGTGCAATGCCGCTCGCAGCCGGTGCAGGCCTCGCCCGCGCCGTCCGAGCGTCCACCATAGACGACAGGCCCGGACGCGCCGTCGAGTTCAGGAATCGCGACCATGATGGTCGATTCGACCGGCATCAATCCGCGATCCGATGCACCCCATTGTTCGAGCGTCTGGAATTCGACCGGATGCGCGGCGAGATAGGGGACATCGAGCGTGGCGAGAATATCTTCGGCAGCCTTCGCATCATTGTAAGCCGGGCCACCGACGAGCGAGAAGCCGGTGAGCGACACGACGGCATCGACGCTGGCGCGGCCGTCTTTCATAAAGAAACGTTCGATCGCCGGGCGCTGATCGAGGCCGCTGGCGAATGCAGGAATGACGCGCAGGCCCTTGGCCTCGAACGCCTTGATGACGCCGTCATAATGTCCGGTATTGCCGGCCAAGAGATACGAGCGCAGCAGCAGCAGCCCGACCGTGCCATGCGTGCCCGTATCGTTCGGCAGCGCATCTGATGTCTCGACGATTCGGTTTTTCGCACGTGGATGATAGACGCCGATATCGGCATAATCGACCGGAGCAGCAACCTTGGCGATGCCGCGCAGCGCCTTGCGCGGGCCCTCGGCATAGCGATCGACCAGAAGTCGGATCATGTTGGCGATGTTCGCCTCGGAGCCGGCGAGCCAATATTGCAGCGTCAGGAAATAAGCGCGCATGTCCTGCGCGGTGCCGGGGATGAAGCGTAGCAGCTTCGGCAACCGGCGCAGCATTGTCATTTCGCCCTTGCCGCCGGCGGGCTTGCCTTCTTTCTTGCCGCGCAATTTCTTCAGCCAGGCGATGGCACCAATCGCTTCGCCCGACATATCGAACTTACCGACACGCGTCAGCTTCACGACCTCGGACGCGGACATGCAGCACAGCATCACATCGCAGGCGGCGCGGCGGGCTTGCAGCGCGGGCATCACCGCGCGGACGTGATCGTCGAGGAACAGCATCGTTGCGACGACGATATCGCCACGCGCGATATCTTGATGGCAGCGCGCCAAAGCTGCGTCGTCATTGCCCCACTCGTCGGCCGAGTGCACAACGAGATCGAGACCCGGATAATCGCGCTGCAACGTTTGGCGCGCACGCGCGGCGGCACCGGACAGGTGGCTGTCCATCGTCACGATCACCACCCGCAAGGGCGTGGCGGTCGCGCTATCGTGCGAAATGCGCTTTGGCATCGTACAACGTCTCGACTGTGATGGTGGATAGGCCGTTCTCGTTCGCGAAGCGTTCCGTGTTGCGGCGGGCTTTGCCGCGCACAAAAAACGGGATCTTGTGCAATTCTTTTTCAGCGTCGGCGGCCCAGACCGCGACGGCATCGACTTTTTCAAGGGGCTGCACGACATCGAGAAGTACAGCAGTGGCCGCTGCAGGCATCGCAGCCGCCGCAGGCATGGTAGCCGCCGCAGGCATGGAATGCCCTGCGCCCAGATGCGACGGCGATGCGCCATCGACGAATTCAAAATCGTCCTTGAACATCGCCAGCAGATGTTCTTCGAGGCCCATCATCAACGGATGGACCCAAGTGTCGAAGATCACATTCGCGCCTTCAAAGCCCATCTGCGGCGCATAGCGCGCGGGGAAATCCTGCACATGCACCGGCGCAGAGATCACTGCGCAAGGCACGCCCAATCGTTTCGCAATGTGGCGCTCCATCTGCGTGCCGAGCACCAGTTCGGGCTGCAACGCGGCAACGGCGGCTTCGACTTCGAGATAGTCATCGGTGATCAAAGGCTCGACATCGTAGCGCTTGGCGGCATCGCGAATTTCGCGACCAAATTCGCGGCTGTAGCTGCCGAGTCCGACAACCTTGAAGCCAAGCTCATCCGACGCGATGCGCGCGGCGGCAACCACATGCGTCGCATCGCCGAAGATGAAGACGCGCTTACCGGTGAGATAGGTCGAATCGACCGAGCGCGAATACCACGGCAACCGGGTCTCGGCCTTGGCCAAAACATCCGTCGCATCGATACCGGCGAGGGTTGCGACTTCGGCGATGAAATCGCGCGTCGCTGAGACCCCGATCGGGATCGTCTTGGTGAAAGGCTGGCCGAACGTGCGTTGCAGCCACGATGCCGCGACCCCGGCGATTTCCGGATAGAGCACAACGTTGAAATCGGCATCGCCGAGCGTCGCCAGATCGGCCGGTGTCGCGTTCATCGGCGCGCAGACCTTGACGTCGATGCCCAGCCGGCCGAGCAGACCCGTGATCTCAGTGATATCGTCGCGATGGCGGAAGCCGAGTGCGGTCGCGCCAAGCAGATTGCAGGTTGGGCGCACGCCATCAGCTCGCGGGGGCTTCTTCACGCCCGGTGCCGGTGCATGCGGACCCGCAAGCGCGCGAACCAGTTGATAGAACGTTTCGGCCGCGCCCCAATTTTCCTTGCGCTGATAAGCGGGCAGATCGATCGTCACGACCGGGATCGGCAGGTTGAGCGCCTTGGCGAGGCCACCTGGATCGTCCTGAATCAGCGACCCGGTGCAGGACGCGCCGACGATCATCGCCTGCGGCTGGAAGCGCTCATAAGCCTGCGCGCAAGCGGTCTTAAACAATTCCGCCGTATCGCCGCCGAGATCGCGCGCGGCGAAGGTCGTGTACGTCACAGGCGGGCGACGGTCGCGGCGTTCGATCATCGTGAACAGCAAGTCAGCGTAGGTGTCACCCTGCGGCGCGTGCAGCACGTAATGCAAACCGGTCATGCCTGTCGCGACCCGCATCGCGCCGACATGGGGTGGTCCTTCATAGGTCCAGACGGTGAGTTGCATGTCAGGCCACCAACTTTGCGCGACGCACGAGAGGCCGCGCGAACAATTCGGCCAAATCAGTGGCCTGTTCGAAGCCTTGAATGGGCGTGAAAACGAGTTCGATCGACCATTTGGTCGTGAGGCCTTCGGCCTCCAGCGGATTGGCGAGGCCAAGGCCGCAGACGGTGATGTCGGGCTTTGCTGCACGACAACGATCAAGTTGCAGATCGACGTCCTGCCCTTCGGTGATTGCGGTGTCGAACGGCAGCAGCTTGAGTTCTTCCGCCATGTGTTCGCGATGCAGATAGGGCGTGCCGACTTCAACCAATGTCATGCCGAGTTCGCGCGACAAAAAGCGCGCCAGCGGAATTTCGAGCTGCGAGTCGGGGAACAGGAAGATGCTGCGGCCGGCGAGTTCGTCGCGATACTTGGTCAGCGCACGCTCGGCGCGGATGATCGAGGGCTGCGTGACGCAATCGAAAGTCTCAGGCACGACACCGAATGCATCGGCAGCGGCACGTAACCACGCGCAGGTGCCTTCGACGCCCAGAGGGAACGGCGCGGCGAGACGCTGCGCGCCGCGATCCTGCAACGCGCGGGCGGTGTCGGCCAGAAAAGGCTGCGCCAGAAGGATTTTTGTATTCGGTCCGACCGCAGGCAAGGTCTGTGAATTGCGCGGCGGCAGGAACTGGACATTCGTGATGCCAAGCGCGCTGAACGTCCGCACGAACTGGTCCTCGACGACGTCGGCGAGCGAACCCACCACGAGCAGCGACGCCTCTTGCGAGGTCGCGACTGGCAATTCCGGCACCAGCGATGCGAGGCAGGCATCTTCGCCCTGCGTGAATGTCGTCTCGATGCCGCTGCCCGAGTAATTCAGAATCCGCACGCTCGGCGAAAATCGCTGTGATAAACGAAGTGCGGCGCGCGACAGATCGAGCTTGATGACTTCGGACGGGCACGAGCCGACAAGGAACAGCAGCTTGATATCCGGGCGTCGCTCGATCAGTTGCGTGACGATACGGTCGAGTTCGTCATTGGCGTCGGTGAGACCCGCGAGATCCTTCTCCTCCATGATCGCCGTGGCGAAGCGCGGCTCGGCGAAGATCATCACGCCGGCAGCCGACTGGATCAGATGCGCGCAGGTGCGCGAGCCGACAACCAGGAAGAAGGCATCCTGTATTTTCCGATGCAGCCAGACAATCCCGGTGAGGCCGCAAAACACTTCGCGCTGGCCGCTCTCGCGGCGAACGTTATGGACCGTCGCGGGTTTTGCAGATGTGACGGCGCAGTCGGAGACATCGGGCTTGGAGAATTGCACGGTCATGTTGCGCTCCCATTGAGCGCAAGAGAACTCGCAAGCATCAGACGCTCGTCGCGGCGCGCGGCGCGCAACTTGAGAATGAACTGCGTGGCGTTGACAACGTAGGTCGCGTAAGCGGCGAGTGCCAACGTCATCTGCTGTTGTGGCGTGCCGAAGCCGCCCAACAGCGCGATCAGATAAGCGGAGTGCAAAGCGAGCACGAGGAACGAGAAAACGTCCTCCCAAAAGAAGGCCGGTGCGAACAGATAGACGCCGAACACCTCGCGCTCCCAGATCGCGCCGGTGATCATGATCGCATAAAGCAGCATCGTCTTAATCACGATCGATGCCGTCGCGATCGCGAACCCGTCTCCCGTCGCGAGATAGCGCAGCACCAGAATCACGCTGGCGAGAAACACCAGGAATTGGATGGGCGCGAGAATCCCCTGAACAAGTGTCCAACGTGTTGCATCGCGGCGAAGACGCTGTTCGGGCGTGTAGAGCAATTTAAGTGGCTGCGAATTCGGCATTACCGACGACGCGTGTGGTGCAGAACTAGAATTTTTGTTCGCACCTGCAGCGACGTATTCACGACCAGAACTGTAAAGATTGTTTGACAGCGTTTCGCTCGAATGTTGCGATGAGGGCAAGGGGAAACGAGAAGCCACCGGCATTTCACCGTTGCTGTTCATTCGATGCCGATTTTCAGCTTCTCGAAGGTGCACCGCGCCACTCCCTATGTGCGGTCGATACAGAAAGGCTAGCTCTCGTTTTGAAGACTGTCAACCAAACTATACGTAAATTAAACTTGACGGTTTTGGACGATGAGGAAATGAATTGCGTGGGGAGTGAAAGACAATGACCGACTTGAACGAGCGATCTTTCTCAGCCGGCAATCCGTCCGACAATGCAGCCGCTCAACGCGCGGCAACGACCCGGTCAAAACTCGCGGCACCGCTCTGGCGCTTCCGCGCCGGGTTGCAGCCGGTCAGCGTGGTGCGCACGCTGAAGACCAAAATCATTCCGCGTCTCTTTTTTGCGCTGAAGCCGGCAGCCGATGCGGCCGTCGCAGATGTCAACGAACAACCTGCGGTCCACGATCCCGTCATCGCCTTTGCCGCGCTGACCTTGGTGAACGACGATAACGCGGCGTCGAACTTCGTCGATACGCTCCTGGCGCAAGGCATCTCGGTCGAGACCGTGTTCCTCAATTGGCTCGCGCCGGCGGCACGTCAGCTCGGCGAACAATGGGAAACCGACGAGACCGATTTTGCCAACGTCACGATCGGCGTCACCCGCCTGCAGCGGATCATGCGCCAGCTCGGCGATGATTTCTGCGGCGAGCAGCCCCATGCTGATGGCGGCTCTTCGATGCTGCTCACGGTCGTGCCCGGCGAACAGCATTCCTTCGGCCTGTCGATGGTGGCTGAGTTCTTTCGGCGTGCAGGGTGGAACCTGTGCACCGGGCCGTTCGACTCGCACCGCGAATTGACGTCGCTCGTGCATAATCACTGGTTCGACGTGGTCGGCTTTTCGGTGAGCAGCGACCGGCGTCTTGAAGACTTGAAACGGGACATCGAAGAAATCCGCCGCAGCTCGCGCAATCGCCAGATCGGCATCCTGCTCGGTGGCCCGATGATGATCGATCATCCCGAGCTTGTGGCCGCTCTCGGAGCGGATATGATGTCGATCGACGCCACGACTGCCCCCCAATCGGCTCGCAGTCTGATCGACCAAATGAAGGGCCACGCCTGACGGCGCGCCGCCCGCAGGGGATTTTCTGGAATGACGGCTGCTTCGGATCGCGCGACGCCTGTGAGCGTCGTGACCGCGCTCTATCTTGGCACCAAGACTCTCCACACCGAAGCCGAACGGACGGGCGTGATCCGCGACATGCTGCGCGGCGAGGCCAGCCGCGACGGCTATGTCATGCTGCTACGGAACCTTTTGCCAGCCTATCGAGCGCTGGAAGACGGGCTCGCGCGCCATGGCGCGACGCCGGGCCTTTCTGAACTTGCCGCCTTTCGTCTCGACCGTGCATCGGCGCTTGAGGCGGATTTGGCCGCATTGGCCGGCGCGAACTGGGTGAATGCCATTGATGTGTTGCCGGAAGGCGAGGCCTACGGCGCACGCATTTCTGAAGCCGCGCAGGGCGACGGCAGCCTTCTGATCGCCCATGCCTATACGCGCTATCTCGGCGACCTCAGTGGCGGCCAGATCTTGCAGCGGCTGCTCGGCAAGTCGATGGCACTGACAGCGCAACAAGGATCGTTTTACGATTTTCCGCGCTTCGACGATCTCGCTGCGCTGAAGATCAGCTATCGCGCGGCGCTCGACCGCGCCGGTGGTGTGGTCGATGACCCCGATGCCGTGATCGCGGAAGGCAACGTCGCCTTCACGCTGAACATTGCACTGTCCTGCGCCATCAAGGATCGTCTTGCGTCCAATGGTGCCGCCGTCGCCGACGCGGCGGAGTAATTGCCGTCCTAGAGCACGCCGAGTTTTTATCAACGACGATGCGCTCCCTCCCCATTTGCAGGATGGGTCGGGGTTGGGGAGCCTGAGCTGGACCTAAATCTCCGCAAACATCTCCAGCAAATTTCCATCCGGGTCACGAAAGAACAACGTACGATGCCCGAACGATTGATCAGTCGGCGGCGATAATATTTCGACGCCCTTTTTTGCTAACTCCTCGGCACATTGATCGACGTTGACCGTAGAAACCTTGAATGCAAGTTGAAGCGAAGCGCTTCCCTTTGCTGTCGGCGTATCACCCGCTACGCGCTTTGGCTTCGCCAAAGCCAGCGTATTGCTACCGACAGAATATTCGATCCAGTCCGGCGACAGCTCTCTCAAAAGCGGAAAACACAAAACATCTCCATAAAAGCGGCGCATCGCCTGCATGTCGCGCGCAAAGATCACCGTATAGTCGATTGCCTTGATGGCTTGAAACGCGTTGTTAGGTGCTGGTTTCCTTTCGTTCATATTGCATCTCCAACGACATAATACGCGATGTGACGACATAAATTGATGGCTGTTGGGATTTCCGGGGGTTGACCTGCGCGCAGCGGCCGAACCGTCGAACAGCGCCCAACAATCCAACGATTGAAGATCTTTTATGCGATGCACGGCCGGATCATCTCGCGCTACGCGGCGCTCGTCCCGGCCATGACAACATTCGCTACAACTTGCTTTGGTCCCCGCCGCCTGTTCGCGAGGCGTGCCAGATCAAATGCTCCAGCACCTCGGCGGTGCGCAACGTCGAAGCGCGCACACTTTCCAGCATCTCAGAAATCCGCGCCGGTTCGACCCCGTAGGTGATCTCCAGCGCCGCCAGTTGCGCGTTCTCGACCACCGACGACAACAGGTTCTGATAGACAAGGTCTGTCTTGCTATCGAGCCGCACGCTGGCGACGCGATGGCTCTGGATGATGCCTTCCTGAAACCGGCTGCGCGCGGCCTCCGCCGCCTTGCGGTCGGTGATGTCCGAAAAAATCAACACGAAGCCGAGCACGCGGTCGCGCGCCGGCTGCACGGGATCGGCGCGCACCATCAACGGCATGTCGCGATTGCCGGCGCGGCGCAGCATCAACTCGCCGCGCCAGCCTCGTTTGGTGTCGAGCAATTGACGTACGTTCCAGGCGAACCGATCCGGCGCCTCGAAGGCCGCCGCAAGATCGTCGAGTTTCGCAGGTTCTGCGGCACCATGCGGCAGCAAGGCCTTGAACGCCGCATTCACAAGAAGAATTTTGCCCTTCACATCGGCGATGATGACCGGCTGCTCGCTGACACGCACATGGCTGGAGAATTGTTCGAGTTGGTCCTGCACGATCAATGTCCGCACCGCGCGGAATTGCAGCACGATATCGGCCACCGCCTGCGCGATCGAGCGCGCGGCCGCGAGATCCGACTCGGTCCACGGATCGGACGTGCCCTCGACGACCTGATGCCATTGCGCGAAGGAGCGTCGCGGCGACAAATCTTCCGGTGTAGTGCCGATCACAAAGGGCTTCATCGGATCGCCGCCCCACGTCACCGTGCGGATACGCTCGGGGCGAAACCAGATCAGATATTCGCTCGCATTGTCTGAGATCGTCGTGGCGACGATCCCGCTCGCGACCTTGGTGAGATCGGCAAAATCAGGCATGTCGTTTTGCAGGGACGCCGTCGAGATCACCTGGGTACGCGGCAGGCCGTCGAGCCATTTGCCGATCGCGCGAATGTCTTGGGTGCCGGGCACCTCGCCGGAGGTGACGACCTGACCTTCATAGATCAGCGCACTGCCGCCGGCTCCGAGCGGCTGCAGGATCGACTGCGAGGAATCGAAGATTGCGGCACGCCAGTCGCCATCACGTGAGATCGCCTCCATCATCCGCTGTTCGAGCCGCTGCACGAACAATTCCGACTGGCTCTGCGCAAAACTTTCCAGTGCCGCGATCCGTGTCGCGATCGCCTCGGCGAGCAATTCGCACACCGCGCGCAATTCGAAATGGATGAAGCGCGGCTCGTAATGATGGCAGGCGACCAAACCCCACAGCTTGCCGCCGACCACAAGCGAAATCACCAATGTCGCGCCGACGCCCATATTGCGCAGATATTGCAGATGGATCGGCGACATGCTGCGCAGGAAGCACAGCGACATGTCGAGGTCGCGATCGGTTAGCGGAGAGAAACGCGGCTCGATCGGTGACTGCGCGACATTGACATCGACGAGCACGCGCACGCGGGTGCGCTCATAAAGCCGTCGCGCCATCTGCGGAATGTCGGTCGAGGGATAGCGATTGCCGAGAAAAGCTTCGAGGTCCGGCCGCCGGCGTTCGGAAAATACCTCGCCATGGCCCTGCTCGTCGAAGCGATACACCATCACGCGGTCATAGCCGGTGCGGTCCTGCAACAGGCTCGCGGTCTCGTCGCACAGTCCGCGCAGCGATGATGCCGTCCTGATCTTTTCCAACGCGATGGCGATCTGATGCGACAGGTCGACAGAAGGTCCGGCGCGCTCGAGTTCGATCACCAGCCCGCCCTGCGGCGGACGATGCAGTAATCCATCGAATTCCGCAGCGGGATTGCCGATCTTGCAGCGCACGGCGATCGGCATGCCCTGCGCGGTCGGATCGAGATGTGGGAGAATTCTGAGCAAAAGATCGCCGTCGAGATCGGCGAGCGAGCGTCCGATGACATCCGGCAGATTCAGGAAGGCAGCCGCGTTGGCGCTGGCCTGAATCACGCGATAGTCGGGTTCGCTGACGACGAGCAACGCGCCATGCGGCTGGATCGATCCAGCCAGATGAATTTCTTCGCGCTCACAATTGGAAAGGTCGGCTTTTCCGAATGCCGGTGGTGCAAACGAGTAAGAGGCCAATTCAGTCCTCGGGGGTCAATTCCTCTGCGTCCGGTCCCTTGTCGTCGAGCCCGTAGCGGTTGAGCTTTGCATAAAGGCTTTGCCGGCTCAATCCCAGCAATTCCGCTGTTGCAGTGCGATTACCGCCAGACAGTTCGAGCGCTTCCTTGACATAATGCTGCTCGACGATGCTGACGGTATTTTTCACCAGCTTACGCAACGGCGATTTGCCGATCTGTTCGCTGACGGAGCCGAGCGCCGTACGTAGCATGTCACCCTCGACGTGCATCGGTAGGCGTCGCGATACATTGCGTAAGAGGACGCCGATCTGGCCGGTTTCACTACGGCCGGCGGAAATCTCGATCGCTGAATCACTGCCGAGTTCACCGCGCAATGTGGTGGTGAACAGCCGGATCGCGCCATGGCGCTCGATATTGACCAGCAGTGCGTTGAGGTCGGCACCTGGCTGGAACAGCCAGCGCGACAGCGATTCCCCGATCGCGGAGCCCTTGGCACCCAATTGCGCGAGATCGAGAAACGCCTGATTGACGCTGAGAATCGTGCCATCATCGTCGAGCGCGACGAAAGCATCAGGTAGCGCTTCGATCAATTCTTCGACCGGCGAAGTTTCGCCTGGTTCGGGGGCTGCAAGCGGCCCCGCCGAAGTGAATTGCAGCAAAAAGACATTGCCGGGATTTTGTCCGGGCTCTGACGTGATCAAAGAACCGCGCAGCATCCACGGTCGCGCATCGGCTCCGAGATGGACAAGAATGCTCAACGCCTTTCCGCGCTCGCGGACGCGCGCCAGCATGTCACGCACAGCTTCGCGATCGGCGGCGGCGACATCGTTCAGGATTTCGCGGCCGGTGAGGTCTTCATTGCGGCGGCGCGACGGGCTCAGCGCTTCCATCGCCGCGCGGTTGGCTTCGACGATCCGCAAATTCGAGGCAGAAACGATTATGACCGCTTCGTCGGAGGCATCGAAAACGAGACGATAGCGCGTTTCGACCTCGCGCAGCTTCCAGTAATCGCGCTCCATCGTCTGCTGCGCCGCGATCAGACGCGACTGCAATTCCGCAACCGCCTGTAAGTTCTTGCCGATTGCCAACATGCCGGCACGGCCGCCGAGCAGAACCGTTGTGAATTCCAGCGGAATTTCGACGCCGCTCGGAAAGCGCTGATTCAGCTGTCGGAAGGCAGAAATGCCGCTTAACCGGGCATCCTCGACCATGCGGCGCACCTTATCGCCGCCACCGGACTCGCCGGCGATGTCGGTCCACGACCGCCCCAGCCAACCCTCGACGCTCTCCCCGCCCATTGCAGGTGACAACGTCGCTTCACGGATCACGCCATCCATATCGAGAAGGAGGGTGATGTCAGGCTGGACGGACAGTTTGGCCATGTCTCATTTCGGTTGTCGCTTGAATCCGGGGCGGCGCATGCTGCGATGCCCTCAGCCTTACTTCGACAGGTGGTGCATGGAATGTGCCAGCACCAGATGACACAGCGTCACAAGCCTGTGTCGCATAGCGCGCTTATAGATGAGCGCAGACCGTTACTTTCAAGTCAAGGAATGTCTTTTCCAAGGCCCCTAAAGACATCTTAAATCGCATTTTACTGTCAAGAACAGTTGACGCGCGCCGGAACGAACACCTGAAACGCAAGTTAGAAACTTTGAACTGCAAACAATCCGATCTTCTCGACCTTCGGTTGCCCTCCATGAGACGGATTGCGGCGAATAACGACAACGGCAATTGATATTATTAGACGTCAGGTTATCCTCACACCAACGGTTCTCATGTAGATCGACCGTTGCAATGAATTTAAGGAGAGAAACGTGGTGACAAGAAGCCTTACAAAGCTCGCGATCGTCTCGGCCGTGTTGATCAGTGGCAGCCTGATATCAGGCGCAGCCTCCGCGCAAGACGCGGCTAAGGGTGAGGTGGTTTTCAAGCAATGCATGACCTGCCATCGCATCGGTCCAGATGCCAAAAATCTGGTCGGACCGGCGCTGACAGGGGTGATTGGCCGTCAATCCGGCACGGCACCCGGATTTTCCTACTCGGCACTTAACAAGGCCGCAGGTGAAAATGGTCTGGTCTGGAGCAACGAACAAATCGTCGCTTATTTGCCGGACCCCAACGCCTTCCTGAAGAAGTTTCTTACCGACAAGGGCAAGGCCGATCTGGCCACGGGCTCGACCAAGATGGCGTTTAAGCTTGCCGACGAACAGCAGCGCAAAGACGTGGTCGCTTATATCGATAAGTTTTCCGAGAAGAAGTAATCGTGCGCTCTCCTCTCCCCTCGCGGGGAGAGGTTTTCGGCGAGATCAAACTAGCTTCGCCATCGCCGCCTGATGTCGATGACATTGGCGACACCCGACGCCGCGAGGCAGACACAGATTACCATCCAGCCTGCATCAGCAAGCGTCAGCCGCAACGCCAGCAGCAACAACGCTCCCGCGATCAGGTTCGGCAACAGATCAAGCGGCGCAATGCCTCTGCCCGTCGCGCGCCAAATGACAATCAGCGCAACAGCCTCGATCGCGACAATCAGTAAAATGAGATCGACGAGCCGTCCGCTGGCGAAGAGATCGGACATTCAGGCACCCGCTTCACACAAACGGTGCATTGAGCCGAACCACGGTAAGGTTTAAATACGCTGCGAAGGTCACCCACGCCAGATAAGGCAGCAGCAACAGGCTCGCCAATTTCGAGAACCGCCAGAACACGATCATCGGCACCAAAATAGCAAGCCACAGAAACCCGACCTCGACCAGCGCCCAGTCCGGGCGCTTGATCGCGAAGAACAACGTACTCCACAACACGTTGAAGCAGCCATTGATCGCGAATAGCACGATCACGATATCGCGTTGCGGGCGGCTCGGCGCATTGCGCCATGCGGAGACGGCCGACGCCACCGCGAAGGCGAAGATCGTCGTCCAGGCCGGACCAAACAGCCAGTCCGGCGGCTGCCAGGACGGCTTCTTTAACGCCTGATACCACGGCCCGACATCGGTCAGCATACCGCCGAGAAAACCGATAAAGATGGCAACGGCCGCGGCGATCGCGACCGGCTTCCAGATGCTGCCGCGTGCGCTCACGCTGAGGCAAGCCCCGTCATATGCGCGATGTTCTTCAAGAAGATCTTCACATGCGCGATCGGCTTGGCCATCACCAACTGCTTGTTCATATAGGCATCCCAGGTCAGCCGCTGCACGTCGCGGTCACGGCAGATGCTAACGAAACGCTCGCGACGGCGATCGTTGGAATACCAGTACCACTGCATAATGCCAAGGATGCGGAACACCATGCCATGCATCCGCATGAAACGTTTTCGCGCGCTGCGTAATGCTTTTACATTGCCGGTTTCAAGAAACAGATCGACCGCCTCCGCTGACAACCGGCCGCCGAGCATCGCGTAAAAAATGCCCTCGCCCGATGCCGGCGCGACGACGCCGGCTGCATCGCCTGCGAGCAG
Organism: Tardiphaga sp.; assembly: GCA_043739005.1. GTDB lineage: Bacteria > Pseudomonadota > Alphaproteobacteria > Rhizobiales > Xanthobacteraceae > Tardiphaga. The sequence continues at coordinate 48,023 of JAYUEY010000002.1, forward strand.
GACACTTTTGCCGTCATCCCAGCGTGGCAGCGGATGTAACGGAATCGGCGCACCTTCCTTGCGGATGGTTTCGACCGCGCCGAGGCCAGCGGCCTCGCGCAACTCGCCGACGGAATCGCGGAGTGAAAATCCTTTTTGCGCCGAGCCCGTACCGACGCTGACGGTGTCGCCATGCGGAAACACCCAGCCATAAAAATCCGGTGAGACGGTGCCGCGATAATAAACGTCGCAACGCTTGCCATCGAAAGGCTTTCCGTCGAAGGCCGCCTCAGCCGGCGGCGCTTTGACGATCTCATGATAGGCAAACACATAAGGCAGCCGGTCCGCGCCCGGCAGGCATTGCTTGGCGACGGCCGACAATGCGCCATCTGCACCGATCAGCGCGCGGGTGCGAATGATGGTCTGAATTGTCTGACCCTCGCCGACTCGCGTCTCGATATGCACGAGGGTGACGCCCTGCGCATCGCGCTCAAAGCTCTTGAACGTGCCGATGCGGCGCTCAGCTCCGGCTTCGGCGGCGCGCACGCGCAGAAATTCGTCGAAGTGTTCGCGATCGACCATACCGACATAACCGCCGTCGATCGGCATATCGACCTGCACGTCGGACGGCGAGAACATCCGCGCGCAGTTCACCCGCGCGACGATCATGTGATCGGGTATGTCGAAATCCCTGATCAGGCGCGGCGGAATCGCGCCGCCACAGGGCTTGATGCGTCCGGCGCGATCAAGCAGCAGCACCCGACGACCGCGCTGCGCGAGATCATGCGCCGCCGTCGATCCGGACGGCCCGCCGCCGACCACGACGACATCATAGAGTTCGCAAGTCTCCGCTGTTTGATTCTGGATCATGGTTATCCTCCCACTGTCGCAAGGCGTCCGGTATCATTCGATCGTTTGGCATCTCGGGCAGGAGCGCGATGCACCCAGACAGCCATAATGGCGGCGAGCACGAACAGGCCCGCCTCCGCCGCGAACACCACGGCATAAGACAAAACCGGCGAGGTCATCACGCTGCGCGCAAAATCGCTGGCCAGCGTGCCGAGAAAGCCACCCGTCCCGAAAGCAATCGCTTGTGCCGCGCCCCATAATCCCATGCGGACGCCTTCGCGTTGCTCACCGCCCTTGCTGACCAGCGCCATCATCGAGCCGATTGCCGCGACGGCATAAGTGCCGTTGGTAAGACCGAGCATGAACACGGTTTCGCGCAACGGCCATGACGGCCCGACGAGTGACGCCGCCGCCAACGCCAGCAATGCAATTGCCGAGGTCGCGCAGCCGACGATGGTCCAGTTTTGCAAATGGCCACGCGAGCGCGGAAAGATAAATCCGATCAGCGGCACCAACGCCATGCCGAGCAACGTGCCGCCATGCTGCAGACCGGAGAGTTTCGTCGTCTCGCCCGGCGAGAAACCGAACACCACGCCGGCGAAGGGTTCGAGAATGAGATCCTGCGCGGAGTAAGCCAGCATCGAAATGAAGACGAAGATCGCGAACCGTCTGGCCTGCGGCTCGCGCCAGACATCGGCGACCGCCGCACGCAGCGACGATTGTTTTGCAGGCACAGGGTTAACCGGCACTGCGACAGTGTGACCTTCGATGCCCCAGACGCCGATCAGTGTGAGCGCCATCGCGACCAGTGAGACGCCGCCCGACACCATCACGAGGCGTTGCGGCGAGAACGGATCGAGCAGATGGCCGGCGACGCCAGTCGTAACGATGAAGCCTGCGATCATCATGACCCAGACGATCGTCGCTGCCGCGGCGCGGCGCTTCTCGTCCGTTCGTTTAGCGAGCAGCACCAACAGCAATGTGCCGGCCGCGCCGACGCCGATGCCGATCAGGCCAAAGGCCGCAACAGCGAGCGCGATGCCGAACAGGGGCTGCGTCGCCATCCATGCCGTCGCGACCGCTGCGAGAAAACCGCCAGCTGCCAGCACCGCGATGCCACCGACGATCCACGGCGTGCGGCGCGCGCCTTTGTCCGATCCATGCCCCCATGCGGGACGAAACACCTGCAACGCATAATGGATCGCGACGAGCGCGCCCGGCAGTATCGCCGGCATCGCGAGTTCGACAACCATCACGCGGTTCAATGTCGATGTTGTCAACACGACGATAGCACCAAGCCCCGTTTGCACGAGGCCTAATCGGAAAATGCTGAACCATGACAATGGCGTTAGAGATGGAGTCATTGTCAGATGCCTCCCGCGCGGATCGCGGCCAGCGCAAATGCCGAGATCAACATGCCCGTGACATAGGCGCTGATGCCCGTTCCATTATACCAGGGAGCTCGCTCGCGCGGGCTCTTGAGGAAATGCGCCATAAAGAACACCTGCATGACGCTCAGCACGATGATTGCGATCGCATAAAACGGCCGGTCCCACGCCAATAGCAATCCGATGACGACGAGTTGCGGCAGCAGCATCACCGCGCAGGCGAAGCGCGCGGCGCGCTCGACGCCGAGCAGCACCGGTAGCGAGTTGATACCCATGCGGGTGTCGCCCTCGACCGATTTGAAATCGTTCAGCGTCATGATGCCATGCGCGCCGACGCTGTAGAGCAGTGCGATCGTCACGATGCGCCAGTCCGGTGATGACGCGGTCATGATCGCCGCGCCCGTGAACCACGGCAGGCCTTCGTAACAGAGCCCGCAGGCGGCGTTGCCCCACCAGCCGTTCTGTTTCAAACGGATTGGCGGCGCGCTATAAGCCCACGCCAGAACGAGCCCGACGATCGCGGCGACAAAACCCCATGTGCCGAGCGTGGCCGCGAGTAGCAGCGACAGAATAGTCCAGCCGATCGCGATATAGAGGCCCCAGCGGCCGGGAATGCGGCCCGACGGAATCGGCCGGTTGGGTTCGTTGATCGCATCGACATGGCGGTCATACCAGTCATTTACCGCCTGACTTGTACCGCACACCATCGGTCCTGCAAGAACGACGCTCGCGACAATCAGTGGCCAGTGGCCGGATGGCGAAACGCCCGACGAGACCACTCCGCAACCCAGCGCCCACATCGGCGGAAACCATGTGATCGGCTTCAGCAGTTCAAGCACCACGGCGGGATGCGGCGTCGTCGTCGAAGTTGTCTCCACGCTGGCTCTATCCATCACTTGTCATCACTTGATTTGCCATCACTTGTTTCATCATCCGCAGCGGGTTCGGCAAGACCAAAGCGCCGTAGCTTCACGTAGAGACTTTGCCGGCTCAGCCCGAGCATCTCGGCTGCGGAGGCGCGGTTATCGCCGGTCAGTTCGAGTGCCGCCTCGATCGACAACTTCTCGATCACATCGGTCGTCTCGCGCACCAGATCGCGCAACGGTACGCGGCCAATCAATTCGGTGAGTTGCGCGACCGAGCGCGGCAATTCGCGTTTGGACGCCGGTGCGGCGGCCGATAGGCGCTTATCGGTGTTGCGGATCGCGAAGCCGAAGCCCGGCCGGTCGTCGCCGTCAGCCAGCGAGACGGCGGAGATTTCGACTTCGGCGGTGCTGCCTAGTTCGCCGCGCAAGAGGGTCGCGAACAACCGCACCGAACCGCTTTGTTTTAGATTGGCGAAAGCGACGTTGAAATCGACGCCGGTGCGGCCGAGCCAACGATCGAGGACTTCGCCGCGTGCCTGACCTTCATTGGCGAGTTGCGCTAGCTCGACGAAGGCGGCATTGGCACGCACGATGCGGCCATCATGCTGCGCGATCACAAGGCCATCGGTGGCGCGGTCAAAATATTGCAGTAATTGCGCCGTGGCCTTCAGCGCACCAGTCGGCGCGCCGCCGGATTGCGGCCATAGCCGGACCAAAAATAGCGAGGCATTGTCCTGCCGGAACAGCGAGGCCGCGAGTGCGCATTC
>JAYUEY010000003.1:0-31658 GCA_043739005.1 Tardiphaga sp.
TCAAGCGTCTCCTCAATCGTCGCCACCGCCATGCCATGACCTCCGAATCATGGAATCTCATGGATTCAGATAACGAGACGGTCTGCAACTGTAGTGCTAATCGCGGTGAATATGTTTGACTGGGGGAATTAACTCCGTCGAAAAATAGCCCTAATTAATTATAAGTTTCTTAACAAAACAGTTTATATCACCATGAATTCAATGACTTACTCCCGTTTAGGGTGAATACATCTATCGATACAACTGCTACGACATTAACTTCAGCGCATCGCTAAAGAAGTCAGGTCCGCCGAAATTGCCGGATTTGAGCGCGAGCAGCATCTCGTGGCCGCCCACGGCGCGCAGCACGGGCACGCCGGCCGCGATCTCCGGCCCGACCAGAAAACCCGGCAGCTTCAATCGGTCGACCACCGCGCCAGAGGTTTCGCCGCCGGCCACGACCAGCCGCTTGACGCCGCGCGCCACTAGCCCTTCGGCGAGGTCGGCCATCGCCTGCTCGATCGCGTGACCCGCCGCTTCGCGGCCGTGCTTGGCCTGCACGCCAAACACCTGATCCGGCTTCGCGCTCGATGCGATCAGCACCGGCCCATTGACCAGGTGCTGACTTGCCCAATCCAGCGCACGGCGCGTTTCGTCTTTTCCCGTCACGAGCGCGGCGGGATCAAGCCGTAACACCGGCATTATTTTTTCGGCATTGGCGATCTGCTGCAACGTCGCCTGTGAGCAACTGCCCGCAAGACAAGCCGCCGCGCCGCCGACAGATGTGTTCGAGGATGCGACCGCATGCAATGCCACGCGGCCCGACGCCACCAGTGCCCGCGCCAGACCCAATCCAATCCCCGATGCGCCGACGCTGACGCGATGGCCCAAAGCGACGATGCCGATGGTTTCCAAATCGGTCGCCGTGATTGCGTCGGCGATGACAGCCGCGATGCCTTTGCCGTTGAGCGTTGCAAGATGCCGGTGAAACGCATCAGCGCCCGCCGATACCACTGATCGATCAGCAAGGCCGATTTTCGTCCTGCTCTGCCGCGCCAGCACGCGCACGAGGTTTGCGTCGTGCATCGGGTTCAGCGGATGATCCTTCAGCGGACTTTCATTGAGCGGCACCTGGCCAACAAAAAGATTCCCCATGTAAACCGTGCGACCGGTCTCCGGAAACGCCGGCGTTACCAGCACGATCGTGTCGCCGGAAGCTGCTGTCAGAGCGTCCATGACCGGGCCAATATTGCCGGCGTCGGTTGAGTCAAACGTCGAGCAAATCTTGAACAGCACATGATCAGCGCCGCGTCCGCGCAGCCACGCCTCTGCGGCCAATGACTTTGAAACGGCCTCGTCGGCCGCAATCGAGCGGCTCTTGAGCGACACGACCACCGCATCGACATCTGGCAATTGCAGATCATCCGCCGGAATGCCGATCGTCTGTACGGTGCGTAATCCGCAGCGCGTCAGTGTGTTGGCAAGGTCAGACGCGCCTGTGTAATCGTCGGCAATGCATCCAAGTGCCAGCGTCATGACGTTTTGCCCGCATATGGCTTGAACCAGCCGAGCCCGGCTTCTGTTGCGCCGCGTGGAACGTATTCGCAGCCGACGAAACCTTCGTAACCAAGCCGATCGAGTTCATCGAACAGGAACGGATAGTTCAATTCTTCGCTGTCGGGCTCGTTGCGCGACGGCACGCTGGCGATCTGGATATGACCAATGTCCGGCATCATCGCGCGCAGTCGCATCGTCACATCGCCGTGGATAATCTGGCAGTGATAGATGTCGAATTGCAGCTTGAGGTTCGGCAGCGCCAGTTCCTTAACGATCGCGTGCGCCGAGCCGAAATCATTCAGGAAGAAACCCGGCACGTTGCGCGCATTGATCGGCTCGATCACCACGTCGATGCTTTCGGAGCTGAGTATCTCCGCAGTGTAGATCACCGACTTGCGATAGGCGACCTGTGCGGCCTTGTCGTTGCTGTCGGCAATGCCTGCCATCAGATGCAGGCGCTTGACGCCGGTGGCTTTGGCGTAAGGCAACGCCGTATCGATGCTTTTCTTGAGGTCATCGAACCGCGTGGGCAGTGCCGCAAAACCCTTCTCGCCGGCATCCCAATTGCCCGGCGGCAGGTTGAACAGCGCCTGCGTCAGATTGTTTTCGGTTAGCCGCTTGCCGACCTCGCCGGCCGGATGGTCGTAGGGAAACAGGAATTCCACGGCCGTGAAGCCGGCTTTCGCGGCGGCTTCGAAGCGATCCAAAAACGGATGTTCGGTGAACATCATCGAGAGGTTGGCGGCGAAACGCGGCATCGATCAATCCTTCTTGCCCGGCAGTGTCGTCCCCGTCACCTGCGCATACATCCGCGCCACCGACGCATCGTCGTCGCGGCCCATTCCCGACGCCGACGTCATCAGAAACATTTGTAAGGCGGCGGCCGACACCGGCACCGGGAATTTCGCCGTCCGCGCCATGTCCTGAATGATGCCGAGGTCTTTGACGAAAATATCGACCGCACTGCGCGGCGTATAATCGCCGTCGAGCACATGCGGGATCCGATTCTCGAACATCCACGAATTACCCGCAGACGCGGTGATGACCTCATAGACCTTTGCGATATCGAGACCTTGTTTGGCGGCGAACGCAATGGCCTCGGAAGCAGCGGCGATATGCACGCCAGCCAGCAGCTGGTTAATCATCTTGAAGGCCGCGCCCTGCCCCGCCGCGTCGCCGAGTTCATACAGCTTCGCCGCCATCGCATCGAGCGCAGGGCGGGCTTTGGCGAAGGCGGCCTTGCTGCCTGACGCCAGGATAGTCAGTTCGCCCTGCGCCGCACGCTGCGCCCCGCCCGAAATCGGCGCATCAAGATAATGCCGGCCGCTCAATTCAAGTTGCTTGGCAAGCCGTCGCGCGATGTCCGGGTCCATCGTTGCCGACGACACGAACACCGCGTCCTGTTTCAGCGTCTCCGCAACGCCGTCCTTTCCGAATAAAATCGCCTCGGTCTGCGCGGCATTGACGACGACGCTGACGGCGATATCGGCATCTCTGGCAGCCTCGGCCGGGGACGAAGCGCCCTGACCGCCTTCGGCCACGAAGCGTCCCACAGCCTCCGGCGAGACGTCACAGCCGGTGACATGCAATCCGGCGCGATGCAGCGACAGCGCCATGCCAAATCCCATCGAGCCGAGCCCGATCACGGCGACGCGGATTTGCGGAGATGTCATCAGCGTTTCCTTAGATGTCTTTCGACGAGAGGTAACACGGCTTGGCCGTCGCTTCAAAGCATGGGACAAAGCGGCATGACCGAAAACAAATTGCGCGAGGATATCTGCCGGTTCGGCCGCTCGCTGTTCGAACGCGGGCTGACGCCGGGTTCGTCCGGCAATATCAGCCTGCGCATGGATGACGGCGGCTGGCTGGTGACGCCAACCAATGCATCGCTGGGCGCGCTCGACCCAGCACGGATCGCACGGCTCGATGCGCAAAAGCGCCTTGTCTCAGGCGATCCGCCGACCAAGGAAATCCCGCTGCATGCGGCGTTGTACGAGACACGCAGCGCGGCGCGCGCGGTGGTGCATCTGCATTCGACGCATGCGGTCGCGGTGTCGATGCTGCCGGGCATCGATCCGCGCGCGGTGCTGCCGCCGATGACGCCATATTATTTGATGAAATGCGGCGCGACTGCACTGGTGCCGTATTTCCGGCCGGGCGATCCGGCCGTTGCCGATGCGATCAAGGGTCTTGCCGGCAAATATTCATCGGTCTTGCTGGCCAATCACGGACCCGTTGTCGCGGGCGAGACGCTGGACGCTGCCGTCTATGCGATGGAAGAACTGGAGGAAACCGCGAAGCTGTTTTTGCTTTTGCGAGGGCTCAATCCACGGTTTCTATCGCAGGATCAGGTGTCGGATCTTATCGCGACGTTCGGAGTGGACATGCCGGAGCATAGACACGACTGATTGCTACTTCAGCAACGCATCATAGTCGGCGTGCGTGCCAATCCAGAACCATAAGAGTCCGCCCTCCACGCTAATAGCGAGCGCACGATACCGCAGACCGACGCGCGCCGAGAAATAGCGGCCGACCTTCTTGAGGCGAAGCGATGGATGATCGGGATCATTTTTAAGAAGGGCAAAGTTTTTGTCAGCCAATGCTCGGACACTATCTGGTAATCGACGATAGGCCGCCCAGAATTCCGGACTGGCGAAATGTCTCATAGCTCGCGGGCATTGCCTTGTCGGAATGACGAGAGTGCCTGCTCGGCCAGCCGATCGAGCTTGCCGGCATGAACGTCACGTTCGATCTGTTGATCGAAACGCGCCGCTTCAAACGCCTCATACCATCCACGAAACTCCAATAGTTCCGCTGATGAGAGGTTTTCGATAGCTTTTTCGATGTCTTCGACGATGCTCATTTAAAAATAATAGCACGACACATCGCAGTTTACAGTCCCTTCTAAAGCCCCAGATACGCCTTGCGGACATCCGGGTTGCCGGAAATGTCCGCCGCGTTGCCCTGCATAAACACACGGCCGGTCTGCAGGATGTACGCACGGTCGGCAATTTCCAGCACTTCGGCCATCCGCTGTTCGACAATCAAGACGGTCATGCCGGTATCGCGGATCGTTTTCACGGCCTGAAAAATTTCATCGACCAGCTTAGGCATAATCCCCTGCGACGGCTCATCAAGCATCAGCAGCCGCGGCCGCGTCATCAGCGCGCGGCCGATCGCCAACATCTGCTGTTCGCCGCCACTCAATGTCTCGGCACGCTGTTCGAGACGTTCCTTCAGGCGCGGGAACAGTGAGAAAATCAATTCTAGCGGTTGATCGCGGTCTTTCTCGCCGCGATACATGTAGCTGCCGAGCCGCAGATTGTCCTCGACCGAAAGGCGTGGAAACAGCCGACGGTTCTCCGGCACATAAGCGATGCCGCGCGCGGTGATGAGATGCTGTTGCGTGCCGTCGATGCGCGTGCCGTCAAAGATCACGGAGCCGGAGCGCGGCCTTTCCGCCCCAGCGATGGTCTTGATGAGCGTTGATTTGCCCGCACCATTTGCGCCGCAGACGGCGACAATCTCACCCTTGGCGATCTCGATCGACACCTCCGAGATCGCGATCAGCCCGCGATAGGCTGTCGTGACGTTCTCAAGTGACAACATGGCGATCCCCGAGATAGGCTTTGATGACGCGCGGATCGCGTACGATGTCCTTCGGCTTGCCTTCGACCAGCACCTTGCCGAGATCGAGCACGATCGCCCGATCGACCAGTGGCATCACGATCTCCATGACGTGCTCGACCATCAACACCGTCACGCCCGTCTCGCGCACCTTCCGCACCAGTTCGACGCCCGTTTGCGCCTCGATCGGCGTTAAGCCCGTGAGACATTCATCGAGCAGCAGCAATCTCGGCTCGGTCGCGAGCGCGCGAGCAACTTCGAGGCGGCGCTTTTCGGACGGGATGAGATCGCGCGCCAGCTTGTCGGCGCGATGCGCGATCCCTGCAAATTCCAGCACCTCATGGGCCTTGCGGCGCGCCTCGCGCATCACCGTCGTGCGGATCAGTGCGCCGACGATGACATTGTCGATCACGCTCATGGTCTCGAAGCTTTTGACCACCTGAAAGGTGCGCGCAATGCCGCGCTGGCAGCGCTCGGCCGCAGGCAAATGCGTGACATCCTCGCCGTTGAACCAGATCGAACCCTGGGTCGGCGGCAGCACGCCCGCGATCAGGTTGAACAGCGTCGATTTACCGGCACCATTCGGCCCGATGAGGCCGACGATCTCGCCGGGTTCGACCGACATCGAGATATCGCTATTGGCGATGAGCCCGCCGAAGCGCTGCCAGACGCCGCGCGTTTCCAGAAGCGGGACGCTCATCGCGCGGTCTCCTTCTTGCGCCGCGAGAACAGCCCGACAAGACCTTCCGGTCGCGCTAGCGAGATCGCGACGATCAGCGCGCCATAGAGAATGAGATCGACGCCGCGGCCGGAGCCGCCGATGAAAGAGCGCGTTACTTCAGTGAGCGGAATGAGAATCGCTGCGCCGAGCACCGGCCCCCACAGCGTGCCGATGCCGCCAAGCACGGCCGGCAACGCCATCAGCAGCGAGAACTGGAAGCTCATAACGCTTTCAGGATCGATGTAAGACACGAACATCGCGTAGAACGCGCCGCCGATCGCGGTGAGGAAGGCCGAGACGGCCGCCGCGCCCATCTTGGAATTAAACACGACGACGCCGAGGCTTTGGGCGGCGTCGGGATTATCCTTCACCGCGCGCCACCAATAGCCCCACTTCGAATCTTCCAGCCACCAGGTGATGAGCCAGGCGACCACACAAAATGCGAGTGCGAAGTAGAAATATGGCAGCTTGCTGCGCGCGAACTGGAATTTCGCCCAGCTATCGCCGCGCACCGGAATATCGATGCCGAGTGCGGCACCTGCAAAGTCCCAATTGTGAAAAAGCAAAAGTCCGATTTCGGCGATGACGATGGTGGCGATGACAAAATAATGCCCGCCGAGCCGAAAGGTCGGATATCCGAGCGCCAGCGCGATGGCCGCCGAGATAATCCCACCGGCAATCATGCCGAACCACGGCACCACACCCAGTTTGGTGAACAACAGCACCGTCGTGTAAGCGCCGACACCGAAATACAGCGCGTGGCCAAGGGAGATCTGGCCGCAATAGCCGCTGAGAATATTCCAGCTCTGCGACAGCGCGGCGTACATCAACGTCAGCACCATGATGTTCTGGACGTAGACGTCCTTGATGACGAGCGGCATGCAGGCGGCGGCGGCGGTCAGCACCGCAGCCATTATCAGATCGTTGCGGCGGCGCGTGGCGAATGAATTGTCCATCAGATCGATCCGAACAGGCCGCGCGGCCGAATGAAGACCACAAGCAGATACACCGCGTAGATGCCAACCGATTTCAGCGACGGTGGCAGAATCAAAGCCGTCGAGGCTTCGACCAGGCCGACGATGATGCCGCCCGCGAATGCGCCGAACACGCTGCCGAAGCCGCCGAGCGCGACAGTGACATAGGCAATCAGCGCGAAGGATGCGCCGACATCCGGATAAATATAGAAGAAGCTCGCCATGATCGCGCCGGCGAGGCCGACCAGTGCGCTGCCGAGCCCCCAGCCGAGTGCGAAGACTCGGTTCTTGTCGATGCCGACCAGCGCAACCGCGCCGGCGTCCTCGCGCGTCGCTTCCAGCGCGCGGCCGAAGTCGGTTTTCTTAATGAAAAAATACAGCGCGGCGAAGGCGGCGATCGATACGAGCGCACCCACGAGTTGCGGTGCCGGCAGGAATATTCCAAAGATCGAGATCGTCTTGCCGCCGAGCATCGACGTCGGAATGCTGCGATAATCCGGCGTGAAAAAGAACTGCGCCAGACCACGGATCAGGATTGCGAGGCCGAAGGTTGCGAAAATCTGCACCATGCCGACATTGGTCTTGGCCCGCATCGCAAATCTGACGACGAGCAGATAGACCGCCGCACCAAAGGCGAACATAGCCGCCGCAGCCAGCGGCGCGGCCAGTAGAGGATCAATCGCGAAGAATGCGAACAGGAAGAAGGTGAGATACATCGCCAGCATGAGGAATTCGCCATGGGCGAAGTTCGTCACGTCCATCAGGCCAAAAATAAGCGCGAGACCGACGGCAATCAGCCCGTAAAGCAACCCCATCAGCAGACCGCTGGCCAGAGTTTGGATGATGGTTTGCGCGGTCAAGTTGCGATCTCCAAAGCGAGCAGGCCGAACTGTAAATCCGTCATATCGAGCGAAAGATCGTTGGCTCTTGGAGCGAAGCAATCCAGCTCTTGCTTCAGAAGACTGGATTACGTCGTCGTCCCGTTTCTCGAAGACGAGAAACGATCCGTCTCACAATGACAATCGAACTACTTCGCCATCGGCCAGATCGCCTCGGCGACGGCAGCCTGCGGCGGGGCGATGGTAACGAACTTACCGCCGACATATTGCAGCAACACAGGATCGGCGTCGTTGTTCTGGCCCATCGCGTCGAACTTGACGTCCTTCCACGGCATGATCGTGTCTTCGCCGGGAATGTTGGTCGCGACGAGCGCCTCGCGGATTTTGTCGCCGTCGGTTGATTTGGCGCGGTTGATCGCCTCCGCCATCACGATCACGGCCATGAATTCGCGCGACGTCAGATCGTTGAAGTCCTTGCCCGACTTCGCCTTGTACATCGCGTTGACCGTGCCGACCATCGGGCGCTTCTGCGCCAGATCGAGCGAGAACGACCCGCGCGAGATCACGCCTTCGAGCTTGTCGCCGACGGCATCATAGGTCGCCTTTTCCGAGAAGCCGGCATCCTGCGCCATGATGTTCTTCGGCTTGTAGCCAAGTTCGGCCATCGTCTTGACCAGGAGGATGGCATCCGTGGTGTAGCTCGAAGGCATCAGCACATCGGCGTCTGCGGCCTTCAACTGCTGCACTTCAGCGGTGAGCGAGGGCGAGTTGGCGCGATATTTGATGTCGGCGACGATCTTGTAGCCGCGGTCTTTTGCAAGCGTGATCTGTGCGTTCGCCGAATCCGTGCCAAAGATCGTGTCTTCGTGAAACAGCGCCAGCGTCTCGATCTTCTTGCCTTTCTTCTTTTCGGCATCGAAGAAATCGAACATCGCGGTCGAGAACATTTCGTCATGCGCGGCGGCGCGGAAGTAGAATTTCAGGCCGCGCCGATGCAGGCTCGGCGACGAATTGTCGGCTGACAGAAACGGGATCTGATAGCGCTCGCAAATCTGGCTGGCGGTGACGGCAACCGCACTCTGATAAGTGCCGATGATGGCGCACACCTTTTCCTGCGTGATCAGACGTTCGGCTTCGGCGCGGCCCTTCTGTGGATCGCCCTGGTGATCTGCATAGACCAATCGAATCTTGGCACCGCCGAGACCCGGCAGGCCCTCGCCTTTCGCGAGCGGCAGTGCGAGATCAAATTTCTCGTTGATGATTTCCGCCGCCGTGCCGAGCGCGTACTTGGCATCGACACCGATCTGCGCGCTGGCACCGGACAGCGGGAACAGCATGCCGATCACCACTTCGGTCGGCGTCTGCGCTTGAGCCTTGATGATCGACGGAAGAAGGACTGCGGAGGCAGCGCCACCGAGCATGACAGTACGGCGTGAAACGGTCCGGGAAATCGTCATCTTGTCGTCCTTTGTTGTGGGCGGCATGTTGAAAGAAAGAAAGCTACGGTAAAGCCTCAAAGAACAGCAAGCTGCTTATTCTTGAGGTCGGTCACCAGCATCATTCCTGGCGCGTGTGTTATGGCGAAAGGCACTTTTGCATTTGCGATGACAGATTGCGGCGTGACACCGCAGGCCCAGAACACCGGAATCTCATCATCCCTGACTGAGACCGCATCGCCGTAATCGGGCTTTGCGAGATCTTTGATGCCGATCGACTCCGGCAGACCGAGATGCACCGGCGCGCCATGCACGGCGGGAAAACGCGACGTGATCTGCACGGCGCGGATCGCATCCTTCGGTGTCATCGGCCGCATCGAGACGACCATCGGCCCCGCGAACGGTGCGGATTCGGCGCAGGCGATATTGGTGCGATACATCGGCACCCGCACATTCTCCTCGATGTGACGGATCGAAATGTCATCGGCAAGCAGCGCTTCTTCGAACGAGAACGAGCAGCCCAGCACGAAGGCGACGAGATCGTCGCGCCATACGCTCATGATGTCGGTCGGTTCACTGGTCGCGACGCCGTCAATCCACACCCGGTAGCGCGGAATGTCAGTACGGATATCGAGATCGCGCCCAAGCGAGGGAATGCGCGGATTGCCGACATCGGACATGCCGATGATCGGGCACGGCTTCGGATTGAGCTGGCAAAACCGATGAAATGCGCTCGCAAGCTTTCCCGGCAGGATGGCCAGGTTACCTTGCACATAGCCCGGCGCAAAACCGGCGGTGGAGCCGACATGGCCGGCGCGGCAGGCCAGCCGCGCACCGACACTGGTTTGCGTCATGTCGGAAGCGGCGGATCGATCAATTGCGGCCAGGCTGGTCATTTGTTGTACTCGCCTAATTTCTCGACAATCAGTCAAACGCAGCGTTACAATAATGTCTAATCGTGTTTTCTGATCGATTACGATAAATTTTGATTATGTAGCGAGATGAAAGATGGCGGACTTCAAGGCGCTGGAGACCTTTCTCTGGGTGGTGACATTGGGCAGCTTTCGCGGCGCGGCGCAGAAGCTCAACACAACGCAGCCGGCGATTTCGCAGCGGATCGCGCAGCTGGAACGTGAATTCGGCGTCAAGCTGTTGCAGCGGGAACGTCCGATGGCGACGCCAACGCCGAGCGGGCGGCAACTGATGATCTATGCCGAAAAGCTGATCGGTCTACGCGCCGACATGATGTCGGCGATCGGCGATCGCTCGGCGATGCGCGGCGTGCTGCGGCTCGGCGTCGCGGAGACCATCGTGCATACGTGGCTCCCGCGATTGATCGAACGGGTGAATGCCGCCTACCCCAACCTCTCGCTCGAAATCGAAGTCGATATCACGCCGAATTTACGCGCCCGACTGCTCGCACAAGAAATCGAACTGGCATTTCTGGTCGGGCCGCTCGCAGCTTCGACGGTTCGCAACCGTGTGCTGTGCGATTACACCGTCGGATTTCTCGCCAGCCCCTCGATGAACCTTGGCCACAAGACACTGTCTGTGGAAGACCTCGCGAAATTTCCGATCATCACCTTTCCGCGCAAGACGCAACCTTACGAAAACGTCCGCGCGCTGTTCAATCGCCATGATCTGCCGCCGATCCGGCTGCATGCCAGCGCGTCGCTCGCGACGGTGATTCACATGGCGATCCAGGGTCTCGGTATCGCGGTGATCCCGACGGCGATTGTCGAGGATCAATTGCGCGACGGTCGCTTGTGCAAGCTCGCCACCGATCTTGCGATTCCGCCGCTGACCTTTTCCGCAAGCTGGCTGGATTCGCCGGATACCATTGCGATCGAAACGGTGGCGACGTTGGCGAGCGAGATCGCGAGTGAGGGGTGAACTACCGACATTGAGGCACTGACATTGACGCATCGCCGATCGCCCGGCATCGTCGCTACAGAACAAGGAAACTTTGCATGGCCATCAGCACGTCCAATCTCCAGATCGATTCCGCACGGCTCTGGGACACGATTCACGAGACCGCCAAATTCGGTGCAACAAAGAAAGGCGGCGTGCGGCGGCTGACGCTGGGCGCGGAAGACAAGCTGGTGCGCGACTGGTTTCGTAAGGCCTGCGAAGCGGCAGGCTGCGAGGTGCATGTCGATACGCTTGGCTCGATGTTCGCGCTTCGCCGCGGCCGGGACATGGCAAAGCCGCCGATCGGACTGGGATCGCATCTGGATACGCAGCCAACCGGCGGAAAATTCGACGGTGTGCTCGGCACGCTAGCCGCATTGGAAGTGGTGCGCGCACTGAACGATGCCGGCATCGAAACGGACGCGCCGATCTGCATCGTCAACTGGACGAATGAAGAAGGCTCGCGTTTTGCGCCTGCGATGATGGCGTCGGCCGCCTATGTCGGCGATTTCACGGTGGACGATATTCTGTCGCGTAAGGATAGCGACGGGATCAGCGTTGGCAACGCGCTGGATGAAATCGGCTATCGCGGCGAGGCCAAAGTCGGCACTCAAAAATTCTCGGCCTTTGTCGAACTGCATATCGAACAGGGCCCACTGCTGGAAGCCGAGAACAAGACCATCGGCGTGGTCGATTCAGGTCAAGGCGTGCTGTGGTACGACGGCAAGATTACCGGCCTCGAGAGCCATGCCGGATCGACGCCGATGTCATTGCGCCGCGATGCTCTGGCGACGCTGTCCGAGATCGTGCTCGCCGTCGAGCGCAACGCCCGCGATCTTCCGAATGCAGTCGGCACGGTCGGCGAAGCCGTCATTGCATCGCCGTCGCGCAATGTCATTCCCGGCGAGATCGCCTTCACCATCGACATGCGCAGCGCCAATGCGGACACGATGACAGCGCTCGATACGAAGGTGCGCGAGGCCGTCGCGGAGGTCCTGACGCGCCGCAAAGGCGTCGATGTCACGCTCGATCTCGTCTGGCACAAGCCACCGACGCATTTCAATCCGGAGATTATCGCAGCGGTCGAAACTGCGACCAAGACGCTCGGCTATTCGCATCGCCGCATCACCTCGGGTGCCGGCCATGATGCGTGCAATCTCAACACGAAGATGCCGGCAGCGATGATCTTCGTACCTTGCAAGGACGGCATTAGTCACAACGAACTCGAAGACGCGACGCAAGCCGACTGCACCGCAGGTGCCAATGTTTTGTTGCACACGGTCCTGTCGCTCGCCGGAGTCGCCAAGTCTGTAGTGACGGAGTCTGGAGTGGCGAAGTGATCAAGGCCGTCTTTGCCGATGCCAGCGTGACACTGGCGGGATTGTTCGACGCGCAACGCAAAACCGGCGATCCCGAAATCGGCATTAATCGCGATGAAGATGTGACGCCGGAGCAATTGCCCGGCGTGCTTCGCGACGCCGCCATCGCGATCATCGATCACACCAATCTGCCGACAGCGATCGCAAAGCAGTGCAGGAGTCTCAAGCACGTCGTATTCCTCGGCACTGGCGCGCGCAGCTATATGCATATCGAAGACCTCGCTGAACTGGGCATCGAGGTACATCTCATTCGCGGCTATGGCGACACAGCGGTGGCCGAATGCGCCATCGCGCTGATGTGGGCTGGCGCGCGCGATTTGGCCTTGATGGATCGCGGGATTCGATCCGGCAAATGGCTGCGCAATGACGGCATGCAACTGACGGGCAAGACACTCGGCCTCGTCGGCTTTGGCGGCATCGCCGCGGAAGTCGCCCGCATCGCGATCGGCATCGGCATGACCGTCATCGCGTGGAATCGCAGCGAGAAGTGCTATCCCGGCGTCGAATTCACCGAACTCGATGACCTGCTGGCACGCAGCGATGTCGTCTCCGTGCATCTGCTGCTCAACGACGAGACACGCGGATTTCTGTCGCGAGACAAGATCGCAACAATCAAAAAAGGCGCGATCCTCGTCAATACTGCGCGCGGCGCTGTGGTCGATGAAGCTGCGATGATCGAGGCTTTGACATCCGGCCACCTGCGCCACGTCGGGCTTGATGTGTTTGATATCGAACCGCTGCCGCAAAATCATCCACTAGCCGCGCTCGACAATGTCACACTGTCCGCGCATTCAGCGTTCAGGACACCGGAAGCAAGCGAAAATCTCGTCCGGGCGGCGCTGGATCATTGCCGCAGAATTGCTAACGCCAAAGGTGATGCATGAACGAACTCGCACGCAATGTCTCCGCCGTCATCGATCCCTTGAAACTCGATCGCCTCGCCGAGGTCGCGGTTCGCGTCGGCCTCAATCTCGCACCGGGGCAGGATTTGCTCATCACCGCGCCGATGGTCGCGTTACCTTTGGTCCGACGCATCGCCGCCCATGCCTACAAGGCCGGGGCCGGCATCGTGACGCCCTTTTTCTCGGACGAAGAAATCACGCTGTCGCGCTATCGCCATGCGGCCGATGACAGCTTCGATCGCGCCGCCGGTTGGCTCTATCAGGGCATGGCCACCGCATTCGGTGCCAACACCGCGCGGCTTGCCGTGGTCGGCGACAATCCGATGTTGCTCGCCAACGAAGACTCGGCAAAGGTCGCGCGCGCCAACAAGGCCAATTCGATCGCCTATCAGCCAGCGCTTCAGCGCATTGTGAATTTCGAGACCAACTGGAACATCGTGTCCTATCCCGGCGCCGCGTGGGCGAAGCAGATGTTTCCCGACGATGCGGAGGATGTTGCGGTCGCAAAACTCGGCGACGCGATCTTCGCTGCATCGCGCGTCGATCGCGACGACGCCTTGCCGGCCTGGCAGGCGCATAACGCGATCCTGCGCAGCCGCACGCAATGGCTGAACGAGCAGCGCTTTCACGCGCTGCATTTCACCGGACCCGGCACGGACCTGACGGTAGGCCTTGCGGATGGTCATGAATGGCAGGGTGGTGCGTCGACATCGAAAATCGGCATCATCTGCAATCCGAACATCCCGACCGAAGAGGTGTTCACGACGCCGCATGCGGAGCGCGTCGATGGCTTCGTGCGCAGCACCAAGCCGCTATCCTATCAGGGGACGCTGATCGAGGACATGGCCGTGACGTTCGAGCATGGCCGCATCGTTGAGGCGAAGGCAACGCGGGGTGAGGCCGTGTTGAACAAGGTGCTCGACACCGACGATGGCGCGCGGCGTCTCGGCGAGGTGGCGCTGGTGCCGCATTCGTCGCCGATCTCGGCCAGCGGATTGTTGTTCTACAACACGCTGTTCGACGAGAACGCGGCGTGCCACATCGCGCTCGGCCAGTGCTATTCGAAATGCTTCGTTGATGGCGGCAATCTCACGCCGGAGCAGATCGCGGCGCAGGGCGGCAATGCAAGCCTCATCCACATCGACTGGATGATCGGTTCCGGCGACATCGACATTGACGGCGTCCATATCGATGGACGCCGCGTGCCGGTGTTCCGCAAGGGCGAGTGGGCGTAGGGGCGCGCCCTACTCCACCATCTCCGCGACGCCCTTGCCACAGGCCGATGTGTCGGCCTGACCGCCGAGATCGCGCGTCCGCAGCGTGCGTTCTTCCAGCGTGCGTTCGATCGCTTTAACGATCGAGGCCGCCGCTTGCGTCTCGCCGAGATGCTCCAGCATCATCGCGCCGGACCAGATCATGCCGATCGGATTGGCGATACCCATCCCCGCAATATCCGGCGCCGAGCCATGCACCGGCTCGAACACCGACGGATGATCTCCCGCCGGATTGATGTTGCCCGACGGCGCGATGCCGATCGTGCCGGTGCAGGCCGGGCCCAAATCCGACAGGATGTCGCCGAACAGGTTCGAGCCGACAACAACATCGAACCAATCCGGATGCAGCACAAAATTCGCGGTGAGAATGTCGATATGGTATTTGTCCCACTTCACATCGGGATAGGACTTCGCCATCGCTTCGACGCGCTCATCCCAATAGGGCATCGTGATCGAGATGCCGTTGGATTTCGTCGCCGAGGTCAGATGCTTCTTCGGTCGCGACTGCGCCAGATCGAATGCGAATTTTAGGATGCGATCGACGCCGATGCGCGTCATCACGGTTTGCTGCGTTACGAATTCGCGGTCGGTGTCAGGAAACATTCGGCCGCCCACCGACGAATATTCGCCTTCGGTGTTTTCGCGCACGACCCAGAAATCGATATCGCCGGGTTTGCGACCAACCAGCGGCGACGGTACACCCGGCATCAGCCGCACCGGGCGCAGATTGACGTATTGGTCGAACTCGCGGCGAAACTTGATAAGCGATCCCCACAGCGAAATGTGATCTGGAATTTTCGCCGGCAGGCCGACCGCGCCGAAATAGATCGCGTCATGCTTGCCGATCTGCTGCTTCCAGTCATCGGGCATCATCTGGCCGTGCTTTTCGTAATAATCGTAAGACGAAAAGTCGAAATGGTCGAAATGCAGCTTCACGCGATGCGCTTTGGCGGCGGCTTCGAGCACACGCAGGCCTTCCGGCATCACTTCCTTGCCGATGCCGTCGCCGGCAATTACGGCGATGCGGTACTCTTTTTTGGGGCTGCTCATGGCGCTATCCTCTTCACATGTTTCTTGTTCAAATATTTCTGGCAGCAGATGTGGACCAAAGCCGTGCTGCGATCAACGCTGCAATGCAATGTTGATCGGCCGCGGTTGCAGAGCAGCGCGCGCTCTTTCCAAAACGAGCGTAATTGTTGTCTTTTCGAGATGTGCCACTTGTCGGCTTCGTCGACAGCGTGCCACATCCTCGAATGACGTCCTCTCTCATTTAGGAATGCCCCATGGACCTTCATTTGCGCGGCAAGCGCGTTCTCATCACCGGCGCATCAAAGGGCATCGGCGCGGCAGCGGCCGAAGCCTTTGCCGAGGAAGGCTGCAATTTGCGGCTCGCCGCGCGAAACATCGAACACATGCAGGCGCTCGCCGACAGGCTGCGCGGCAGCCATCAGATCGACGTGCAGGTCCACGGTGTCGATCTGCGTGACGCCCAAGCATTGGCCAAACTTGCAGTCGATGCGAATGATATCGACATCCTCGTCAACAATGCCGGCGACATTCCCGGCGGCTCGCTCGACGCGATCGACGAAACGAAATGGCGGCATGCCTGGGAGTTGAAAGTCTTTGGCTACATCAACCTGACGCGCATGATTTATGCGCAGATGAAGGCGCGCGGCCACGGCGTCATCATCAACGACATTGGCGCGGCCGGTGAGAAGTTCGACGCCAATTATATCACCGGCTCGACCGGCAATGCGGCGCTGATGGCCTTTACACGCGCCCTCGGCGGCAAAAGCCTGAAAGACAACATCCGCGTCGTCGGTATCAATCCCGGCCCGGTCGGCACCGACCGGCACGTCACGCTGATGAAAACCCGCGCTCAATCGCAACTTGGTGATGAGAATCGCTACAGGGAGCTGCAGCAGGGCCTTCCGCTCAATCGTCCCGCGCATCCGCGCGAGATCGGCGATCTCATGGCGTTCCTCGCCTCGGATCGCTCGGGCTATACGTCAGGCGTCATCGTGACGGTCGATGGCGGTTATAGTTCAGGGTGGTGACGCTTCTCCCTCGCCCCGCTCTTGCGGGGAGAGGGTCGGGTGAGGGGCAAGCGATCAGCAGATATTTGCGCTTACTCCGTGCCCCGGCTCCTCACCCGACATCTATGCGCTACGCGCGCAGATGCCGACCTCTCCCCGTGAAGAACGGGGAGAGGTAAGAGCACCGCGGCTACCCCACCCGCTCAAACAAATCCATGATCAGCCGCGTCACGCGGCCATCCGGCCGCTCCATCTCGTGCATGATCGAGAAATGGTTTGCGCCGGGAATTTCCTCATAGGTCACGGGTAACCCATAGGCCGCGCGGTGGCCGGCGAAATCCGCGCTCTGTATCCGCAACAGCGGCAATTCATCCGCGCCGCAAACCAGCGACAGCGGCTTCATCGCTCCGCCGGCTTGCATCATCGGCGAATTGCGCAGCGACATCGTCTCGTCCAACCGCAGCTTTTCATTCAAATAGGAATGCCGCACAGGCTCAAGATCGTAAATGCCCGAGATCGCCACGCCCGCTTTCACGCGCGGATGCGACAGCGACATCGCCGTCATATGCCCGCCAGCCGACCAACCGGACATGACGACATTCGTCGTATCGATGCCCAGCGATGGCCCCTGCGCCACCACCGCGTTGATGCCAGCGTGAACCTCGGCGACGATGTCGTCGAGCGTTGCATCTGGGGCGAGCGTGTAGCCCAGCAAAACGACATTGATGCCATGCGCGATCGGCCCGGCGGCGAAATGCGAAAAGCTCTCCTTCTCGCGCGTCTGCCAATATCCGCCGTGAATAAAAATTAAGGTTGGCGCACCCTCCGCGACCTTGAACAGGTCCATCCGGTTGCGCGGCTTCGGCCCATAGCGCAGATCGAGATGATCGGGGTAGGACGCGCGCATCGCACTGGCGCGCTGCTGCCAGCCCGCAACCATGTCGAGCGCACCGCTTACCGCATTGACGTTGTTCAGCCCTCCATCACGCTCGCTCTGTGTCATATCTCGCCAGTTCGGCGTATCTCTCGGTGTCATCCGGCCTGCTCCAATTTACAACGTGCGCTGCGCGCAATTCCACCTTGCACTGAAATGCGCTAAACGGCCAAGAGTGCAAGAGTAATTGACAGCAAGGAGAGCAGGACATGGCCGATCATCAAGAACTGGTAAAGGCGAGCGCGTGCGACATCGTCGATCGGCTCAATGCCGGCGAGGTGACGCCACTCGATCTGCTCGACGCGCTGGAAGCCCGAATCGCAAAGGTCGATGGCGCGGTCAATGCGTTGCCGACCTTGTGTTTTGATCGCGCCCGCAACGCAGCGCGTGAATTGATGAAACGACCGCTCGGCCATCGAGGATTGCTCGCCGGGCTTCCGGTGCCGATCAAGGATCTCACCGCGGTCGCCGGCGTGCTGACCACGCAGGGTTCGCCGATCTACAAGGATACGATCCCGAAGGCATCAGACGTCACAGTGACGACGCTCGAAGAAAATGGCGCGGTCATCTACGCCAAATCCAATACGCCGGAATTCGGCGCGGGTGCCAACACCTTCAACGAGGTCTTCGGCGCGACACTGAACCCGTGGGACCTGTCGAAATCCGCAGCCGGCTCATCGGGCGGCGCGGCGGCGGCGCTGGCATCGGGCAGCGCATGGCTGGCGCATGGATCGGATATGGGCGGCTCGCTGCGCAATCCAGCCAGCTTCTGCGGCGTCGTTGGCCTTCGCCCCAGCATCGGCCGCGTCGCGCATACACCGGCGGCGGCGCTCGATCGCACGCTGGGCGTGCAGGGCCCAATGGCGCGCAGTATCGAAGACGTCGCTCTCATGCTCGACGCCATGAGCGGCGAGTCACCGATCGATCCGCTGTCGCTGCTGTCGCCGCCGACCTCATTCCTGTCGGCCGCACGCAGTGGGCAAAAACCATTGCGCATCGCCTACTCCCCCGATCTCGGCATCACGCCGGTCGATCCCGAAGTCATCGCGATCACGCGCAAGGCCGCGATGCGCTTCGCTGAGGCGGGCGTCACCGTCGAAGAGGCGCATCCTGATCTGTCCGAAGCGCATGAGTGCTTCCATGTGCTGCGAGCGTTCGATTTCGCCATCAGCAAAGCGGACCTTTTGCGCAACAAGCGCGATATGCTGAAGCCAGAAGTGATCTGGAATATTGAGGAAGGCTTAAAACTCTCGGTCGAGCAGATCGCGAAGGCCGAGGCGCAGCGCATCGCCATGGCGAAGCGTACGCTGGCCTTTTTTGGCGATTACGATCTTCTACTGTGCCCGGCGACGATCGTGCCACCATTCCCGATCGAACAACGCTATCTCGCCGAATGCGCCGGCAAAAAATTCGACAATTATGTCGAATGGCTCGGCATCGTCTATGCGATCACGCTGACATGTTGTCCGGCACTGTCGATGCCCTGCGGCTTCACCGCATTGGGCCTGCCGGTCGGATTGCAGGTGGTCGCAGCCCCGCGCGCCGAAGCGCGATTGCTTGCCGGCGCCAAAGTGCTGGAGGATATTCTAGGGCTGCGCGGCACCACGCCGATCGATCCGCGACCGGCAAGGTAAAGAGAGCAGTCGTCATTCCGGGTGCAGCGCAATAGCGCAAGCGATCCCGGATTGGCGTGCTTTGCGCGCCCTTGCACCGTCAGGCTCCACCTGCGACAAACTGTCCGAATCCTGCGGACAGTGGAGCGAAGCGTGACAGACCGGACCACCACACTGAGCGATGACCACATCGACTTCGCCGATGCCCGCCGCCGCATAAAGGCCATCTTCATTGGCTCGATCGGCAATCTTGTCGAATGGTATGATTTTTACGCCTACACGGCGTTTGCGCTGTACTTCGCGCCGGCGTTTTTTCCGAACTCCGATCCCGTGGTGCAGCAACTCAATGCTGCAGTGCTGTTCGCCGCAACATTTTTGATGCGGCCGTTCGGCGGCTGGCTGTTCGGCACCATCGCCGACAGATATGGCCGCCGATTATCGCTGACGCTCTCGGTCGTCTGCATGTGCTTCGGGTCGCTCATCATCGCCGTGACACCGACTTACGCAACAATCGGTATCGCCGCGCCGATCATGCTCGCTATTGCGCGCATGATCGAAGGCCTCAGCCTCGGCGGCGAATATGGTGCCAGCGCCACCTATCTGTCGGAGGTCGCGGACCAGAAACATCGCGGGTTTTATTCGAGCTTCCAATATGTGACGCTGATCGGCGGACAACTCACCGCCATCATCGTGTTGTTGCTTTTGCAAAAGGTGTTTCTGACGGAGCAGGAACTAAAGGATTGGGGCTGGCGAATTCCCTTCGTGATCGGCGCGCTACTGGCGATCTTCGCCGCCGTGATGCGTCGCGACCTACACGAGACGGAGCAATTCCTCGAAGCTAAAAAGCTACTGAAGACGAAAAGCTCACTGATGACACTGCTGCAATATCCGCGCGAATTGCTCCTGGTGGTCGGACTCACCGCCGGCGGCACGGCGGCGTTCTACACTTTCACGACCTATATGCAGACCTTCGTGAAACTATCCGTCGGACTGACCGGCGATCAGACCACGATGGTGATTTTTGGATCGTTGCTGTTCGCGACTGTCCTGCAGCCGATTTATGGCGCGCTGTCGGATCGCATCGGGCGCAAGCCATTGTTGATCTTTTTCGGTGTCGCCGGCACGCTGGCAACGATCCCAATCCTGACCGCGCTGAAAGATACCAAGTCGCCCTTCGTGGCCTTTTTGCTGATCTGCGGCGCGTGGATTTTCGTCGCCGGCTACACCTCGATCAATGCCATCGTGAAGGCGGAGCTCTTCCCCACCAATATCCGCGCGCTCGGCGTCGGCCTGCCCTACGCCATCACCGTATCGGTATTCGGCGGAACGGCTCCGGCGATCGCGCTGTACTTCAAGAGCGTCGGGCATGAGCAATGGTTCTATTACTACCTCACGGGCATGATCTTCCTGTCGCTGTTGATCTATCTCACCATGCGCGACACCAAACATGCCTCTGCGATGCATCGGCACGAATGAAAAGCGGTTGACGCTACGCCGACACAGCGCGATCTTCGTGTCAAACAAAACACCGGGAACAAACCATGCCGGCCGTCAATCGCGTCGATCCGAAAACGATCTTCACAGCCGAAGAGTGGCAGCATCTGACCAATCGCTCGTCGTGGCGCGGCGTCTGGCTCGTGATCCACGCCTGGGGCGCGATTGCCGCAGCGATCGCGCTGGTGACGATCTGGCCGAATCCTTTGACTTGGCTGATCGCCGTGATGGTCGTCGGCACGCGCCAACTCGGCCTTGCGATCCTGATGCATGAGGCTGCTCATGGCGGGTTGCACCGCAATCAAAAAATCAACGAGTTCATCGGTAAGTGGATCTGCGCCGTGCCGGTCGGCGCGGATCTGGCGAGCTACCGCGCCTATCATCTAAAGCACCACAAATTTACGCAGCAGCCGGAAGACCCAGACCTCACACTATCTGCGCCATTCCCGATTTCGAAAGACAGCTTCACCCGTAAGGCGGTCCGCGATCTGACCGGGCAGACGTTTTACAAACAACGCATGCCGCTGCTGCGAGCGCTGTTTCGGCGGTCGAGCAAAGCCGACACGAGTTCGAACCAGAGTTTTCTATCCTCGGGTGCTGACAAGACGCTGCGCTTTCTCGGGGCCAATACTGTTCTGTTCGCAGTGTTCTGGCTGGCCGGCGCCGGCATCTGGTATCCCGGCGTCTGGCTAGTCGCGATGGCGACGTGGCTGCCGTTTGTCACGCGCATACGCAACATCGCCGAGCATGCCTGCACATCAACCGGGCCGGACCCGTTCAGCCACGCCCGCACGACGCACGCCAATCCGATCGAACGTGCGCTGATCGCGCCCTATTGGGTAAACTTCCACGCCGAGCATCATCTGTTCATGTATCTGCCGTGCTACCGGTTGCCGGATGCGCATCGCATGCTGACGCAAAAGGGCTACATCCAGCGCGTCGACGTTAGCCCCGGTTATCTCGACGTGCTCAGGCTCGCAACGTCGCACGGTTTTGTTGAGCCTGCGTAATTCGTCATTGCGAGGAGGATTAGTGCTCGCCTTCGAGAACTCATCGCGACGAAGCAATCGAGTCTTTCTTTGCTTCAAAATAAAAGACTGGATTGCTTTGTCACTTTGGTCGCTTCAAAGCGAGCGACCTCGATCTTCGCAATGAAGGTCTCAACTACTCAGCCGCCTGCGCGTTGATTTCCGCCGAAATCTGCCGGATCGCACGCGCGAGCTTGTCCGCTTCCTGCGCGCCGGACACCGCGTATTTTTCCGCGAACACGAAAGTCGGTACGCCGGAAATGCCCTTGTCGCTGGCGTCTTTTGCCCATGCCGAAATCAGTTCGACGTCTTCGTCACTGGCGAGACGCCGGCGTGTCGCTTCGGCGTCCATGCCGATATCGGCGGCGGCCCGAACCAGCACCTCGGTCTGCGTCAGGTCACCACCGTCGCGGAAATACAGTTCCATCAACCGCTGCTTCATCGCGGCGGATTTATCGCCGCCTGCATCGTGCTGCGCCCAATGGATCAAGCGGTGGCAATCGATCGTATTGGGCTGGCGCTGCACGAGGTCCGGCCGATAGGTCAGCCCCTCCTCCGAGGCCGCCGCGACGACGCGCTGCGCAATGCCCTTATAGGCGTCGACCGATCCGAATTTCGTTTCAAGATAGCTGTCGCGCGAAATCCCCTCGCGCGGCACCCACGGGTTCAGAAAGAACGGCCGCCAGCGAATTTCGACAGGCACTTCGGAGGCGAGCGCCAACGCATTTTCGATGCGCTTCTTGCCAATGTAGCACCACGGGCAAACGACATCGGAGACGATGTCGATCTGGAGCGGTTTTATGGCGGTCATCCGATCATCCTCGGTTCATTTACACCAGAGATAGGCGGCCATAGAAACCAAGGCAAGACGTGACAGCGCAGCCTTCGCTCGCGTTAAGCTGCAACCTGCATATTCAAGGAGGCTGCCGGAGCGATCATTGACTTGCGTGCAGACACTTTGCTGGATTTCACCGCCCTTGCGACGCGCTTACTGGCCTTGGTGATTGCCTTTGCAGATTTTGCTTTCGCCGCCTGCCGCTCGGCTTTCTTAACCGCTTTCGCTTTTAATGCCGCTTTCTCCGCCCGTAGCGCGGCGCGTTTCTTCTTGCGCTTGTTTTCACACGAGTCGCATTTGCAGCCGATCGGCTTCAAAAACTCTTTGAAATATTCCGTGCCATAATCGTAATTGATCTCGTCGCCGGGCGCGATGTCCCTGATCGCGCGGATCACGATCCGCAGCTTCTTTTTACTGACGTCGGACTCGGCGTTGGGCTTGCAGGCATGGTTTATGTAGCGCGCGATATTCTTGCGCACCGATCCATCCACGGTCCAGCGCTTGGTGATCTGGAACAGATATTTGTTCTCGACCGCGTCGTCCTTCTTTTTCCGGCAGTCCAACATCGGACCCATATAGCGGATGATCTTCTCGCCCTTCTTGATCGGCTTGGTCGCGAAAAGACCAAGTCCAGTCTTCGAACGACCGATACGATAGGGCTTGCTTGTCGGAATGGCAGGCATGGCACACGCTGAGTTACACGGAGGACTGCAATTGTCTTACCGCGAAATCGATCGTCCTGTCAGTGCCCTACGATACCCGTCAACAGTTTAGCGGTCCTTGAGCCTGTGATATCTCTCCAAAAGTCGCTTGCCTTTGGCAGCGATCCGGCGCGCGGCCGCGACGGTCTTCGGCACCGGCTCTCCCCATGCATGTGCGGACAATGCAAGCCGCGTCGGCTGGCCTTTGTTATCGACCAGCGGAGGCAGCTTGGCACGGCCATAAAAGCGAACCGCCCAGCTGCCTTTGCGACGCATCTCGCTTGGCGTGATATCGGTGTCAGCTTTTTTGACGCCTGGCTTGAGATGGGCGCCATCTTTCTTGGCGAAGGCCCGTCGACCGGCGGCTGTTAGACCGCCTTTCGGGTCTGTTTTGCCTTGGCTTGCCGTGGATTTCTTTGCGGCTTTTTTCTTCGACTTTTTTCTGGATGACTTTTTCGCAGTTTTGTCTTTGGCCGCAGTTTTTTTCTTCGTCGTCTTCTTTTTCGCGGCTTTCATATTGTCTACGAGATTGGGATACGGGCGACCGGCCTTTTTCGCGCTCGCCTTGGCCGCGGCTTTCTTCCCAGGCGTCAGATGCTTCGACGCTTTGCCTTCCTTTTTGCGCGGGTTGGCTTTGTCCCAAGGCGCTTTTTTCTTGGTCGGTGCGGAATTCGAATTTTTCGTTTGTTTTGCCATGCCCGTTAACGCGAACATGCCGCAAGGGTTGCTTACGTCTTGTCTCAACCCTGCCCGACGGTCGATTTCAACATGGCCACAAGCAATGTTTCGGCATCCGTGCCCTCGGGCAACCGTTCAAGGATGTCGCGCAGCCGACCGTCGAGCATCAGCATCGTATAGCCATGCACCAATGACCACGCGCGGGCAATATCGGCCGCCTGGTCCATTGAGAGGTGATCCTCGGCAATCTCCTCCTGACGCTTGGCACCGATCGCGCGCGTCAAGCCGGCGAAAGACGCATTAGCTGCGGCGCTCAGGGCTGGACGGTTCATGTCGAGACGTTCCGTGCGAAACATCAGCCCGTACATTCCGGGCTTCGCTTTGGCATAGCCGACATAGGCTCGCGCACGTGCCATCGCCTTCTCATTGGCTGTGCCTTCAATCGCGCCAGCCTCGCCCATCGTTCGACCGAACCGCTGAAAGCCGATCGCGGCCAGTTCACTGAGCAACCCGGTGAGGTCGCCGAAATGATGCGTCGGTGCGGCGTGAGAGACGCCCGCCTCTCGGGCCACCGCCCGCAGTGTCAGACCCTGAAGTCCGTCGCGTTCCAGCACGATCTCGGCTGCTTTCAAGAGAGCCTTATCGAGCGCGCCGTGATGATAAGGCTGCTCGTCGCGCGCAGAATGCTTCCGCGCGCTGGTAGCCTTCAATGGCAATGGTTTCTTGCGGGTACTCAGTTTTGCGACCATACGCCAGACATACACCGTCATATTTACACTGTAAAGATTTTGCTTGACGCAATTTCAGAGCAAGACTAGGGTATCTTTACGTCGTAAAGATTTACAGTCGAGTGACATCATGGTGCTGTTTCTGATCCTGTTCCCCTTCGCTGTCTTCACCTCGCTGATGCTGGTGGCGTCGTCACCGATCAGCCTGTTCGTTTCGGCTGCCGTCGCCTGCGCGATCGTGGTGTATGACCTGATATCGGGCCGATCCCTGAAGATGCTTCCAGCTGGAAGCGCCGTGGTATTCGCCGCTATTGGCCTTTATGCGACCCTGATCGATCCGCATGTCAGCCCGATGGCCATACGGATTGCAGTTGATGGCGGCGTACTTGCTATCACAGTCGGCTCGCTGGTCGTCGGATTGCCCTTCACGATCCAATATGCACGCGAAGTCGTCGATGCCGAGACGGCGGCGCTGCCTGGGTTTTTCCGCGTCAATAATATACTGACCTCGGCATGGGCGGGCGCAGCGATCCTGATGCTTCTCTCGAACCTGCTGATCATCTATTGGCCGAGCCTGTCGCTTTGGTTCGGCGTCGGCATTGCGTTCGCGGCGCGCAACAGCGCGGCCTATTTCACCCACTGGTATCCACAGCACCACCGCGCCAAGATAAAACGCGCGGCGACACCGAGCTGATCTCCTTCTAATCCCCGTTTCGAGAGGCTGCGCCATGACGAACGTATTCGCCAAGCTGCTGGTCGATTTTCTCTCGACCATCGTTTTTCTTATCGTTTATGCGATCACCGGGGATGTGCTGATAGCAACCGGCGTCGCGATGGCCGGCGCGGTTGCGCAGATCGTCTATGCTTATGCGGCTGACAAACCGCTGTCGTACATGACCTATGCCAGCCTCGCGCTGGTCATCGTGCTCGGTACGGCCACCTTGCTCACCAACGATCCGCGCTTTGTTCTGGTCAAGCCGAGCATCGCGCATTTTGCGATCGGCGCGATCATGCTGAAACGCGGCTGGATGCTGCGCTACATGCCAGCCATCGTGAAAGAGAACGCACCTGATGTGATCACCATTGCCTGTTTTTGCTGGGCGGCTTTGATGTTCGTGCTCGGCCTCGGCGTCATCGCGGTCGCCATGACCGGCGACATGAAGCTGTGGGCGATCTATGTGTCGGTCATCGCGATCGGGGCCAAGGTCATTGCCTTCGCCATCCAGTATGCGGTGCTCCGCATCGTCGTCGGCCGCCGGATCCGCGCTCGCGCGGCTCCATCAGAGATACGAATATAGAATCGCCGCATTGACGGCGCTGGCGACCATCAGAAATGCGACCAGCGCCGCATCGAGCGACACGGTGTCGCAGATCACGCATAATTTCCGAATCGAGGTGCTCATGCGCACCATTGAAACAGAGCCGGTTTCGACGTCACCGTTTTTATTTTCCGCAGTCTATCTTGCGAGTTTCGGCAGAATCGAGTCCGCCGCTTTTCAGGCTACCTTATTACAAAGCCGGAGTGACGCCTGTCATCCAAACCTGCTAGAGCTGCAACGCAACCGGACTGGAGAAACCATGGCTATCGACGGCAACTGGACAATTACCATGACAACCCCGATGGGCGAGCGAACCGCGACACTCGTGCTCAAGGCTGCGGGCGGCACTCTGACAGGCACGCAAGCCGCAGATGGCGATTCTGGGGATATCTTTGACGGCAGCGTCGAAGGCAATGACGTCGCGTGGAAGAGCGAGATCACCAATCCAATGCAGTTGACGCTAGCCTATACCGGCACAGTGGACGGCGACAGCATGAGCGGCGACATGGGCATTGGCCCGATGGGCAGCTTCCCGTTTACGGGCGTGAAGGCGTAAAAACAGCTCCGCTTTCTTCGGTCATACGTCGGAGTGCCCCGCATCTCCATCATCTCACAAACGATGGACTGCCGGGGTCTTCGGTCGCAAGTGCGCTGTTACCGGGCCATGACAACAGCGCCATGCCTATCCCAAATTCAATTCCTTGAAGAAGTCGTTGCCCTTGTCATCGATGATGATGAAGGCCGGGAAGTCCTCAACCTCGATGCGCCAGATCGCTTCCATGCCGAGTTCGGGATACTCGACCACCTCGACCTTCTTGATGCAGTGTTCGGCGAGATTGGCCGCCGATCCGCCGACCGAGCCGAGATAGAAGCCGCCGTGCTTTTTGCAGGCGTCGCGCACTGCGACCGCGCGGTTGCCTTTCGCGACCATCACCATCGAGCCGCCGGCGGCCTGAAACTGATCCACGAACGAATCCATCCGGCCCGCCGTGGTCGGCCCGAACGCACCCGACGCATAACCATCCGGCGTCTTGGCGGGGCCGGCATAATAGACCGGGTGGTTCTTGAAATAATCCGGCAGCGGCTCACCCTTTTCCAGTAGCTCGCGTAATTTAGCATGCGCTGAATCACGCGCGACGATCATGGTGCCGGACAACGACAACCGCGTCTTGATCGGATATTGCGCCAGCGTCTTTAGGATATCCGCCATCGGCTGGTCGAGATTGATCTTAACCACCTCGCCGCCAAGCGCCGTCTCCACCGCTGGTAGAAACTGCGCCGGATTGTGTTCGAGTTCTTCGAGATAGACGCCGTCCTTGGTGATCTGGCCGAGCACCTGACGATCCGCCGAGCACGACACGCCGAGTCCGATGGGGAGCGACGCGCCGTGGCGCGGCAGCCGGATCACACGCACGTCGTGGCAGAAATACTTGCCGCCGAACTGCGCACCGACGCCGAGCGACTGCGTCATCTTGAGAATGTCCTGCTCCATCTCCAAATCGCGGAAAGCATTGCCATCAGCCGAACCGTGCGTCGGCAACGCATCGAGATAGCGCGCCGAGGCGAGCTTCACCGTTTTCATGCAGAGTTCGGCCGAGGTGCCGCCGATCACGATCGCCAAATGGTATGGCGGACAGGCCGCAGTGCCGAGCGTCAGCACCTTTTCCTTCAGGAAGGCGAGCAAGCGATCCCTTGTCAAAACGGATGGAGTGGCCTGAAACAAAAAGCTCTTATTGGCCGAACCGCCGCCTTTGGCCATGAACATGAATTTGTAGGCGTTCTCGCCTTCGGCGTAGATTTCGCACTGCGCCGGCATATTGTTGGCCGTGTTCTTTTCCTCGAACATCGACAGCGGCGCGACCTGCGAATAGCGCAGATTGCGACGCAGATAGGCGTCGCGCGCGCCTTCGCTCAAGGCCGCCTCATCATCGCCTTCGGTGATGACGTTGCAACCCTTCTTGCCCATGATAATCGCCGTGCCGGTGTCTTGACACATCGGCAGCACGCCGCCGGCCTCAATGTTGGCGTTCTTCAAAAAGTCGAAGGCAACGAACTTGTCGTTCGGGCTGGCCTCACTGTCGTCGAGAATGTTGCGAAGCTGCTGCAAATGGCCAGGGCGCAGATAGTGATTGATGTCGCCGAACGCTGCCTCGCTGAGTTCACGCAGCGCCTCACGCGACACCACGAGCATCTCGCGGCCGAGTACCGTCTCGACCCGGACGCCGTCGCTGCTGATCTTGCGATAGGGTGCCGTGTCGGGCCCAAGCGGAAACAGAGGCGTGTGCTTATAGGGCGGAACAGCTTGCGGCGTCGGGATAGCAGTGGGAGCGTTCATAAAGAGGCCTCGAAGTTGGGAATTCGACCGCCTATTTAGGCGGTTTCCTCACACTTTTGAAGCATTCAAAATAGATGATTGCTCAGTGTTCTCATAAGAGCCGTGGTTCGGCGAGTTTATTAGCGAGCATGTCATCGGCGCAAGCTGACCAAAACACAATCAGCCACAGCGTATCACGCTTTATCCAGCGCTTTGTAGTGCCGGAAGATTCCGTCCCCGTTGAATGCGATACGCCGATCGCTGGCGAGATAGGTCGCGATGTTGGGCCGCGCGGCGATACGGTCATGCAGCGCGACCAGTTTCGGAATTTTATGCTCGAATTTTCTCATACGCTTCGGAAATGCGTAGCGCAGCCCGGCGACGATCTGGAAGAGCGACAGATCCACAGTGGTCAGCTTGCGTCCGGTGATATAAGCGCCGCCGCTTGCCGTCACCAAACGCTCGTAATAGCTACAATATTTCGGGACACGCTCGGCCCAGAATTCCTTGGTCCGCTGTTTCGCTTCCAGCTTCTGATCCTCATAATACAACGACACGCCAATCGGATGATGCGTATCATGTACCTCGGCGACGAAATCCGCGATCGTCAATTGTAACTGATGCACCCACAGCGCGCCCGCCTCCGTCTCGGGCGACAGACCGTGACGCGGGCCGAGATAGAGCAAAATGTTGGCGACTTGCCCGACAACGAGTTTGCCGACCTTGAGGAATGGCGGCGCGAAAGATGGCGTGCCGGTTTTGGCGTCCATCATCTTGAGCATCATCGGCACGCCGCTATCGCCGCGCCGGCAGACATCGACGTAGGCCGCGCCCGCCTCTTCGAGCGCAAGCCGGACGAACTCACCGCGGCCCTGGATCGTCGGCCAGTAGAACAGCTCGTATGTCATCACATCACCCCGCGTGCAGATTTCGGGACATTAACGAATGGTCAATGCATTCGTTCGCGTCAGCGACCGTCACCAGTGGTTCCAGGTTACCAAGTCTCAACCCTGTTTGAAAACGACAGCCGAAGGAGGGCTGCTGGATGCAACCCGTTAGGGCAAAGCAGCGTAAGCTTTCACCGGAACAGGACAGATCCGGATGTCTCAACACGCCGCCCTCATCTTCGCCTATCATCAGTTGTTAATGCTGTTGGCAGCGTCGGTCTGCCTGTTCGGCACGTGGGTCGGCATGCGCCATTTTGCCCGCGCCCGCGCTACGGCCGGCTCGATCCGCTATGGCTGGCTGTTCATGGCCTCGGTCGGCACCGGCGCGGCGCTATGGGCCGCAACCTTTATTTCCATTCTCGCGCTTGACCCCATGCTCGATAGCACTTTCGAGATTGCGCCGACCGCAGCCGTGCTGGGGATCGGCATCGTCTCCTGCCTGCTTGGCTTCGAGATCGGCAGCCGGCCACGCCCTGCTCTGGCCCCCGAACTCGGCGGCCTCGTGATGGGCGTCGGCATCGTCGCGATGCACTATATCGGCCTGAAAGCTTGGCACATTGCCGGCAATGTCAGTTGGAACGGGATCAGCATCGTGATCACGCTGATGATCGGCCTCGGCCTCAGCACGTTGTCCGTCAACCGCGCCAATCGCCCGGTTACGCGCTATTGCCGCCACGGTGCGGCGATCGTGATGACATTCATGATCTGCGCGATGCATTACGCGATGGTTGGCGGCATAACGGTCGTGCCGGAAGCGCCGTTGACGATCACCGGCGATCTGATGCCGGCACGAATGC
The DNA here is from genome assembly GCA_043739005.1 of Tardiphaga sp. Lineage (GTDB taxonomy): Bacteria > Pseudomonadota > Alphaproteobacteria > Rhizobiales > Xanthobacteraceae > Tardiphaga. Next base: position 30,024 of record JAYUEY010000003.1, read on the forward strand.
TTAGCGTTGGCCTCGTTGGCGCGGTGCTGTTGGTGATCGGCTCTGGCTTCTCGTCTTACGTGATCGACTTGCGCACCCGGACCGAGTCCGCCAATCGCATCCATCAGCTGTCGTTCAATGACACGATGACCGGGCTGCCGAACCGTATTGCCTTCAACGAAAAACTGGCGTTCAGCGCCGCCGAGGCGCATGAGATCGCCCACAAACTCGCGGCCTTCTCGATCGATGTCGACGGCTTCAAGGATATCAACGATCTCTACGGCCACAGCGCCGGCGACATGCTGCTGATCGCGGTCGCGGATCGTATGCGCGGCACGATCGGCACCGGCGAGTTTCTCGCGCGGCAAAGCGGCGACGAATTCCTGGCGTTGCAAATGTCCGGCAACCACCCGCACGACGCCGCTACTTTTGCCGCCCGCCTGTCCGATGCCTTCTCGATTCCTTTCGACGTCAAAGGCCATTCGGTGACGCTGACCGCGTCGATTGGTTATTCGATCTTCCCGATCGATACGCCGGAACGCGATCAGCTGCTTAGCAATGCCAAGCTCGCGATGCAGCGAAGCAAAAGCAGCCAGCGCGGCGGCATCTGCGCCTATCATCGCGAGATGGAAGATGCCGCACGGTCGCGGCGCGCATTGTCGCGCGATCTTCACGGCGCCTGCGATCGCGGCGAGCCGACGTTGCATTACCAATTGCAGACCGAACTCAGCGACGGCGCGATTATCGGCGCGGAGGCCTTGATGCGCTGGACGCATCCCAAGCGCGGCATGATCTCGCCAGCCGAATTCATTCCGCTCGCAGAAGAAACCGATGTGATCAACGCAATGGGCATCTGGGCGCTACGCCAGGCTTGCACCGATGCCGCCACGGGACGCATTCCCGGCACGGTTGCCGTCAACATTTCGCCGAAGCAACTGAACCGCGACGATCTCGCCGAGACCATTCATGCCATCCTGATCGAGACGGAATTGTCGCCGCGCCGGCTCGAAATCGAAGTCACGGAATCGACGTTGATGTCGGATCCGACGCGCGGGCTGCATATTTTGCGCAAGCTGAAAAGCATGGGCATATCGATCGCGATGGACGATTTTGGTACCGGACATTCGTCATTGGCGACGCTGCATGCGTTCCCGTTCGACAAGATCAAACTCGACCAGTCTTTCGTGAAACGGGTCCCGCAGGACGCCTCGGCCGCCGCGATCATCGGCACGGTGATGGCGCTCGGCCGCAGCCTCGGCATTCCCGTGCTTGCCGAAGGCATCGAGACGCAAGCGCAGTGGGATTTCCTTGTGGAACAAGGTTGCGCCAAGGGTCAGGGCTATCTGTTCGCGCGACCCTGCGCGATCGACGCACTGCCCGCCGCGATCATCGCCGTGAACGCGCTGGTAAAGACGAAGATGATTTCGGTCGGCCGCATTGGCGAATTCGGCGAGATGGCTGTCGCAGCGGCGTAAACAAACCCTACCCCTTCCCTTCCCCAGTCATGAAATCGAAATCGCAACCTTCGTCGGCCTGCAAAATCGTTTCGTGAAACAGATGCGCATAGCCGCGCTTAGCCCAGTCGGGCGTTGTGATCGGTGGCAGCGCCGCGCGGCGCTTCTCCAATTCAGCGTCATCGACTAGCAGGTCGATCAA
>JAYUEY010000004.1:0-17331 GCA_043739005.1 Tardiphaga sp.
GTCTATTCTGAATGCCGTGCACCACGCCGCCGGTGCATGCGGTAAAGATGAGCTGACAAACATTACGTTGTTCTGAGTCTGTTGAGGATTGCGAGAAGACAGGTTCGCCGGAAGCGGTCCAGCTCGTGCAACCTCAGTTTCGAAAAAATGAAACAACGAACTTAAGCAATTTCCTTTTCCCGCGACATCGCCGTCACCGGAATGTTGAGCTGCGTCTGCAGACCTTCCGGCTTCCAGATGCGTTTAAAGTTGCCGCCGAGCTGACGCTCGATGCTCATTTCAAGCAGCTTTGACCCGAATCCTTCACGCACGGGTTCTTCCATCACTGGCGGACCGTCGATTTCGGTCCAGTCGATCTGTACGATATCGTTCGACTGCGCGATGAGGATGATGATGTGCCCGTCCAGATTCGATAGCGCGCCATATTTGGCGGCATTCGTTGCCAATTCGTGAAAAATCAGTGCAAGCGGCGTTGTCGAGCGATCATCGATTGGCGGATTATCGCCCTTGATGATGATCTTATCCTGACTGGCTGAATTATAGGGCGACAACAATTCATCAAGCATGCCGTGCAGGTTGGTCTGCCGTGTCGCTGGGTGCGAGTGCGCGCTATGTGGCCGCACAAAATCATGGGCGCGGCCGAGGGCCATCACACGGCTCCGCAGATCAGCGGCGAGATCTGCCATCTCCGGATGTGCGCGTCGCGATAGGCTGATGAGACCACCGATCACCGAAAAAATATTCTTGATGCGATGGCTAAGTTCCTGACTGATGATCTCGCGATTTTCCAGCATCAGCTTCTGATCGTGAATATCGGTGCAGGTGCCGAACCAGCGCACGATCTTGCCGTCCGTGTCACGTAGCGGCAAAGCGCGCCCGAGCGTCCAGCGATACTGGCCTTGACTGTTACGCAGGCGATATTCGACCTCGTATGGCTCGCCGGTCGCTAGTGACTGCCGCCATTTTCCCCACGCCATCTCCTGATCGTCGACATGAAACATCCCGTTCCAGCCCTCGCCATCAGTCGACCCTTCCGGCACTCCTGTGAACTCGTACCAGCGCGCATTGTAGTAGTCGTGAAACCCATCGGGCAGCGTGGACCACACCATTTGCGGCATGCTGTCGGCAAGCACGCGAAACTTCTGCTCACTTTCCGTCAGCGTGCGCTCGACTTCGGTTTCATGATCGCGCGTAATCTTGGCGACGCGGCGCGATCGCAAGCCGAGCATCACCTGCCGCGCGAGCAGAGTAAGACCCTGTATCTGGAGATCGGTCAGGCCGTCGCGTGGCTTGTCATCAATGACGCAAAGCGCACCGAGCGACTGTCCGTCATCTGAAATCAGCGGCGAACCTGCATAAAAGCGAATGAACGGCGCGCCCGTGACCAGCGGATTTTGCGCAAAGCGTGAATCCTTGGTCGCATCCGGAACGATCATCATATCTAGCTGCTGCATCGCATGTGCGCAGAACGATACATCGCGTGAGGTTTCGGCAACATCGATGCCGACGCGGGACAGGAATCTCTGCCGCGTATCTTCGACAATGCTGACAAGCGCGGTTGGCGTATCGCACAGATTGGCGGCGAATGCGGTGATATCGTCAAAATTGGCGTCACCCGAAAATCCTTGCAGATCATGCGACTTCACGAAGTCTGCAACTTGATCCCCGGTGGGGTGCTGAGCCATTCAATCAGATCCAGAACTGCTTGCAATAACAACGCGATGACACCACCGCAACGATAGCTAATCGTCATCGCCGGACAATGTTCCAGATCGTCGCATCAAGTCCGCAAGCCCGGTGCTTCCTGGCCTATTCGCGCGACATACTCCGTATAGCCGCCGCCATATTGGTGAATGCCGTCCGGCGTAAGTTCCAGTACGCGGTTCGACAACGCCGCCAGAAAATGTCGGTCATGTGAGACGAACAGCATCGTGCCTTCGAACTGTGCAAGCGCGGCAATCAGCATTTCCTTCGTCGCCATGTCGAGATGGTTTGTCGGCTCGTCGAGCACCAGAAAATTCGGCGGATCGAACAGCATTTGCGCCATCACCAGCCGCGCTTTCTCGCCGCCCGACAAGACGCGACAACGCTTTTCGACATCGTCGCCGGAGAACCCGAAACAACCAGCCAATGCGCGCAGCGACCCCTGGCCCGCCTGCGGGAAGGAATCTTCCAGCGACTGAAACACCGTGCGTTCGCCGTCGAGCACTTCCATCGCATGCTGCGCGAAATAGCCCAGCTTGACGCTGCCGCCCATCGCGACAGACCCATCGTCCGGTTGCGTCGCGCCCGTTACCAGCTTTAGCAAAGTCGATTTGCCTGCGCCGTTGACGCCCATGATGCACCAGCGCTCGCGGCGGCGAACGGAGAAGTCCAGCCCTTCATAGATTCTCAGGCTGCCATAGCCCTTATGAACATTCTTCAGGCTCACGACGTCCTCGCCAGAGCGCGGCGCAGGCAAAAAGTCGAAGGACACTGCCTGACGGCGCTTCGGCGGCTCGACGCGCTCGATCTTATCCAGCTTCTTAACGCGGCTCTGCACCTGCGCCGCATGCGATGCGCGTGCCTTGAAGCGCTCGATGAACTTGATTTCCTTCGACAGCATCGCCTGCTGGCGCTCGAACTGGGCCTGCTGTTGTTTCTCGTTCAAAGCGCGTTGCTGTTCGTAGAAATCATAATTGCCGGAATAGGTGGTGAGCCCGCCGCCATCGATCTCGACGACCTTGGTGATGATACGGTTGATGAACTCGCGATCATGCGACGTCATCAGCAGCGCGCCCTCATAGCCCTTCAGAAATTGTTCGAGCCAGATCAGGCTTTCGAGATCAAGATGGTTGCTCGGCTCGTCGAGTAGCATCACGTCGGGACGCATCAGAAGAATACGCGCCAGCGCTACGCGCATTTTCCAGCCGCCCGACAGTGCGCTGACATCGCCGTCCATCATCTCCTCGTTGAAGCCTAAGCCCGCCAGCACTTCGCGCGCGCGGCCATCAAGCGCGTAGCCGTCGAGTTCCTCAAAGCGGCCCTGAACTTCACCATAGCGTGTGATGATCGCGTCCATTTTATCGGCTTGATCGGGATCGGCCATCGCCGTCTCAAGCTCTTTCAGCTCCGTCGCAACCGCGCTGACCGGGCCTGCTCCGTCCATCACCTCGGAGACGGCGCTTCGGCCGGCCATCTCGCCGACGTCCTGACTGAAATAGCCGATGCTGACGCCCCGATCGACGGCCACTTGACCTTCGTCAGGTACCTCTTGGCTGGTCATCATGCGGAACAGAGTCGTCTTGCCCGCGCCATTGGGACCGACGAGACCGACCTTTTCACCCTTCAACAGCGCCGCCGACGCCTCGATAAAGAGGATCTGATGGCCTTGCTGCTTACTGATGTTGTCGAGACGGATCATGAATTTCAAGCTCGGAAGAAAGTGTTGCAGGTGCTCTATTCGATATCATCCAGTTGCGAAAGGGCGAAGTGCGCGGCACCCGATCGCGACCGCTCAGGTAATATTTAGCGATATCGTTCAAACGAAACTCAACACGCGCTGGCTCAGTTTGCAGACCGTTTGCGACGCCGATCAAGACTCAGCACAATTCGCCCGACATCAGAACTCGGCACCATGCAGGCTCGATCCCGCGCGATTATCCGCCAGCGCCGCCATGATCATAGACGAGACGCGCGGCGATGGTGCCGTCGAGCCCACGAATCTCCTCGAGAATATCGCGGCCGATGCCACCCGGCATTTCCGCATCGAGAACCACATAACCGACATCGCCACTGGTTTCGAGATATTGCGCGATGATGTTGATGTCATGCGACAGGAACACCTCGTTCAGTCGCCGCAGCATGCCAGGCACGTTGCGATGGACATGGCTGAGCCGGATGCCGATCGGGCGCACGTTCAACTGGACCTGCGGAAAATTGACCGCGCCCATCGTCGCACCGCTTTCGAAATAGTCGATCATCTTGCGCGCGACTTCCTTGCCGATGCGGTCCTGCGCCTCCTCCGTCGAGCCGCCGATATGCGGCGTCAGGATCACATTGCCGAGCCCTTGTAGCGGGCTGAAAAAACGATCCGAATTCGACGTCGGCTCGACCGGAAAAACGTCGAGCGCCGCACCGGCAAGATGGCCGTCGCGCAATGCAGCCGCCAACGCATCGAGATCGACCACGGTGCCGCGACTGTTGTTGATCAGGTATGAGCCCTTCGGCATCACGCGCAATTCGGCTTCGCCGATCATGCCGTGCGTCGCGGGCGTTTCCGGCACGTGCAGGCTGACGATGTCGCTACGCTCCAGCAATTCACGCAAGCTGGCGGTCGGCTCGGTATTGCCGTGGCGGAGTTTGTCTGTGTGATCGTAATAGATGACCTTCATACCCATCGCCTCGGCCAGCGTCGACAATTGCGTGCCGATATTGCCGTAACCGACGATTCCGAGGGTACGGCCGCGCACCTCGCGGCTATTGGTTGCCGATTTATCCCAGCCGCCTTCGTGCGCGGCCGTTGATCGCGGCAGGATGCGCCGCAGCAGCATCACGATTTCGCCGATCACCAGTTCAGCAACGCTGCGCGTATTCGAGAACGGCGCATTGAAAACCGGAATGCCGCGCAGGCGCGCCGCGTTTAGTTCGACCTGATTGGTGCCGACGCTGAAACAGCCCACCGCGATCAGCCTATTGCTCGCGGCAAAAATATCATGCGTCAACTGCGTGCGCGAACGAATGCCGATCAGATCGACATGCTTGATCGCCTCACGCAACTCGTCGGGATCGAGTGCCTTGGGCAGCCGCTCGATATTCGTATAGCCCGATTCAGTGAACAGCTCGACCGCGCTGTCGTTGACGCCTTCGAGAAGGAGGACCTTAAGATCGGATCGCGCCAGGGGATTGCTTGCCGTCATGAAATACCAGCCATCAGGATTGAAACAGGCCGCCCGCGCGACTGCGCCAAGCTGCGCTGTCTATGACTGAGCGCGCTGCATCCGTCTAGCTTTGGTCCATCTCGCCGAGAAAATTCGCAAGATCGCCAGTGGGTATCGGCGTGCAAAAAAACTAGCCCGGTCCCCGCCGGACGCGGCTATCTTTGCATCTTCATCAATTGATCCATCGGCATCATCGCGTCGTTGAGATTCGTCATAATGATGATCGAGCCAAATACGACGAGGCCGACGACGAAAACGCCGAAGGCCAGCGCCAGAATGTTGTTGGTGTTGTCAGGTGCCGTGGTGATGTGCAGGAAGAACACCAGATGCACGCCCATCTGGCCAATGGCGAGCGCGGCCAGCAACACAGGCACAGCCGGCCCCCAAACCTGTTTTGAATCCGCAGCCCAAAATGAAGCCAGCGTCAGCGCCGCCGCTAAGGCGAGCCCGGCCGCGTAATTCTTAAGCCCGCTATTGTCCGGCTTGTCGCCCGGTGCCTTGTCGGTCTTCTGATCCGGCATACCCTTTGATTTAGCCATCACCGTACTCCGAGATAGACGATGTTGAAGACGCCGACCCAGACGATATCGAGCGCGTGCCAAAAAAGGCTGAAGCAGCGGAGCCGCCGCAGGACGATGGGCTGAAAGCCCAATGTCGCGACCTGAGCCAGCATCACCACCAGCCAGCACAGCCCAATCACGACATGGATGCCGTGAGTGCCGACCAGCGTGAAGAACGCCGACAGGAAGGCGCTGCGCGACGGCCCAGCCCCATTCGCGACCATGCCGGCGAATTCATGCCCTTCGAGGGTGACAAAGATCACGCCGAGCAGGAAAGTTACGGCAGCCCAGCCGTAGGTCATCGTCTTATTGTGCCGGTCGATGCCGATCGACATCAGGCCGCAGGTGAAGCTGGACGCTAAGAGACACATCGTCTCGATGAAGACCTGGGTGCGGTTGAAGAGTTGCGCGCCCGCCGGGCCGCCCGCAGTCTGATCCGCAAGCACCGCATAGGCCGCGAACAGGCCTGAAAAGATCACGATGTCACTGAGCAGAAATAGCCAGAAGCCGAAAGCAGACACAACATCCTTACTTGCCGGGCCGCGCTCGGAGATTGGCATTTCGTCGCCGTCATTATGCCCTGACGTATTGGCGAGCGCGCTGAGATCGGATCCGCTCATGATGACGCCCGCTGTGCGCTGCCATATCTGGCAATCTCTTCCGCAGAGATCGTGGTTTCGGTCGTGACCCGCCACGCATGCGCCGTCGCTGCCGCGAAGGCACCGAACATACCGACGATGGCCAGCCACCAGATATGCCAGACCAACGCGAACCCGAGAACGAAGGCAAAGAACGCCAAAATGACACCAACAGAGGAGTTGTGTGGCATCTCAATGTCTTCCGGCACGGGATCGCCGACGCCCTGCTCCCTCGCCCGTTTCTTGATTTGCCAATAAGCGTCTTCGCCTTCGACATGCGGCAGCACCGCGAAATTCCACGGCGGCGGCGGCGACGGGATCGACCATTCCAGCGTGCGGCCTTGCCACGGATCGCCAGTCGTATCGCGACGTTGATCGCGCGTGCGGATACTGACGACGAGTTGCACGATGGTCAGCACAATGCCCGCAAGGATCACCAGCGCGCCGACCCATGCCACGATCATCAGCGGCTGCCAGTCGGGATTGGCATAATGCTGCATCCGTCGTGTTGCGCCCATCAGGCCGAGCAGATAGAGCGGCATGAAAGCCAGATAAAAACCGATCAGCCAGCACCAGAACACGGCCTTGCCCAGCGTTTCATCCAGCGTGAATCCAAACGCTTTTGGAAACCAGTAATGATAACCCGCAAACGCACCGAAGATAACGCCGCCGATGACGACGTTATGAAAATGCGCGACCAAAAACAGGCTGTTGTGGAGCACGAAATCCGCCGGCGGCACCGCGAGCAAGACGCCAGTCATGCCGCCGATCACGAATGTTACCATGAAGCCAAGCGCCCACAACAACGGTGTATTGAAGCGGATGCGGCCGCCATACAGCGTGAACAGCCAATTGAATACCTTCACGCCCGTCGGCACCGCGATAATCATCGTCATGATGCCGAAGAACCCATTCACGTCAGCACCTGCGCCCATCGTGAAGAAGTGATGCAGCCAGACCATGAAGGACAACACGCAGATCGCCATTGTCGCGATCACCATCGAGCGATACCCGAACAAGGGTTTGCCGGAGAACGTCGTGATCACCTCGGAAAATACACCGAAGGCCGGCAGGATGAGGATGTAGACTTCCGGGTGGCCCCACGCCCAAATCAAGTTGATATACATCATGGCGTTTCCGCCAAAATCATTGGTGAAAAAGTGGAAGCCGAGATAGCGATCGAGCAGCAGCATCGTGAAGGTCGCTGTCAGGATCGGGAAGGCCGCGATGATCAGCAGGTTCGACGCCAGCGCCGTCCAGCAAAAAATAGGCATCCGTGTATAGCCCATGCCGGGCGCGCGCATTTTCAGGATCGTCGTTGTCAGGTTGATGCCGGACAGCAGCGTTCCGGTACCGGAAATCTGCAAGGCCCAGAGATAGTAATCGACGCCGACGCCGGGCGAATAGGCCAGTTCCGACAGCGGCGGATAGACCAGCCATCCTGTCTTGGCGAATTCGCCGATCACCAGCGAGACGTTGATGAGCAGCACGCCCGATGCCGTGAGCCAGAAGCTGACGGAATTCAGCACGGGAAAAGCAACGTCGCGAATGCCAAGTTGCAGCGGCACAACGAAGTTCATCAACCCGACCATAAAGGTCATCGCGACGAAGAAAATCATGATTGTGCCATGGGCGGAGAAGATTTGGTTGTAGTGCTCGGGCGGCAGATAGCCTTGGGCACCAGCCGCCGCGAGCGCCAGTTGCGTCCGCATCATGATCGCATCGGTAAAGCCGCGCATCAGCATCACCAATGCGAGCATCACATACATCACGCCGATCCGCTTGTGATCGACGCTTGTGATCCATTCGCGCCAAAGATACGGCCATGCGCGGGTCTTTATCACGATGCCGACAAGGACCGCCGCCGTCACGGCGATCAGCGCCGCCGCCGCCAGCGGGATCGGATCGTGGAGTGGGATCGCGTCCCAAGTCAGTTTTCCGAACATGTTAATTCCGTTGCTGATGCATCGGCATCGGTTGCGATGCTTTGCCCATTGCGCTGGCCATTGGCTGGCCGCCGCGAAGAACGTGCCCGAACATGTCCGGCGCAAGAGCGCCATAGGTCATCGGCGGCACGGCCGAACTGGGTTTGGCTAATTCGTCGTAACTTTTAGGATCGAGCTGGCTGCCATCCTGCTTCGCATTGGCGACCCATGCGTCGAACTCAGCCTTTGGCATCGCGTCGGCATTGAATCGCATTCCTGAAAATCCCTCGCCGCTGAACTGCGCGGAAAATCCGGGATAGCTGCCTGCGCGATCGGCCTGAAGGTTCAGTTCAGTCGTCATGCCGGACATCGCATAAATCTGGCTGCCGAGTTGCGGCACGAAGAAGCTGTTCATGACCGTCGCCGACGTAATCTGAAATTTGACCGGCGTGCCGACCGGCATGACGAGGCGGTTGACGCTCGCAATCTCCTGCTCCGGATAAATGAACAGCCATTTCCAGTCGAGCGACACGACCTGAATGGTGACCGCTGGGTTCGCCGAGACCAGAGGCTTTCGTGGGTCGAGATCGTGCGAGCCGATCCACGCAATGCCGCCGAGAAACAGCACGATCAGTGTTGGGATCGACCATACGACGAGTTCGATCTGCCCCGAATAGGCCCAGTCAGGTTTGTATTTGGCGCGCTTATTGCCGGCGCGGAACCACCAGGCGAAAGTCAGCGTCAGCACGATCACCGGCACGATAACGGCCAACATGATCACAGTCGCGTTGATCAAGATCTGCAATTGCGAGGTCGCGACCGGGCCTTGCGGATCGAGCACGCCTGTCTTGAGCCAGTTCATCGCCTGCACCAATACGCGGTCATACGGCCTTTCGAAACGTCAGATTATAACGCAATCGTCCGACGCTTTCGTGCAAGCCATCGGCCAATGTGTCGATAGCGTGAAATGTCAGGCGCGCCGGCCCGCCCCACACCACGACATCGCCATGATACAACGCGACGCGCCTCGGTCTGACGTTACGGGTCAGCCCACCCCAGAGAAATGTCGCCGGCAACCCGAGCGAGACGGACACGATTGGTGCACTCATCGTCGCCTCATCGCGATCCTGATGCAGCGTCAGCCGCGCACCCGGCTCATAACGATTGACCAGACAGGCATCCGGCGCAAAAGACGCGAAGCCTGCGGCAGCAGCAGCGCTTGTCGCGAGCGCAAGGAATGACCACGGCATCGCCGGCCATCCACGGCCGGTGATCGGATCGTGCGTCGTATAACGATAGCCTCCGCGGTCCGACACCCAGCCGAACCCGCCGCAATTGGTCATCGCAACCGACATCCGGCGCCCACCCGGTGTCTCCAGATGGCGGAACGGCGCAACGGATTCAATCAAAGCTATGTCGGCCATCAGACATTTCGCGTGGTCGCGTGCAAAGCCGCCGAGCACCATTGCACCGGCATCGAGCGGCATCGCCTTTCGATCGTCGGCAAAGAGGTCTGGAGTGTAAACATCAAGCGTCATATTCAATGACGATTGCCACAGGACGCCACCGCGTCAAGGCGTTTTGGTAAGTTTGCATGCAGGGCAGATGTGCAACCGGCGAAAAGATCCACGTCGGTGCGGATGATCGCCATGCGTTAAGGCCGCACTGCTGGCGTTTCGACGAGCATTCCCCGTGCACGCGACATCAGGAACAGTTCAAGTGCGACCGCCTCTGGTCCGTCAGGCTCAAATGGCTGCGCGCGCATCCCGACCATGCAGTTGCGCAGCCGTCGTTGCAGCGAGCCAAGCCCCTGCCATTCAAGCCGATATACCGGATAGCCGGTTGGGTGACCTTGCGTGATTGCCGAGCCGACCAGGCGCTTGTCCCAATTGTCGTCATGACAATTCACGCAGCCGAGATTGAGTTGTCCCTGACGGCGCGTGAAAATCTCGCGGCCTTTTTCGACGAACGGTGCGAGACGCGGATCATTGCCGCCGCCGATCGCCATGCCACGCGATTGACGGCCGATCAACGCCGTCAGCGCCAGCATCTCGCGGCTGTCGGGCGTCAGCGGCGGAGCCTGTTGGTTATTGACTCGACACAGATTGACGCGCTGTTCGAGATCGACGGGGCGTTTAAGCGTTTCATCAAATGCCGGATATCGCGCAGCGACGCCATTCATGCTTGTGCGAGACTCGGTGTGGCAACTCGCACAGGATTTATCGGCTGCACCCAATTTTGAGTTCCATAGTGCTTCGCCATCGATCACGCCGAGTATGCCGGGATTGGCCGTGTCGTCGGCCTGCATCGCCTGGGTTTCCGGGGCCATGAACGTCGCGCCGGAGCGGCGTTCGTTGACCGGAATGTCGTTCGCCATGACGTGCGGCGCGACGATGATCGCGAGCATCACGGCAGCGATAACGCGCAAAAGCCTCATGTGACGGCAATATCAGCCGTTGCGGTTTCGGCAAAACCGTTATCGCCGATCCAGTGAAATTCAAACGTGCCGCTATCTGTCGCCACGGTAAAAAACGTGATGAAAGGATTGGCTGAAAAGGCTGGAAAAAGATCGGCGCGAAAAACCTCGACGCCATTATAGCGACAGGTGAATTCCGTGATGATATTGCGCGGAATTGCCACGCCCGTCACCGTGTGGCGAAAGCCGGTCTCCATGATGTGTGACATCAGAGTCTTGATCTCGATTACATCGCCGCGTTTCGCGGACGACGGCACATTGATGAGCGCGGCCATCACGTCGCCTCCTCGGTGCAGGCCGCGAGCGTTACGACCACATCGGCGGTCGCCGACCAGAACGAGCCGTCGGACAGTTTCGCAATTGCGATCAGCGTTTGCGTGTCAGACAGGCGAATGCGGGTTGAAATCTGCGCACGGCCGGCACGCGGGCCGAGATAGAAATTACCAACATTCGGCTGCGGATTCTTCTCATTGAAAATATGTATGCTGACGACGTGCTGATCCACTAACATCGGGCTGTCGACGGCAACGACCAGCGGCACAGTATTGCCGTTCTCGACCAAAGGCGGCACGTCGAGCCTAACTTTTCCCCGCCTGATCACGGCACCCTTCACGACATCGTTGATAGCAGATTGCATCGACGTTGGCGTCGCATGCGCCGAACGCAGGCTGACCCCCAGCATGCCGAGCGCGGCGCTTCCGATAAACTGGCGGCGGCTTGCAGTGATCATTTGGGCTTCTCGTCACGTAGCGTCGCGAGATACGCCACGACGTCCTCGATCTGCTCGGCCGACAGGATCGGCTTGCCTCGTAGCGACGTCGCAACGCGCTGCAAGCCTTCGATACGATAATAAGAGGGCATGATCGTCGCCGCATTAAGACGCGACGCATCGACCATCCGCAAGCGCAATTGCCCTTCGGACCAGCGGCTACCGGTGCCCGTAAGATCGGGTGCAAGATTGCCGGTCTGTTCGGCGAACGGTCCGCTGTGGCACAACAGGCAAGTATTTTGCCGCGCTGCGACGATGTCATGGCCGCGCGTCGCGTCGCCCAGTTTGCCGGTCAACGAAACAGGAATCGCATCAACGACGATCGCGACGTCGCGCAGGACATCCGCATGCGCCACGCTTTGCCAAGCGAGCAATGCGAGAGCCGCACCGGTATGCAGCGGCTTAACCAAAGACCTCACCCGTAATCGTGTCGAACCAGTTGTGCGCATAGAGGGCTTCCCGCGCCCGAACCTCATGCGACGCATCAAGCGGACTGGTGCCACCCGCGCCGTCGATGTCGGCGAGCAGGCCGTTTTTCGGTGCATAAACGCCGGCGACGGAGATGCCATAATCCGGCGCGACCAAAGAATAACAGGTATTGATGAGTTTCGGCGTCACCGGCGTCTCACCTGACAATAGTGCGACGACAGCCGCAGCGCAGGTCTTGGCTTGTACGTTGGCAGCGAAAGCCGATTTCGGCATGGCACCGCCGATGCAGGCATCGCCGATGACGTGAATGTTCGGTACTTGCCTAGCTTCGAAGGTCACCGGATCAATCGGACACCAGCCGGATTTGTCGGCGACACCGGCGCTCTGCGCGATGCGCCCTGCGCGCTGCGGCGGGATCACATTGGCAACTTGAACCTTATAGGTCGCGAAATCAGTTCTGAGCGTGTTGGTCGCGGGATCGACAGATGTCACCGCACCGCCTTGCGAGAGCGAGACCCATTCGACGATGCCGGGATAAAGGTCTTTCCATGCGGCCTGAAACAGACGTTGTTTGGAGAACGTGTCCTTGGCATCGAGGATCAGCAGTTTGGAGCGCGGCTTTGTGGTCTTGAGATAATGCGCGATCAAGCTGGCGCGCTCATAGGGCCCCGGCGGACAACGAAACGGATTGGCGGGTGCGCAGATCGCGACGACGCCGCCGTCCTCCATCGCCTCCAATTGCTTGCGCAGCAGAAGCGTCTGCGCACCTGCCTTCCAGGCATGCGGCATTTTCTCGGCGGCTGCTTCGTCATACCCCGTCAGCGCATCGAAACGCAGATCGATACCGGGCGACAGAATAAGACGATCATAACCAAGAGCCGATCCATCGGCGAGGCCGATCGTCTTTGCCTGCGCGTCGATTTGCGTCGCCAGTTGCGCGACGACCACGATGCCGTCGGCGGCAATTTTGTCGTAGGTGAAGTATTGCGTATCGAGCGAACGATCACCGGCAATGACTTCGTTGCTCATTGGGCACGCGGTGAACACCGCGTTCGGCTCGACGAGCGTGACCTGGAGTTCCGGATCGAGTTGACGCAAAGCCCGCGCGCAACTGGCACCGCCGAAGCCACCGCCGATTACGACGATCTTGGCGGCACCCTGCGCCAGTGCAGGCATCGGCAAAGCGATCGACAACGCAGCAGCAGCGCGAAGAAAATCACGGCGCGTCGTGCGGTGCCGGGTCATCATGGTTTCTGCGTCGCGAGCCACGCAGCGATCGCGCGCAACTCGTCATCGGAAAAACCCTTGGCGATGCGGTTCATCACCGTCGCTGGGCGCGTGCCATCGCGAAACGCGATCATTGTCGCCAAGGTGTCATTGGCCTCGCGGGCGAAAATCGACGGTAGCGCCGAAGGCTTCCCGCTTGTCGCGTGGCAGCCGGAGCAGGACGCTGCGCCGGGCGGCGAGCCGGCCACCGCCGCGCCTGATACGAGCATCGCCGCCACGACGAGCATCCTCATGCGAAGACGATATCGTGGGTCTTGAGCGGCACGTTGCGTATGCGTTTTCCAGTTGCCGCGAAATACGCATTCAGCACGGCAGGCGCTGCAACGCAGATCGTCGGTTCGCCGACGCCGCCCCAAAATCCGCCGCTCGGCATCAGGATCGACTCAACCTTCGGCATTTCGGCCATCTTCATCGATTGATAGGTGTCGAAATTCTCCTGCTCGATGCGGCCGTCCTTCACCGTGCATTCGCCATAGAACAAAGCCGACAGGCCATAGACGAAGGAGCCGGCGATCTGCCGGTCGATCTGCGCCGGATTCACTGCATAGCCCGGATCGGTCGCGGCCACGATGCGATGGACCTTGATCTTGTTGCCATCCGTGACTGAGATTTCGGCGGCTCCGGCAACATAGCTGCCAAAACCCATGTGGTGACAAAGGCCGCGATAGATACCTTGCGGCGCGGGCTTATCCCAGCCGATCCGCTCGGCGACGGCGTTCAGCACGGCAAGATGCTTCGAATGCTTGCCCATCAGCTTGCGACGGAATTCAAGCGGATCCTGCCCGGCCGCATGGGCCAGTTCGTCCATGAAACATTCGAGATAAATCGCGTTCTGGTTGATATTAACGCCGCGCCAGAAACCTGGCGGCACATGCGGATTGCGCATCGAATGATCAATCAGCAGATTCGGCACGGTGTAGCCGATCGCGGCTTCGCCGGTCGCATTGAGGCCCTGAAACGTCGCCGGGTCCATGCCGTTCTGCATCGCCTCGGGCCGGACGCTGGCCAGAATCGACTGCCCCGAAATACGCATATGCAGCCCGGTGAGATTATTGTCTGCATCAAAGGTGCCGATCATCTTGCTCTGCGTGATCGGGTGATAGCGGCCGTGCAACATGTCCTCTTCGCGCGACCACATCAGCTTCACCGGCGTGCCCGGCATCTGCTTGGCGATGGCGACGGCCTGGCGCACATAATCCGTCATACCGCGCCGGCCAAAGCCGCCACCGGGCATGACCTTATAGACCTCGCATTGGCTGGTTTGCAGGCCGGAGGCTTCGACGACGGCAGCAAACACCGCCTCGCCATTCTGCGTGCCGGTCCACACCTCACATTTGTCCGCCGTGTAAAGCGCCGTTGCGTTCATCGGCTCCATCGTGGCGTGGTTCTGATAAGGATAGGAGTAGACAGCTTCGACGGTCTTGGCGGCACTCGCCTTGGCGGCCTTGATGTCGCCGACCGCATTGCCGACAAAAGCGGGCTGATCGGCATCAAGGCCTTCGGCTAGCCACGCAGCGATCGATCCGCTTGAGACCTTGGCGTTTTCGCCGTCGTCCCAGACGATCGGCAACGCATCGAGTGCCACTTTCGCGCGCCAATAGGTGTCGGCGATGACAGCGACCGCGCTGTCGCTGACGCGAACGACTTTCTTGACGCCTTTCATGCCGGTAATCTTGGCCTCGTCATAGCTTTTCAGCTTGCCGCCGAAAACCGGACAATCCTTGATCGCGGCGTTCAGCATGCCGGGCAGCTTGATGTCCGCGCCGTACATCATCTTGCCGTTGGTCTTGTCCACTGTATCGAGCCGCTTCAGCGGCTTGCCGGCGATGGTCCAGTCCTTCGGATCCTTCAGCGTGACGTTCGTCGGCGGCGTGACCTTGGCGGCGGCTTCGGCGACCTTGCCGTAAGTCAGCGTGCGCCCAGATGGCGTGTGTGTGATGATGCTCTTTTCCGCTTTGCATTCGCTGGCGGGCACGTTCCAGTTGTTCGCTGCCGCCTGCACCAGCATGATGCGCGCGGTCGCGCCTCCCTTGCGGACGTAATCCTGCGACGAGCGGATGCCTCGACTGCCTCCGGTGGAGAAATCACCCCATGCTCGCTTGCGCGCGACGCTTTGGCCGGGCGTCGGATATTCGGTCGTGACTTTCGACCAGTCGCATTCGAGTTCTTCTGCCACGAGTTGCGCGAGACCCGTCAACGAGCCCTGCCCCATCTCGGAGCGGGCGATGCGGATCACCACAGTGTCGTCAGGTCGGATTACCACCCATGCAGTCACCTCGGGCGAGCCATCGGCGGCACGCGCGACGCCGGAGCCTTCGAAAGGCAGGTCAAAACCGACCGCGAGACCGCTGCCGACAGCGGCGGCACCAATCACGAAGGAACGACGATTCATAGAAGGAATATGAGTCATGATCGATCCCTCAAGCGTTTGCGGCGGCGTGAATGGCTTCACGCACCTGCTGGAATGTGCCGCAACGGCAGACGTTGGAAATCGCGAGATTCATATCAGCGTCGGTCGGTTTCGGGATGCTCTGCAACAGAGCCGCAACCGACATAATCATGCCGCTCTGGCAATAGCCGCACTGCGGCACATCGTTGGCAATCCAGGCCTGCTGCACCTTGTGCATGACGCCATCCTTGGCGAGGCCTTCGATCGTGGTGATGTCCTTACCGATGGCTTCGCTCAGCGGCATGCTGCAGGAGCGGACTTGTTCGCCGCCGACATGCACGGTACAGGCGCCACATTGCGCGATGCCGCAGCCATATTTGGTTCCAGTAAGACCGACATTTTCGCGGATCACCCAGAGCAAGGGCGTGTCCATTTCAGCATCGACCTCGAAGATCTTGCCATTGATATTGAGGCTTGCCATCGCAGTCTCTCTTCCAAGAATTTCTCAAGACGCGGCGCATATCGCCTCGGTGCGTCGTCAGTTGAACGATATTCTCGCGAAATTGGAAGAATTCCAAATCAATTCAGCGTTGGACCGAAACCGCCAAATGCCGGGACCAAATTCCGTGCGCAGAAACCATCAGTCACGACAAGGGTTCCTGTCACCGGCGAAATCAGGCTAACAGGTGTGGATGCGCGCATGGTGTGCGCGACGAGGCGATCTGGCGATGTTCCAAGACTTGATGTCCCGCATAAACGCCTACACCGACAATCCCGATCCGCTGGCGAAGATCGCAGGCACCATCGCACTCGTCATCGCCAGCAACCAGCCATTCTATCCGCTGTATCTGCACTGGATCGTCGGCCCGGTCGCTTGGCCGGCCTGGCTGACGCTTCTGACCATGCCGTTGTTTTTGGCGGTTCCGCCGCTTGGCAGACTCAACGCGCTCGCCGGGCGCGTGTTGATGGTTGTCGCTGGCGTTATCAACACAGTGCTGTGCGTGAAGCTCGTCGGGCTGCGAACAGGTGTCGAATTGTTTTTGATTCCCTGCGTGCTTTTAGGCGCGATCCTGTTCCGCCCTCAAGAACGTGCTCTCACTCTACCGGTGCTAGCGCTGCCGTTTGTCGTCTATCTGTTTCTTGATGGCCGACTCGGTGCGCCGCTTCAAATCTACAGCGATGCGGATTACGATTCGATCGTCGCTCTGCATGCTGTCAGCGTGGCCTCACTGACGGCGCTGATGGGAATCATGTTCGCGGCAGTCCTGCCGGAAAAGAAAGCCTAGTCGCTCGATCCGGGCTCACCCATCAAGATCGCGGCGGCCTTCTCGGCGGCACCGCTGTCGCTCAGCAACAGATATTCGCCGCGAGCGAGTGTCTCCGCGCTTGCAACGACGACGGAGCGTTTCGGGCAGATACCGAGGCAGGATGTCAGCACCACGCGCGGTGGCTTAGCGTTCCGCGCAGCACTGCGATGCTTAGTTTCTGACTTCAGAGCCTTGCGAAGCTTTTTGCCGTCATCAATGCGGCTGAGGCACTTTTTGCAAACGAAAATGGGCGGCGAGCGGCGCGGGCGAATCGAGGCGAGCGAAGATATGGCCATGTGCTTGATGTAGGCACGATCGGCGTTGCGATCAATGACCATCGCCGGCGCACAAAGCGCCTGAATTATTCGCTTTAATTGGCCCGCGAAATCCGGTTTGCTACGCAAAATTCCGACACGTCACGCAAGGAGCACCTGATGAACGGACTTGGCGGCCTGAACAAATCGCCCGAAGGCGTCGTCATCGGCCTTGTGCAACTTCAATTGCCGGTCGTCGTGACCAAGCAGGATCTGGCGCGGCAGACGGATCGCATCGTCTATATGGTCGGTAAAGCGCGGCGCAATCTCGGCACGATGGACCTCGTGGTGTTTCCGGAATACGCACTGCACGGCCTG
>JAYUEY010000005.1:0-5853 GCA_043739005.1 Tardiphaga sp.
CGAGCACGACAATGTCGCAGACGTCAGACAGATGCGCGCGCAGATGAGCCTCGTCGGCCCCCTTGCAGGCGGCGTTGACGACGAGAAACAGATGATCGCCGAAATTGGCCACCATCAGATCGTCCAAAATCCCGCCTTCGTCACTGGTGAATTGCGCATAGCGCTGCCGGCCCTGGGCGAGTGCGAGAATATCCTGTGGCACAAGGCGTTCCAGTGCCAAAGCCGCATCGTCGACGCGGCCCGATTTTGGCGTCAGCGTGATCTGGCCCATATGCGAGACGTCGAATAGCCCGGCGGCGGCGCGGGTGTGCAGATGTTCCTTGAGCACGCCCGGCGCATATTGCACCGGCATGTCATAGCCTGCGAAAGGCACCATTTTCGCAAGCTGCGCCAGATGCAGCGCGTGCAACGGCGTTTGTTTCAAAGACGAATCGTGGTCGACAAGCATCATGGGCCCTCGCGGTTCGCGGAACATCCCGCAAACCTATTCGAAGCCCCATCTGTCGCTGTGCCTGAGAGTATTATCCCGTCGGCGGCCGCGCCCGACATGCCGGGCAAAGCTCTTTCCAGATGTCCTTAGATCACGCGGTCCGTTTGCCTGAGAGTTTCCGGGGCGGTTGCTCCTTCGGCGTCGGCCCCACTCTTACGAGCGTGGCCGATCTCTCCCAACGCGATCTTTAACGCGGTTGACGAAACCACGGTCGCGCTGCGGCTGTCAACGCGGCCGTGATATTATCAACCACGACCTGCCGAATTCACCGCAAGTGCCTGATGTTTGCGGCCTTTCTGGACAGCGCCATAACCCCCGTCTACAAGCATCCGTCGGAAATCTGCGTGCGATGGGACTGTGATGAGCGGCGTTAACGAAATCAGGTCGGCCTTTTTGAATTACTTCGCGGCCAACGGCCATGACATTGTAGGCTCGTCGCCGCTGGTGCCACGCAACGATCCGACCCTGATGTTCACCAATGCCGGCATGGTGCAGTTCAAGAACGTCTTTACCGGCGTCGAGAAGCGGCCCTATCAGCGCGCGACGACGTCGCAGAAATGCGTTCGCGCCGGCGGCAAGCACAACGATCTCGACAATGTCGGCTACACCGCACGGCATCACACGTTCTTTGAGATGCTCGGCAATTTCTCGTTCGGCGACTACTTCAAAGACCAGGCGATCGAACTGGCGTGGACCCTCATCACCAAGGAATATGGGCTGGCGAAAGATCGCCTGCTGGTCACGGTCTATTCCGAAGACGATGAAGCGTATGCGTTGTGGAAGAAAATCGGTCTGCCGGATTCCAAGATCATCCGAATTCCGACGTCGGATAATTTCTGGCAGATGGGCGACACCGGCCCGTGCGGCCCGTGTTCGGAAATCTTCTTCGATCACGGTGACAAGATTCCTGGTGGCCCTCCGGGCTCGCCCGATGAAGACGGCGACCGTTTCATCGAAATCTGGAATCTCGTTTTCATGCAGTTCGACCAGTTGGCACCGGGCAACCGCCTGTCGCTGCCGAAGCCGTCGATCGATACCGGCATGGGGCTGGAGCGCGTTGCGGCGGTCCTGCAAGGCAAGCATGACAATTACGATATCGACCTGTTCGTCGCACTGATCCGCGCCATCGCGGAACTGACGGGTGCCGATCCGCAAGGGCCGATGAAGGCGTCTTTGCGCGTCATCGCCGACCATCTGCGGGCGTCGTCGTTCCTGATCGCCGACGGCGTGTTGCCGTCGAATGAAGGTCGCGGCTATGTGCTGCGCCGGATCATGCGCCGCGCGATGCGTCATGGGCAATTGCTCGGCAGCCGCGAGCCGTTGATGTGGCGGCTGGTCTGGGCGCTGGTGCGCGAAATGGGCCAGGCCTATCCGGAACTGGTGCAGGCCGAAAAGCTGATCGAGGAAACGCTGCGGCTCGAAGAGACGCGCTTTCGCAAGACGCTCGATCGCGGGCTGATTATTCTCGACGAGAAAAGCGGCGCGCTCAAAAAGGGCGACATGTTCGACGGCGAGACCGCTTTTACATTATACGACACCTATGGGTTTCCCCTCGACCTCACGCAGGATGCGCTGCGTTCGCGCGGCATCTCGGTCGATCTTGCCTCGTTTACCGATGCGATGGACAAGCAGAAGGCCAAGGCGCGGGCGTCGTGGTCGGGCTCCGGTGACGCGAGTTCTGAAACCAAATGGTTTCCCTTGCGTGAGAAATACGGCGCAACAGAATTTCTTGGTTACGACACTGAAACGAGCGAAGCGATCGTTCAAACGATCGTTCGTGGTGGCTCCGAAGTCACTGAACTCGCTGTCGGTGACAGCGGCGAGATCGTGCTGAACCAGACGCCGTTTTATGCCGAGTCGGGCGGGCAGGTTGGCGATACAGGTTTGCTGAGGCGTGCCTCGGATGGAGAAATCGTCGCCGAGGTGATCGCCACTCACAAGCATGCAGGCGACCTCTTCGTGCACAATATAAAGGTCACGAAATACGGTCTCAAATCGGGCGAGTCTGTTCGTCTCGATGTGGACCACACCAGACGCTCGGCGATCCGCGCCAACCATTCCGCGACGCATCTGCTGCATGAAGCGCTGCGTCAGGTGCTTGGCGATCACATCGCGCAAAAGGGTTCGATGGTGGCACCCGATCGTCTGCGGTTCGACTTCGTGCATCAGAAGCCGATCACACCGGACGAATTGCGTCGTGTTGAAGATATCGCCAACGATATCGTGCTCGAAAACGACGCCGTCACCACGCGGTTGATGGCAGTTGACGATGCCCGCGAGGCCGGTGCGCGTGCGCTGTTCGGCGAGAAGTATGGCGATGAGGTTCGCGTCGTCTCGATGGGTAAAGGCCCGAGTAACGCGCTTGGTTGGTCAGTCGAATTGTGCGGCGGCACGCATGTCAATCGCACCGGCGACATCGGTTTGATTTCCGTCACCGGCGAAAGCGCGGTTGCCTCCGGCGTGCGCCGGATCGAGGCGCTGACGGGTCGGCACGCGCGCCACAATGCCAATGCCACGATCGCGACGGCAAAGGCGGCAGCGTCCGAATTGCGCACCACGCTCGACGACATGCCGGCGCGTATCGCAGCGCTGATGGACGAGCGCAAAAAACTCGAACGCGAATTGTCCGAAGCCAAGAAGAAACTCGCAATGGGCGGCGGCGCGATTGCTGGTGCAGCCGATGCCTCCGACGCCGGCGTGCAAGATGTCGGTGGCATCAAGTTGATGGCAAAGAGCGTCACTGGAATTGAGATCAAGGATCTCAAGAGCCTTGCGGATCAGGGCAAAAAGCAAATCGGCTCTGGTGTGGTTGCGCTTGTCGCGACCAGCGAAGATGGCAAGGCCAGTGTGGTCGTCGCTGTCACATCCGATTTGACAAATCGCTTTTCGGCGGTCGATCTCGTGCGCAAAGCATCGGAAGTGTTGGGTGGCAAGGGCGGCGGCGGAAAGCCCGACATGGCGCAGGCCGGCGGTCCCGATGGCGCGAAAGCCGACGACGCGCTGAAGGCGATCGCTGCCGCGATGGCGGGCTGATGCCGCAAGCGTTGAACTGGCGCGTCGAACACGCCTGCTTCAACGCCTGGCCATCTTTGCGCCACGTGACGCAAGGCGACTGGTTGTTGCGGCTATCGGACGGGCTGTCGCGCCGCGCAAATTCAGTGAATGCGCTGAACGCCAATGCGACATTGGACGATGATGGTCTTGCTAACTTCCATGCGATCTATCGCGCGCAAAGTCTGCCGCTGATTGTGCGCGTACCGACGCTGCTTCCGCATGTCGATGAGTTGCTGGATCGCGCGGGCTTTGTCGCCGAGGGCGAAAGTTGCGTGCTTATGGTGCGCTGACGGATGACAATGCGCGCAGCGATGCGAGCGTCATGATCACCTCGCAGCCTGACAACGCTTGGTTTACCGTGATGATCGACTTGCAAGGCTACGTACCGAAGCAGGCCGAGATCTATCGCCGCGTCATTGCGATGATTGCGCTGCCGGCGGGCTTTGCGACATTGTACTTGGATGGCGAAGTCGCGGCCGTCGCTTACGGCGTCATCGATCGCGGATTGCTGTGTTGCGAATCCGTGATCGTCAGCCCGTCACATCGCGGGAGAGGCCTCGGTGGATCGCTGATGCGCGCACTGTTCGATTGGGCGCGCGTCAATGGCGCGACCGCCGTGTGCTTGCAGGTCGTTGCACACAACACCGCCGGCCGCGCGCTCTATCGCGGGCTTGGTCTGACAACCGAACTGCATCGCTATCATTATCGGCGGCTGCCGTCGCAAATGGCGCAGGGCTAAATCGTATGGGGCCGCAGACGTCGCGCGCGACATGGACGGGCCTTGCATTTCTGGCGGTGACGTCGATCGGCTGGGCGATGAACTGGCCCGCGATCAAGCTGCTGCTGCGCGATTGGCCGCCGCTGTTTTCGCGCGGCGTGGCTGGCGTCGCCGCCGCAATGATCCTCGCCGGTATCGCAATCGCACGCCGGGAAAGTCTCAAAGTGCCGCGCGAGGCGATCCCGCGATTGTTGTTCGCCTCGTTCACGAATGTCTTTGCCTGGATGGGCTTCGGCACGATGGCGATGAAATATCTGCGTATCAGCGAGGCGGCGCTGCTGGTCTATACGATGCCGATCTGGGCGACACTGTTCGCCTGGCCAATCCTCGGCGCACGGCCGACCTTGCGAGACGGCGCGGCACTGGTGCTCGGTCTAT
The DNA here is from genome assembly GCA_043739005.1 of Tardiphaga sp. GTDB lineage: Bacteria > Pseudomonadota > Alphaproteobacteria > Rhizobiales > Xanthobacteraceae > Tardiphaga. Next base: position 4,701 of record JAYUEY010000005.1, read on the forward strand.
TGGGAATTGTTGTTCTGTTCGGCGGGCATCAGGTTTCGCTTGGGCCTGAACAGATCGCCGGTGTCGCGCTCGCGCTGGCCGCCGCGACCCTGTTCGCGTTGGGGGGCGTGCTGACGAAAACACCGCTGCCGATTGCGCCGATCGCATTGGTCGCATGGCAGGTCGGCCTCGGTTGCCTGCCGATGATTTTTCTCGGTCTGGCATTCGAGCATCCGGACATCGGCGCGCTCAGTTGGGCTGGCGGCACGGTGCTGGCCTATATGGTGCTCGGGCCAATGGCGATCTGCTATCTGACATGGTTCGCGGCGTTGCGGCGCTTGCCGGCATCTACGGCTGCGATCGGCACGCTGTCGGTGCCGGTGATGGGCGTCATCGGCGGCGCGGTCGCGCTCGGTGATCCCATCGGCGGGCGCGAGGTGATCGCGATGGGGCTCACATTGGCTGGTGTGGTGCTGGCTTTGCAAAAGTCGAACGTGCGCGACAGCCAGAGCCTATAAAACGCGGTTATTACGATGTCTCGCCGCTCCATAGAGAGCAGCGAGACATGAGGGCGTCGTGAGGCTGATGGCTTAGGCCGTCGCCATCGCCTTGGTCAGGTTTTCCGCGACCTTGTCGAGGAAGCCTTCGGTCGAGAGCCAGCGCTGATCGGCACCGACGAGGAGCGCGAGATCTTTGGTCATGTAGCCTTGCTCGACGGTATCGACGCAGGTTTTTTCCAGCGTCTTGGCGAAGGCGGCCAGTTCGCTGTTGTCATCGAGTTTGGCGCGATGCGCGAGGCCTTGCGTCCAGGCGAAGATCGAAGCGATCGAATTGGTCGAGGTCGCTTTGCCCTTCTGATGTTCGCGGTAGTGGCGCGTCACCGTGCCATGCGCGGCTTCGGCTTCGACAACCTGACCATCCGGCGTCAACAGCACCGAGGTCATCAGGCCGAGCGAGCCATAGCCCTGCGCCACGGTGTCGGATTGCACGTCGCCGTCGTAGTTTTTGCAGGCCCAGACATAACCGCCGGACCATTTCAGCGCCGAGGCCACCATGTCGTCGATCAGACGGTGCTCGTAAGTCAGACCCTTGGCTTCGAACTGGGTCTTGAACTCGGAGTCGTAAATGTCCTGGAAGATATCCTTGAAGCGGCCGTCATAGACTTTGAGGATGG
>JAYUEY010000006.1:0-12653 GCA_043739005.1 Tardiphaga sp.
AGCACGTTGCGCGAAAACCGGTACATCGCCTCCCGCAGCGGGTATTCGTCGATAACGACCTCGATAAACTGCGCGCCGCCGGGTGCCGGGCCGATCACGCGGATCGCCTGATTGCCGGTTTCCAGCATCACCTCGAAAGCCTCGTAGATCGCCGACCACGCCGTCATCGCGCGCATATCGACATTATGATCGATCTTCGGCGGCAAATCGGCGCTGGCCAGCAAACGGCGCTGCTGGCCCATCTTGATGGCGACCGCACGCGCACCGATGCTTTCGAGAATCTGCCGCGAGAGCGATTCCGGCACCATGCCGAGCGGCGCGGCATCCAACACCAACGCAGCGGTATTCGCAGCCGCGAGACGGTCGTTGAGCCGGTTGATGCGGAAATTGGCGATCGACGGCACATAGATAAAGATTTCCGCCATCATCACCAGCGGGATCGTCAGCAGCAGCAATTTGCCGGACAGGCCGAGCGGACGCATGCGTATCCGTGCTGCGGCGTTCGGCAGCGTCTGTAGCGTCGGCGTGTCCGCGGTCTCGGTCATGTCGTGATGTTACGCTCCAGTACGGAACTTTGCCCAGATATCGCAGAGATACGGGCCATAAGAGCCTCGGTTTGCGTGCTTGCAGCCGATAGGAGCCACCTTTGAATTAGCGTAGTCAGTTGCCTTACGATTCGCGCGTTTTTTTGGTGGTAACAGCGAGTTCGGAAACCTGCCGCAAACAATTGACGGATTTCGGTCGCTCCCGTATAAGCCGCGCCAACTGCCCGCGATGGCCCGGTTCTCCGGGCGCGGCTCAATGGGGCGTTCCTTCCTAAAACGGTCGAACGGCTCCGTCGCCAGCATCATCGGACCCTAATTCAAATTCCTGACGGCGTCTGCTGTTTGCGAAACGCCCTGTCTGCGGAGAACGACCCGTGAAGCGCACATATCAACCCAGCAAACTGGTCCGCAAGCGCCGCCACGGCTTCCGCGCCCGCCTCGCCACTGTCGGTGGCCGCAAAGTTCTCGCTGCCCGCCGCGCGCGTGGCCGCAAGCGCCTGAGCGCTTAAACGAGCGCTTTAACGAGTTTTTGTCTCACCAGCCCTGTCCGAGACCTCATGATGGATCGGTTACGGCAGCGAGCGGACTTTATCGCCGCTGCCAATGGGCCACGGATGAACGCGCCTGCCTTCGTCGTGCAGAGCCGCGCGCGCGCCGATGACGGCCCGATCCGGGTCGGCTTCACCGTCACCAAGAAAAACGGCACCGCCACCGAACGAAACCGAATCAAGCGCCGGCTTCGCGAACTGGTGAAGCACGTCACGCCGCAATCCATGCGACCTCACAGCGATTATGTGCTAGTCGGCCGGAGAGCCGCGCTGAACCGCGGCTTTGGCGTGATGCTCGACGATCTGCAAACCGCGTTGCAGCGCCTTGCGCGCGGGCCAAAACCAAGAATGCCAACGTCCGACGGATTGGCTTGTCCGCCGTCGCCGCCAGCTTTGAATGATAAGAACGAAACGATGCGAGACCTGATCTGATGACCGATAATCGCAACACCATCCTCGCCGTCATTCTGTCCGGTCTCGTCCTGATCGGCTGGCAGTATTTCTTCAACATCCCGCAGATGGAGAAGCAGCGCGCCACCGAACAGGCGCAGAAGCAACTCCAGAGCGACAATCTGGCCTCGACGCCGAATGCCGCACCAGCAATGACACCCGGCAGCACGCCGCCGCAGCCGGGCACGACGACGCCTTCAAGCCCTCCTGCGATCGCCAACGCCACCGCACAGCCGGCAGTCAGCCGCGAGAGCGCGATTGCGGCTTCATCACGCATCAAGATCGAAACGCCGCAACTCAATGGCAGCATTTCGCTGAAGGGTGCGCGGCTCGACGATCTGGAACTCAACAAATTCCGCGTCACCGTCGACAAGACCTCGCCGCCGATCGTGCTGTTCTCTCCGTCGGGCACCGCAGAACCGTATTACGCAGAGTTCGGTTGGGTGGCCGCAGCCGGTTCGACCGTCAAGATGCCGGATCAGAACACGCAATGGCAGCAGGACGGCAACGGCGCGCTGACGCCGAGCAATCCGGTTACTATCAAATACGACAACGGTGAGGGCCTCACCTTCCGCCGCACCATCGCGGTCGACGATCGATTCCTGTTCACGATCAAGGACGATGTCAGCAATGTCGGCGCGGCGCCCGTGACGCTGTATCCGTTCGCGCTGATCTCGCGCCACGGCACACCCCACGTCTCCGGTTACTACATCCTGCATGAAGGCCTCGTCGGCTATCTCGGCGACCAGGGCCTGAAAGAGGAAGGCTACAAGAAGATGGACGACGCCAAGTCGTTGTCCTTCAAGGCGACGAACGGCTGGCTCGGCATGACCGACAAGTATTGGGCCTCGGCTTTGCTGCCCGACACCAATGCTCAATTGCAGGCGAAATTTTCATCGAACCTCGTCGGCAATGTCCGCACCTATCAGACCGACTATCTGCTCGACCCTCAGACGATCGCAATCGGCGGCACGGGCACGGCCAATGCTCGGCTGTTCGCGGGTGCCAAGGAAGCCCGCGTCGTCGGCATCAATTTTCCCTTCGCGACCGGCCTCGGCGGCTACAACACGCAGCTCGGCCTCAACCATTTCGATCTCCTGATCGACTGGGGCTGGTTCCACTTCATCACCAAACCGATGTTTCTGGCGCTCGACTTTTTCTACCACGTCGTCGGCAATTTCGGCCTCGCGATCCTTTTGGTCACAGTGCTGGTGAAGACGCTCTTCTTCCCGCTTGCAAACAAATCATACGCCTCGATGGCGAAGATGAAGGCCGTCCAACCGCAACTGGCCGCGCTGAAGGAACGCTATCCTGACGACAAGATGAAGCAGCAGCAGGAGATGATGGAGATCTACAAGAAGGAGAAGATCAATCCGGTCGCCGGCTGTCTTCCCGTTATCTTGCAGATTCCGGTGTTCTTCTCGCTCTACAAGGTCTTGTTCGTCACCATTGAAATGCGGCACGCGCCGTTCTTCGGCTGGATCAAGGATTTGTCCGCGCCCGATCCGACCAACCTGTTCACATTGTTCGGACTGCTGAATTACGATCCAACGCAGTTGCCGGTGTTCGGCCATTACCTCGCGCTCGGCATCTGGCCGATCATCATGGGCATCACGATGTGGTTCCAGATGAAGCTCAATCCGACGCCGCCCGATCCGACGCAGAAGATGATCTTCGACTGGATGCCGCTGATCTTCACCTTCATGCTCGGATCTTTCCCGGCCGGCTTGGTGATCTATTGGGCCTGGAACAACACGCTGTCGGTGCTGCAACAGAGCTTCATCATGCGGCGCAACGGCGTCAAGGTTGAGCTGTTCGACAACGTGAAATCAACGTTTAGCAAGAAGGCGGGCGTCGAGAAGAAGACGTAAGATAATGTCATCATTCCGGGATGCGCCAATCAGACGGCTCTCGCCGGTCGTGGCGCAGACCCGGAATCCATAACCCCAGTCAAAGAGTATGGATTCCGGGCTCGCTCGTTCTTCAACCCAATTGATAGAAATCAATCGGGTCTCGACCTCGCGCCCCGGAATAACAAACAGCATGACCACCGATGATGATGCAAAGCTGATCGAACAGGGCCGTAAGATGTTTGCCGGCGACTGGCAATTCATCTGGGCGTCGCCCTCGATCGAAACGCTGCCGCCGATGTCCGGCCTCGAAGTCGCCTTCGCCGGCCGTTCCAATGTCGGCAAGTCCAGCCTCATCAATGCGCTGACCGGCCGCAATGCGCTGGCGCGGACCTCGCACACGCCGGGCCGCACGCAGGAATTGATTTTCTTTGAAGGTCCGCAGGACTCGAACCTGCGCCTCGTCGACATGCCCGGCTATGGCTATGCTTCCGCACCAAAGACGAAGGTGATGTCGTGGACCAGGCTCATCCACTCCTTTTTGCAAGGCCGCAGCAGCCTCGCCCGCGTCTATGTCCTGATCGATGGCCGCCATGGCCTCAAGGATGTTGATGAAACCGTGCTGAAGACGCTGGATAAGTCTGCCGTCAGCTATCAGGTGGTGCTGACCAAAGCCGATCAGGTGAAAGCCAGCGAGTTGGAAGCCACCGCAGATGCAACACGCACCGCGCTGCTGAAACATCCCGCAGCGTTTCCCGAATTGTTGCTGACCTCGTCGCGTACCGGGGCGGGGATGCCGGAACTGCGCGCCGCAATGATCAAGCTGTTGAAGGAACGCGCATGACCTCTATCGTTCTCTATCGCGTGCTGATCGCGCTAACCGGATTGATGGGCGCGGCCGGCGTCGCGCTCGCGGCCGCTGCCGCACATCAGGGCGATGCCTCGGTTCTCGCACCTGCATCGTCGATGCTGCTGTTTCATGCTCCAGTCGTACTGGTGACGATCCTGCTCGCCGAGCGCCGCGTCGTCCAATCATCACTCGGGCTTGTTGCCGCGTTCAGTTTCGTCGTCGGTGCCGGGTTGTTCGCGGCCGATCTCACAATACGGCAATATGCCGGTCACGCGCTATTCCCCATGGCCGCGCCGACGGGCGGCACGCTCCTGATCCTGAGCTGGCTGTTGCTCACGGTCGCCGGCCTGTGGCCGCGCAAGAGTTGATATCCGCACTTTGCGCCGTCACGGCAATCAGATAGAAACCGCCGCAGATCGCAGTCCGTGAGACCCGCTTCATGACCGACGCGCCGTTCATCAGCCCGCTCGACCAGGCCCGCATCCTGTCGGAAGCGCTGCCGCACATGCAGCAATATGACGAAGAAACCATCGTCATCAAATATGGCGGCCATGCCATGGGCGCCGAAGATCTCGCCAAAGCCTTCGCCCGCGACATCGTGCTGCTGGAGCAGACCGCGATCAATCCGGTCGTCGTCCATGGCGGCGGTCCGCAAATTGCGACTATGCTCAACCGTCTCGGCATCAAATCTGAATTTGCGGCCGGGCTGCGCATCACCGACGCTACGACCATCGAGATCGTCGAGATGGTGCTGGCCGGTTCGATCAACAAGCAGCTTGTCGGCTACATCAACGAAGCCGGCGGCAAGGCCGTGGGACTGTGTGGTAAGGACGGCAATATGGTGACGGCCACCAAGGCCACGCGCACCATGGTCGATCCAGATTCCAACATCGAGAAAATCATCGATCTCGGCTTCGTCGGCGAGCCGGACAAGGTCGATCTGACACTGCTGAATCAGTTGATCGGCTACGAACTCATTCCTGTCTTGGCTCCTCTTGCCACCTCGAAGACCGGCCAGACCTTGAACGTCAACGCCGACACATTTGCCGGTGCCGTGGCAGGGGCGTTGAAAGCAAAACGTTTGCTGCTGCTGACCGACGTGCCGGGCGTCCTCGATAAGTCGAAGAAGTTGATTCCGGAATTGTCGATCAAGGAAGCCAACAGGCTGATCGCGGACGGCACGATTTCCGGCGGCATGATTCCGAAGGTCGAGACCTGCATCTATTCGCTCGAGCAGGGCGTCGAAGGCGTCGTCATCATCGACGGCAAGACGCCGCATGCGGTGCTGCTCGAACTCTTCACCAATCAAGGCACGGGCACGCTGATTTACAAATGAGCACAGATTGACGGGATTTGCGCAACGCGCGACGGGATTTGCGGCGGCGGCAGTGCTGCTCGCATCCGTCAGCGTTGCCCATGCCGATCTCAAACTTTGCAATCGCATGAGCTATGTGATCGAGGCTGCGATCGGCATCGACGACAAGAGCGCCACTGCGACGCGCGGCTGGTTTCGTATCGATCCTGCGCAATGCCGCGTTGTGTTGCAGGGCGCGCTGACCGCCGACCGTATCCTGCTCACCGCCCGCGCGCTTGGCGTTTACGGCGCATCGCCGCTGCCGCAAAGCGGCGCGGATACGCTGTGCATCGCGCCGGAAAATTTCGTGATCGCGGCCGCCCGACAATGCCGTGCCGGACAATCGCCCGCGCAATTCACTGCGATCAGGCCGACGCAGACCGACGACGGCAATCTCGTCGCTTATCTCGCCGAAGACAGCGAATATGATGACGAGCAGGCCAAGCTCGCCGCGATCCAGCGCCTGCTTGTCATCGCGGGTTATGACGCCGCGCCGATCGACGGCGTCGATGGACCGAAGACGCAAGGCGCGCTCGCGGCGTTTCTCAGAAGTCGCAATCTCGCTGGCGATGTCGTCAACGCGCCGAATTTTTTCGAGACGATGGTCGATGCCGTGCAGGCACCGTCCCCAACGGGCCTGACCTGGTGCAACGACACGCCGCATAAGATCATGGCGGCCGTGGCGACCGATGACGGCAAGGCCGTGACCAGTCGCGGTTGGTATCGCATCGAGCCTGGTAAATGCCTGCATCCTGACGTTGCCGGCCAGCCGAAACAGGTCTTTAGTTTCGCCGAGGCCGTCGATGCAGACAACCGCGTCGTCAAAATGAAGGATCGCGCGCTGAACTGGGGCGGCGGCAAACCGCTTTGTACGCGCGAGAGCAAATTTGAAGTGACCGACCAGAGCGATTGCGCATCGAGAGGCCTCGCATCCATCGGCTTCGCGCCGGTCGACATCAGCGGCGGTGGCCGCACGCTGCGATTTACGATGCCGTGATGATGTGTCTGGGCGTCCCCGCAGGCACTGCGTCATCATCCGCAAAGGCGGATGATCCAGTATGACATAGCATCAACGATAAAAATCAGACGCTGAAGCGTATTGGATCCCCGCCTTCGCTGGGATAACGGCCAAGGATTTCAATGAACGCAATTGCTAAAATACCCCGAAGCTTCGCGCATATCGACACCTGGGTGTTTGATCTGGACAACACGCTGTATCCGCATCACGTCAATCTGTGGCAGCAGGTCGACGTCCGCATCCGCGAATTTGTCGCCAAGTCCCTCAATATTCCGCAAGACGACGCCTTCAAGGTGCAGAAGGATTACTATCGCCGCTACGGCACGACGATGCGCGGCATGATGACCGAGCACGGCATCTCGGCCGACGACTTTCTGAGCTACGTCCACGAGATCGACCATTCGCCGCTGCAGCCGAACCCGGCGATGGGCGCTGCGATCGCGGCCCTGCCCGGCCGCAAGCTGATTCTCACCAACGGCTCCTGCGATCACGCTGGAAAAGTGCTCGAACGGCTCGGGATCAGCGACCATTTCGAAGCGGTGTTCGACATCATCGCCGCCGAACTCGAACCCAAGCCCGCGCGCGCAACCTACGATAAATTCCTCAAACTCCACGATGTCGACCCGACAAGCGCCGCGATGTTCGAGGATCTCGCCCGCAATCTCGCGGTGCCGCATGATCTCGGCATGACGACGGTGCTGGTGGTGCCCGACGGCAGCAAGGACGTGGTGCGCGAGACCTGGGAGCTTGAAGGCCGCAATGAAGCCTATGTCGATCACGTCAGCGATGACCTGACGGGGTTTTTGGAAAAACTTCGACTTTAAGGCTCTGCTTTTTCCCATCAAGCAGTCATCGCCGATTTACTTTTAAACACTGACCTCTCGGAATACAGGACCAGCCGCACGCGCGGCTGGTGATGGCAGTGCGGGCGCAAATGCCCCCGCTTGACTCCACCGATCCAAATCCCGACAAAAGCTCGCAAAATCGTTCGCTCGTTGTAAGGAATCACCATGTCTCTCGCCCAACTTGAATCCACCATCAACACCGCGTTCGACGAGCGCGACGCCGTCAGCGCCGCGACCAAGGGCGAAGTCCGCGACGCGGTCGATCACGCACTCGACCTGATGGACAAGGGCGAGGCGCGCGTCGCCAATCGTGGCGATGATGGCAAGTGGAGCGTCAATCAATGGCTGAAGAAGGCCGTGTTGCTGTCATTCCGCCTCAACGATATGAGCCCGATTTCAGGCGGCCCCGGCGGCGCATCCTGGTGGGATAAGGTGCCGTCGAAATTCGAGGGTTGGGGCGAGAACCGCTTTCGCGAGGCCGGCTTCCGCGCCGTGCCGGGCGCAGTTGTCCGTCGCTCGGCCTATATCGCCAAGAACGTCGTGCTGATGCCGTCCTTCGTCAATCTCGGTGCCTATGTGGATGAAAGCTCGATGATCGACACATGGTCAACGGTCGGCTCCTGCGCCCAAATCGGCAAGCGTGTCCATATTTCCGGCGGCGTCGGCATCGGCGGCGTGCTGGAGCCGTTGCAGGCCGGTCCCGTCATCATCGAGGATGATTGTTTCATCGGTGCGCGCTCCGAAGTCGCCGAAGGCGTCATCGTCCGCAAGGGCGCGGTGCTAGCGATGGGTGTGTTCCTCGGCGCATCAACCAAGATCGTCGATCGAGACACCGGCGAAACCTTCGTCGGCGAGGTGCCGGAGTATGCCGTGCTGGTGCCCGGCAATCTTCCCGGCCGTCCACTCAAAAATGGCCAGCCCGGCCCATCGACCGCCTGCGCCGTCATCGTCAAACGTGTCGATGAGCGCACCCGCTCCAAGACCAGCATCAACGAATTGTTGCGCGACTGATTTTCAAAAGGGGCTTTCATGGACTGGATGACACTGTTTTTCAGTTTTCGCGGCCGTATCAACCGCGGCAAATACTGGTTGGCAATTCTTGTCTATACGGTCATCTGGATCGCGTTTGTCGGCGTCAGCATCGCGATGATTGGCTCCAATTTCGACAATTTGTTCAGCCTTGCGGGTGCGGGGCTGATGATTTGGGCACTGGGCCTCGTTCTTCTCATCACCGTCACATGGTCGGGCTTCGCGACCGGCATCAAGCGGCTGCATGATCGCGAAAAAAACGGTTGGTGGATTCTGGTGTTCTGGCTAGGTCCGAGCGTGCTGGGCGGCATTCAGGCGACCACGACAAATCCTGCAGTCGCGATGGCAATGGGCGTCGGCAGCTTCATCATCGCGATCTGGGGCTTGATCGAACTCGGTTTCCTGCGCGGCACGGTGGGTGAAAATCTCTACGGTGCCGATCTGCTTCAGGCCCATGAGCCGGTATCGCAACGCTGATGTCCGACGCACTTTCCATTGCCCGCGACCTGCTGCGTTGCCGCTCGGTGACGCCGGCCGATGACGGCGCGCTCGGCGTGCTTGAGGCTTTGCTGAAACATGCCGGCTTCGAGACACATCGCGTCATCTTCAGCGAGGCGGGCGCGGTCGACATCGACAATCTTTACGCCCGCATCGGCAACGTAGCGCCGCACATCACCTTCGCCGGCCATACGGACGTGGTACCGCCGGGCGACGACGCGGCGTGGACGCATGGCGCGTTTTCCGGCGACGTGAAAGACGGTTTTCTTTACGGGCGCGGCGCGGTCGATATGAAGGGCGGCATCGCTTGCTCGGTCGCCGCAGTGCTGGAATATCTTGCGGTGCATAACGGCCAGCCAAAGGGCTCAATCTCGTTTCTTATCACAGGTGACGAGGAAGACGTTGCCGTCAACGGCACCGTGAAACTTCTGCAATGGACGGCGGCCCGCGGCGAAAAATTCGACCATTGCGTTCTCGGCGAGCCAAGCAATGTCGAGACGCTCGGAGATTGCATCAAGATCGGGCGCCGCGGCTCATTGTCTGGAACGCTGACCGTCGACGGCGTGCAGGGCCACGTCGCTTATCCGCATCGCGCGCAAAATCCGGTGCCGGATATCGCAACGCTAATCGTTGCGCTATCGAACGATCCGCTCGACATAGGCAACGCCCAGTTTCAAGCCTCAAATCTCGCATTCACGTCGGTCGATGTCGGCAACCGCGCGACCAACGTGATCCCGGCCAAGGCGACCGCGAAATTCAACATTCGCTTCAACGATATCCACACGCAGGAAACGCTGCGCGATTTGATCGAGGCCCGGCTCGCGAAAGCCTGCGGCAATCGCATTCGCGCATCGATTGTGTGGGAGCCGTCGAATGCCGCCTCCTTCGTGACCAAGCCCGGCCCATTCACCGATCTCGTCGTCGATGCCATCAAGCAGGTGACCGGCCGCACGCCCGATCTCAACACCGGCGGCGGCACATCAGACGCGCGCTTCATCACGCATTATTGCCCAGTAATCGAATTCGGTCTCGTCGGCCAGACCATGCACAAGATCGACGAACGCACGCCGGTCGCCGACCTCCAACACCTCACCGCGATCTATCGCGGCATCCTCGATCGGTATTTCGCATGAGCATTCTCGTTTTGACTGCTATTCCCGACGAACTCGACACCGCGCGTGCGCCCGCCGGTTTCGAAGTCATCTTCACGGGCGTCGGCAAGGTCAATGCAGCGAGCGCAGCGACGCTCGCGATCATGGCGCTGCGGCCATCGCTTGTTATCAATTACGGCACCGCCGGTAAGATCAATCCAGCTTTGCGCGGCGTCTACGAGGTCGGCGATGTCGTGCAGCGTGACATGATGGCGATGCCGCTCGCGCCGCGTGGCCGGACGCCGTTCAGCCCCGAACTCGATCGCCTGTCATCGGGACAGGCTGGCATCGTCTGCGGCACCGGCGATAGCTTCGTCACCACGACTGACCCGTGGCTGGTCCAGAGCAAGATCGATCTTGTCGATATGGAATTGTTCGCCATCGCGCATGTCTGCACCCGCCACGACGTTCCGTGGCGCGCGTTCAAGTTCATCACCGATGATGCGAATGATTTCGCCGCCGAACATTGGACCGCGAATGTCGCGGATGGCCAGACGCTGTTCTGGGACGCGGTAAAGGGCATAAAGCCGGACTAATAATCCACCTGCACCAGATACAACCCATCCGGCGGCGCGACGAGACCGCAGGCGCTGCGACGACGCGCAACGAGCGCGGCTGACATATCATCGGCATTCCAGCGGCCCTGCCCTACCCACACCAGCGAGCCGACCATCGAGCGCACCTGACTGTGCAGATAGGACCGTGCCGACGTCACGACATAGACGGCATCGCCGTCGCGAGTGACATCCAGGACGTCGAGCGTTTTCACAGGTGATTTCGCCTGACACTCCGTATCGCGGAACGTCGTAAAATCATGCTGGCCGATCAGGCGCTGCGCAGCTAAGTGCATCGCGACAGCATCGAGCGGCTTCGGCACACGCCACACCCGGTTCACATCTAGCGCCAGATTGGCGCGGCGATTGATGATGCGATAACGATAATGCCTTCGGATCGCGGAGAACCGCGCCTCGAAATCATCCGCCACGATCTCGGCACTCAGCACACCGACCGGATGCGGCCGCAGATGCGCGTTCAGCCCGTCGCGAAACCGGCCGGGCACAAGCTGCTTATCGATATCGCAATGCGCGACCTGCCCCAGCGCATGCACGCCGGCATCGGTCCGGCCCGCGCCATGCACGCGAACCGGCACGCCGCAGATGGCCTTCACGGCATCTTCGAGCGCGCCTTGAACGGATGGCAAATTCGGCTGCAACTGCCAGCCGCAAAACGGTGTGCCATCATATTCGATGATGAGCTTGTAGCGCGGCATCAACTCAACCGCGTGCCCGGCACGAGCGTCGTGCCACGTAAAAAATCCGGCGCGCTCGTGACGCCTTTGCCCGCGCGCTGCAATTGCACAACACGAATGGCGCTTTCGCCGCAAGCGATGGTGAGCCTATCATCGAGTATCTCGCCCGGTACGCCGCTGCCATCTGTTAGTTCGCAGCGCAAAATCTTGATGCGGACCTGCTCGCAGTCGATCGGCACTTCGCACCACGCGCCGGGAAAGGGCGACAGGCCGTGACAATGTTTCAGCACCGCGCGCGCGGCTTGCGAGAAATCGATCTTCGCCTCGACCTTGTCGATCTTCGCCGCGTAAGTGACACCATCCTCGCTCTGCTTCGTCAATTGCAGGCGACCACGTTCCAGCGCGCCGATCGCGCGCACCATGAGATCCGCGCCGAGCGGCGACAGCGCGTCGTGCAGATCGGACGCCGTCATCCTGTCTGGAATTGCGATGCGTTCGGCCATCGCGACGTCGCCGGTGTCGAGCCCGATATCCATCTTCATCACCATGACGCCGCTTTCTTTATCGTCGGCCATGATTGCGCGGTTGATCGGTGCTGCTCCGCGCCAGCGCGGCAAGAGCGAGCCATGCAAATTGAAGCAACCGAGTTTGGGCGCATCAAGGATCGGCTGCGGCAGGATCATGCCATAGGCGACGACCACGGCGGCGTCAGCCTCATAGGCACGAAACGTCTCCAGCGCCTCCGGCGTTTTCAGGCTTGTCGGCGTGAGCACCGGACAATGAAGCCGGTGTGCCTCGCGCGCAACCGGCGTTTCCTGCAGTTTCATGCCGCGCCCGGCGGGTTTCGGCGCACGCGTATAAACCGCCGCGATCTCATGGCCATGCGCCACCAGTTCGAGCAGCGTCGGCACCGCAAAATCAGGCGTGCCCATGAAGATCAGACGGAGGGGCATCGGGACACGCCATTCTGCGAGTTGCGAGAGATTAGTCAGCCGCGCGCTTGGCGAACTTCGTAAACTTCTTCATCACCCGGTCGCGCTTGAGTTTTGAGAGATAATCGACGAACAGCACGCCGTTGAGATGGTCGATTTCGTGCTGGATACAGGTCGCAAACAGACCCTGTGCGTCCTCTTCCTGCGTCTTTCCGTCGAGATCAAGAAAGCGAAACCGCACTTTGGCCGGACGCTCGACTGCCTCGTAGTATTCCGGGATCGAGAGACAGCCTTCTTCATACACGGACAACTCGTCGGACGCCGACACGATCTC
>JAYUEY010000007.1:0-13728 GCA_043739005.1 Tardiphaga sp.
GCGTCATCTGGTCGAAGATCGCGGTTTTCGCCGCCGCAGGCGTCACGGCGTTGACGGCGATGTCATACGCGGCCAATTCCTTGCCGAGCGATTTCGTCAGCGCGATCACGCCCGCCTTCGACGCCGAATAATGCGCGGCGTTCGGATTGCCTTCTTTGCCGGCAATGGACGCGATGTTGACGATGCGGCCATAGCCCTGCTTGACCATCGTCGGCACGATCGTTTTGCAACAGAGGAACGGGCCGTCGAGGTTGATGCGCAGCACCTTGCGCCATTCTTCGTAGTCCGTGTCCCACACCGTTTTGTTGATGCCTGCGATGCCGGCATTGTTGACGAGGATGTCGATCTGTCCGAACGCCTTGAGCGTGACGTCGCGCGCGTGTTCGACGGCGGCCAAATCCGACACATCGACTTGCACGGCGATAACGCCCTGACCAATCTCTTTCGCTGTTTTTTCCGCGAAGGCGATGTCGTGATCCCAGATCGCGACTTTTGCACCTGACGAGACGAAGCGCTCGGTGATGGCACGGCCAAACCCTTGCGCGCCGCCGGTCACGACGGCGCAGCGGTTGGCGAGATCGATTTTGTTCATGGTGGAGTCCTTCTGTCCGAGTGGTTCGACTGAATCAAAGACTCGTCATTACGGGATGTGCCAGCTCGCAGTCGGCGTGAGCCGACGAAGAGTGGCGCAGACCCGGAATCCATAATCCCCCTCTGAGAGTATGGATTCCGGTCTCGCTTACTTGGCGCTCATCGACGTCGTCGATTATGCGCAAGCTCACGCCCCGGAATGACGGAAGCGTTACAGCGTCCAGCCGCCGTCGATAATATGCGCGACGCCGGTGGTGAAGGCGCTTTCGTCGCTGGCAAGATAGACCGCGAGCGATGCGATTTCGTCGGCCGTGCCGAGCCGGCCCATCGGCTGGCGCGAGACAAACATGTCGCGTCCGCCGGCACCCAATGAGGCTGCACGGTCGAGCATCGACGGCGTCTCGATGGTGCCGGGGCAGATGCAATTGCAGCGTATACCCTTGGTGATGAAATCAATTGCGACGGCACGGGTCAGCGCCGCCACGGCGGCTTTCGTCGCGCTGTAGACGTAGCGGTTCGGCGCGGCCTTGTAGACGCCGGCGGCCGAAGCAATGTTGATGATCGAGCCCTTGCCGGCGGCCAGCATGCCCGGCACGAAGGCTGAGATCGTGCGGTGCATCGATTTGACGTTGAGGTCGAAGGAAAACTCCCAGTCTTCGTCGGAGCATTCCAGCACAGTGCCGTTATGGACGAAGCCGGCGGCGTTCAACAAAATATCGACCGGGCCAATTTTCGCGGCGAAGGCTTTCACGGCGGCGCTGTCGCGCACGTCGAGCATCGCGGTCGTTGTGATGCCATCTGCCGCAAGAGCTTCGAGGCCTTTTTCATTGATGTCGGTGGCGATGACCTCAGCGCCTTCTCGCGCGAATACCAAGGCGCTAGCGCGGCCGATGCCGGCCGATGCAGCGGTAATGAAGGCGCGTTTGCCTTTGAGGCGATCGGACATGGTGGCTCCCTGATGTTTTTGTCATTCCGGGGCGCGAGCGCGAAGCGCAAGCGAACCCGGCATCGTTTGATGTTCATCTCTTGGAGACTTTGGGTTCGCGTTCGCCAAGTGGCGCTCGCGCCTCGAAGGTGCGCAATAGCGCACCGGGCAATGACGTGGCTTAATGATTATGCCGCGCTGTTCCCACGGTGCCGGCGATGTTCTGATAGCGCGTGGCGAGTTCGAGGCACGCGCCCGAGGCATGTTGGCCGACGGTGGAGCGATACAATTCCTGCCAAGGCGTTTGGTTTTTCGGAAATGCAAAGCCGCCTTTCGCCATTAATTCCGTGCGCCGCAGCTTGATGTCCTCGTCCGAGATCAGGATGTTCGCCTCGCCCTTGTTGAGATCGACCCGCACCATGTCGCCGGTTTTCAACAGCGCCAGCCCGCCATTGGCGGCCGCTTCGGGCGTCGCATTGAGAATGGACGGTGACCCCGACGTACCGGACTGCCGGCCATCGCCAATACAAGGCAGCGAATGGATGCCGCGTTTGATGAGGGCGGCGGGTGGCTGCATGTTCACCACTTCCGCGCCGCCGGGATAGCCGATCGGCCCGGTGCCGCGCACGAACAGCACGCAATGCTCGTCGATGTTCAGCGATTCGTCGTCGATTCTGTGGTGATAATCCTCCGGTCCTTCGAAGACGATGGCACGGCCCTCGAAGGCGTTGAGATCGCCCGCGGTCGACAGATAGCGGTCGCGAAATTCCTTCGAGATCACGCTTGTTTTCATGATCGCAGAATCGAACAGATTGCCGCGCAGCACCAGAAAGCCTGCATCGGCCACCAGCGGCTTGTCGTAACTCCAGATCACGTCATTGTCGGGCTTCGGGGCGTTTGCGCAATTCTCGCCCATCGTCTTGCCGTTCACCGTCATGGCATCCTCATGGATGCATCGATGCGTCATCAATTCACGCACCACCGCTGGCACGCCGCCGGCGCGATGATATTCCTCGCCGAGATAGAAGCCGGCGGGCTGCATGTTGACGAGCAATGGAATGGCGTGGCCCACGCTCTGCCAATCATCGATCGACAATTCCACGCCGATATGGCGCGCAAGGGCATTCAAATGGATCGGCGCGTTGGTCGAGCCGCCGATCGCCGAATTGACGACGATCGCGTTCTCGAACGCTTGTCGCGTCATGATGTCGGAGGGCTTCAGATCTTCCCACACCATTTCGACGGCACGAATCCCGGTTTCATAAGCGATCTGTCCGCGCTCGCGATAGGGCGCCGGGATAGCGGCACAGCCGGGCAAAGACATGCCGAGCGCTTCGGCGAGTGAATTCATCGTCGAGGCCGTTCCCATCGTGTTGCAGTGCCCGACCGATGGTGCGGACGACGCAACGATATTCATGAACTCCTCATAGTCGATTTCGCCGGCGGCGAGCCGCTCGCGCGATTTCCAGACGACTGTGCCGGAGCCGGTCCGCTCGCCATTGTGCCAGCCGTTCAGCATCGGCCCGCCGGAGAGCACGATTGCCGGGAGATTCACCGTTGCGGCGGCCATCAGGCAGGCCGGTGTCGTCTTGTCACAGCCGGTGGTCAGCACCACGCCGTCGAGCGGATAGCCGAACAGGATTTCGACAAGCCCGAGATAAGCCAGGTTGCGATCGAGTGCTGCCGTCGGCCGCTTGCCAGTTTCCTGAATCGGATGAACCGGAAATTCCATGACCAAGCCGCCGGCGGCCGTGATGCCGTCGCGCACGCGCTTGGCCAGTTCGAGGTGATGTCGGTTGCAGGGCGACAAATCGTTGCCGGTTTGGGCTATTCCGATGATCGGCTTGCCGGATTGCAGCTCGTGCCGCGTCAGGCCATAATTCAGATAACGCTCCAGATAGAGCGCCGTCATGCCGGGATTATGCGGATCGTTGAACCATTCGCTGGAGCGCAGTTTGCGGCGCGGCAAAGCGATTTGGGTGTCCGATGTCTTGGTCATGTTGTCTCCCGCAGCGCACGCGCCTTATTTTTGTGCGTCATGTTTGGCGTTGTTATCGAATCTTTGCATAGCGCTTTCAGCGGCGCAACGCCGGGCGCATCAATATTGCTATACAACTATGGGACAACGGCATTGCCAAATTTTTCTGATACGCTCATCATCAACAAAATACGGCCACGGCTTAAGAGCTGAAAAACAGTGGCGTAATCGGCCGGGAGGATATGAATGGCGTCGGTGCAAATCCACGACGTGCGCAAATCATTTGGTGGTTTCGAGGTGTTGCATGGTGTGTCCGTCCCGATCGAGGACGGCCAGTTCGTCGTACTCGTCGGGCCGAGCGGATGCGGCAAATCAACGCTGCTGCGCATGCTCGCAGGCCTTGAGAAAATCACGTCGGGCACGATTTCCATCGGCGACCGCGTCGTCAACGACGTGCAGCCGAAAGAGCGTGACATCGCGATGGTGTTCCAGAACTACGCGCTCTACCCGCATATGACGGTGGCCGCCAATATGGGCTTCTCGCTGAAGTTGCGCGGTGCCGACGCGTCCGAGATCAAGGCCAAGGTCGATCGCGCCGCCGATATTCTTGACCTGCGCAAGCTGCTGGATCGTTTTCCGCGTCAACTTTCCGGCGGGCAGCGCCAGCGCGTCGCGATGGGTCGCGCCATCGTCCGCGATCCGCAGGTGTTCCTGTTCGATGAGCCGCTCTCAAACCTCGATGCCAAGCTGCGCGTGGCGATGCGCACAGAGATCAAGGAACTGCATCAGCGCCTGAAGACCACGACGGTTTATGTCACGCACGACCAGATCGAGGCCATGACGATGGCCGATAAGATCGTGGTGATGCAGGACGGCATCGTCGAGCAGATGGGCTCGCCGCTCGAACTCTACGATCATCCTGACAATAAATTCGTGGCTGGCTTCATCGGCTCCCCGGCGATGAATTTCCTCGAAGGAAAGCTCATGATGAGCGGCAGCAACGGGTCCGCCTCGCATTGGGTGGAGACTGCCAACGGCGCAAGACTGCCGATCGAGACCGCGCCGCATGCCTCGAACGGGCAGGCGGTCGTCTACGGCATTCGGCCTGAGCATCTCGAATTCGGCACCGGCGGCGACGGCATCGATGCCGAGGTCGTCGTGGTCGAACCGACCGGATCGGAAACTCAGATCGTCGCGCGGATCGGCAAGCAGGATATCATCGCCATTTTCCGCGACCGCCGCGCGGTCGCGCCGGGCGATATCATCCATCTCAAACCGCGCGCCAGCGCGGCGCATCTGTTCGACAAAGATACCGGGAAGCGACTGTAAATTTTCAAAAACGATTGGCCGATCAACGCGCCAATTTTCAAACGGGAGACGACGCATATGACTGGCTTTATTCCGGACCGACGTTCTGTGCTCAAGGGTGGCGCGCTGACGCTTGCCTCCGCTGCCACGATGTCGGCCGACCAATTGCTCGGCTATGCCAAGGCATGGGCGCAGGCCTCGCCCTGGAAGCCCGAACCGGGCGCCAAGATCAATCTGATGCGCTGGAAGCGGTTTGTGGAAGCCGAAGACGTTGCTTTCGTGAAAATCGTCGATGCCTTCCAGAAGGCGACAGGCGTCACCATCACCGTCTCGAATGAGTCTTACGATGACGTTCAGCCGAAGGCCTCCGTTGCGGCGAATACCGGGCAGGGCCTCGACATGGTGTGGGGGTTGTACTCACTGCCATTTTTGTTTCCGCAAAAATGCATGGATCTGACTGACGTCGCCGACTACCTCGGCAAGAAAAATGGCGGCTGGGCAAAGTCCGGTGAGGCCTATGGCAAGTTGGGCGACAAGTGGGTCGGCATTCCTGTCGCCGCGAGCGGCGGCCTCGTCAATTACCGCATCGGCGCGGCCGAGAAGGCTGGCCACAAGGAATTTCCGAAAGACCTCGGTGGCTTCGCCGACCTGATGAAAGGCCTCAACAAAAATGGCACGCCGGGCGGTATGGCGCTTGGTCACGCCACGGGCGATGCCAACGGCTGGGTGTATTGGGCCTTGTGGGCGCATGGCGGCAACCTGACCGACAAGGACAATAAGGTTATCATCAATTCGCCCGAGACGGCCAAGTCGCTGGAATACGTCAAGGGTCTCTACGAGAACTTCATTCCCGGCACCGCGTCATGGAACGACTCGTCGAACAACAAAGCGTTTCTTGCTGGCCAGTTGCATATGACCAACAATGGCATTTCGATCTATGTGACAGCCAAGAAGGAAGCGCCGCAGATTGCCGAAGACATGAACCACGCCCATCTGCCGGCCGGCGTGGACGGCAAGACGCGCGAATTGCATCTCGGCTATCCGATCCTGATATTCACGTTCACCAAGTTCCCGCAAGCCTGCAAGGCGTTCACAGCCTTCATGATGGAGCCGGAGCAGTTCAACCCGTGGGTCGAGGCGGCGCAGGGCTATCTGTCACCGTTCCTGAACGACTACCAGAAAAATCCGATCTGGACGTCAGACCCTAAGAACACGCCCTATCGTGATGTGGCGCAAACCGCAAGCACACCGGCCGGCCTTGCGCAGATGGGCGAGAACGCAGCGGCGGCTATTGCTGATTTCGTGGTTGTCGATATGTACGCCAACTACTGCACCGGCCGTGAAGATGTAAAGACTGCGATGGCATCTGCAGAACGCTCGGCAAAGCGCATCTTCCGCTCGTAATAGCTTCGACGCCAGCGCGGACCTGCTCCGCGCTGGTGCTTGTTTTTTGGAATGAACGGAGCCGCAACGCGATGAGCACGATCCAGACATCGCTACCGACGGGGGTGAAAAGCCGCCCCGTTGCCTCGCCGTGGCAGCGGCTATCGACCAATCGCAACTGGATCGCGATGTGGTTCATGATGCCGGCTGCGGCATTTTTGATTTTCTTTCTGGCCTATCCGCTGTTTCTCGGCGTCTGGATGAGTTTCACCGATGCGCGTATCGGCCGCGACGGCGTTTTTGTCGGTTTCGAGAATTACGAATGGCTCTGGAGCGACAGTGTGTTCTGGCTGTCGGTGTTCAATACGCTGCTCTATACGATCGTCGCCAGCGCGATTAAATTCGCCGTCGGGCTGTATCTTGCCCTGTTGTTGAACCGTCACATGCCGTTCAAGGCGATGATCCGCGCCGCCGTGCTGGTGCCGTTCATCGTGCCGACGGTTCTGTCGGCGATCGCGTTCTGGTGGATTTACGATTCGCAGTTCTCGATTATCTCGTGGTCGCTCATCAAGATGGGACTGCTTGATCACAACATCAATTTTCTCGGCGATGCGAACATGGCGCGCGGCAGCGTTATCTTTGCAAATATCTGGCGCGGCGTGCCCTTTGTCGCGATCACGCTGCTTGCGGGATTGCAGACGGTGTCGCCGTCGCTCTACGAAGCTGCGGTGCTCGACGGCGCGACGAGCTGGCAGCGCTTTCGCTTCATCACCTATCCGCTGCTGACGCCGATCATCGCTGTTGTGATGACCTTCTCGGTGCTGTTTACGTTCACCGACTTCCAGTTGATCTGGGCGCTCACGCGCGGTGGACCCGTCAACTCGACGCATCTGATGGCGACGCTGAGCTATCAGCGCGGCATTCTTTCCGGCCGACTCGGCGAAGGCGCGGCAATCGCCACGGCGATGATCCCATTCCTGCTGGTCGCGATCTCGATTTCGTGGTTCGGCATGCAGCGCCGCAAATGGCAGCAAGGCTCAGACAATGACTGACCAGACAGCAGACACCCGCGTCGCGATCGCCGCGGCGCAATCCAAGGACGACGGCAGCGAGGGCATGAGCTATCTCGAGTCGCTGCCGCGTCGGCTCGTGACGCTGTATCTGCCGCTGTTCGTGATCTTGGTCGTATTGCTGTTTCCGTTTTACTGGATGGGGCTGACCGCAATCAAACCGGACGAGCAGTTGATCGACATGGAGCGGTTCAATCCGTTCTGGGTCGTGAAACCGACGTTCAAGCACATCTCGAAATTGCTGTTCGAGACCAATTATCCGCGTTGGCTGTGGAACACGATGTATGTCGCCGCCGCCGCGACGACCTTGTCGATTATCGCCAGCGTCTTGGCGGCCTATGCGATCGTGCGATTGCGCTTTCGCGGCTCGGAGGCCGTCGGCGCAGCCATCTTCATGGCCTATCTTGTGCCGCCGTCGATCTTGTTCATCCCGCTGGCGTCGGTGATTCAGGCTTATGGTCTGTTCGATTCGCCGCTGTCGCTGATCCTGATCTATCCGACGCTGCTGATCCCGTTCTCGACCTGGCTGTTGATGGGTTACTTCAAGACGATCCCCTTCGAGCTGGAGGAATGCGCGCTGATCGATGGCGCGTCGCGCTGGCAGATTTTGACGCGCATCGTCGTGCCGCTGGCGGTGCCGGGCCTGATTTCAGCCTTCATCTTTTCGTTCACGCTATGCTGGAACGAGTTCATCTATGCGCTGACGTTTCTGCAATCGACGCAGAACAAAACCGTGCCTGTCGCGATCGTCAACGAATTCGTCGATGGCGACATCTATAAATGGGGATCGTTGATGGCCGGCGCGCTGGTTGGGTCACTGCCGCTGGTGATCCTCTATGCGTTCTTCGTCGAGCATTATGTGTCGGCGATGACGGGCGCGGTGAAAGAGTAGAGCTTGTCAGTGCGGGACGATAATTCAGCGTCATTTATGGCACGCTGAATTGGAGAACTCAGTTGCGCAATTGCGCAACTGGCAATCCATAATCTCTGACAGCGGCTCTGGAATCCGGGCCGACGCCGCAGACAGCGACCCCGCCGAATATTGCATCCCGGAATGACGACCTCTTAAAACAATAAAAAGGAGATTGCGCATGCACATTCTCATTCTCGGTGCGGCCGGCATGGTCGGACGAAAACTGACCGAGCGCCTTATTCGCGATGGCAAACTCGGCAATAATGACATCACGAAAATGACCTTGCAGGATGTTGTTGCTCCGGCGAAACCGGCCGGCGCCAAGATGCCGATCGACATCGTCACCTCGGATTTCGCCGACGCCAACACCGCAGCACCTCTGATCGCGTCAAAGCCAGAGGTGATTTTCCATCTCGCGGCAATCGTGTCCGGCGAGGCGGAGGCCGAGTTCGACAAGGGCTACAGCATCAATCTCGACGGCACGCGATTTCTGATCGACGCGATCCGTGCAACAAATCAAGAATCTTTGGGCGGCTATAAACCGCGTTTGGTTTTCACCTCGTCGATCGCGGTGTTCGGCGCGCCGTTTCCCGACAAAATCGGCGACGAGTTTTTCCATACGCCGCTGACAAGCTACGGCACGCAGAAATCGATCTGCGAGATGCTTGTCGCCGATTACACGCGCAAAGGATTTCTCGACGGAATTGGAATCCGTTTGCCGACGATCTGCGTGCGGCCGGGGACGCCGAACAAGGCGGCGTCGGGGTTCTTCTCGAACATCATCCGCGAACCGCTGGCGGGCCATGACGCCATGCTACCGGTCTCGGACGATGTGCGGCACTGGCATGCCTCGCCGCGCTCGGCGGTCGGGTTTCTGATCCATGCCGCCACGATGGATACCGAAAAGATGGGTGCGCGACGCAACCTGTCGATGCCGGGATTGTCCGTCACCGTCGGCGAGCAGATCGCAGCGTTGGAGCGCGTTGCCGGCAAAAGCGTCACCGCACGGATTAAGCGCGTGCCGGATTCTGTCATCACCGGCATCGTTGCGGGCTGGCCGCGCGATTTCGTCACCGATCGCGCGCTGTCGCTTGGCTTCACGACGGCGGAAAAGACATTCGACGACATCATCCGCATTCATATCGAGGATGAGTTGGGCGGGACATTTGTGAGTTAAGCTGCGGAATGACGGGGCTGGCTTCCGGCATCTGGCGCTCTATATTGTCGCCAACCGCACGCCAATAAACTTCAGGGAGACACCCATGACTGCCAGCATCGTCGGATGGGCACACACGCCGTTCGGAAAGTTCGACACCGAGACCGTCGAGAGCCTTGTGGTCAAGGTCGCAACCGAAGCCATGGCCGACGCCGGGATCACCGCCGATCAGGTCGACGAGATCGTGCTCGGCCATTTCAACGCAGGATTTTCACCGCAGGATTTCACCGCCGCTTTGGTGTTGCAAGCTGATCCGAAGCTGCGCTTTAAGCCCGCGACCCGCGTCGAGAACGCTTGTGCCACTGGCAGTGCTGCCGTGCATCAGGGCGTCCGCGCCATCAATGCGGGCGATGCAAAAATCGTGCTCGTCGTCGGCGTCGAGCAGATGACGCGCACGCCCGGTCCGGAAATCGGCAAGAATCTTCTTCGCGCCTCTTATCTTGTCGAAGATGGCGAAACGCCCGCTGGTTTTGCCGGCGTGTTTGGCAAGATCGCGCAGCAATATTTCCAGAAATATGGCGATCAGTCCGACGCGCTGGCGATGATCGCCGCCAAAAATCACAAGAACGGCGTCGCGAATCCCTACGCCCAAATGCGCAAGGATTTCGGCTTCGAATTCTGCCGCTCGGAGAGCGACAAGAACCCCTTTGTCGCCGGCCCTTTGAAGCGGACGGATTGCTCGCTGGTGTCCGATGGCGCTGCGGCTTTGGTGCTCTGCGATGCCGAGACCGCCAAGACAATGGCCAAGGCCGTGACCATTAAGGCGACCGCGCATGCGCAGGATTTCCTGCCGATGTCCAAGCGCAATATTCTCGATTTCGAAGGCTGCACCGTGGCGTGGCAGCGCGCGCTGCAAAGCGCCGGCGTGTCGATCGGCGATCTGTCGTTTGTCGAGACGCATGACTGCTTCACCGTTGCCGAACTGATCGAATATGAAGCGATGGGTCTGACGCCGAAGGGGCAGGGCGCGCGCGCGATCAAGGAAGGCTGGACCCAAAAGGATGGCAAGCTTCCCGTGAATCCGTCCGGCGGCCTCAAGGCGAAGGGTCACCCGATCGGCGCGACCGGCGTGTCGATGCATGTGTTGACCGCGATGCAATTGCTCGGGCAGGCCCCCGAGGGGATGCAGATCAAAAACGCGAAACTCGGCGGCATCTTCAACATGGGCGGTGCGGCCGTCGCCAATTACGTGTCGATCCTTGAGCCGTCACGCTAACGGAGCGCGGCGATGAATATCGCCAACTGGCTGGCATCGACGGCGCGTCTGAAACCGGATGCGCCGGCGTTGCTGACAGGTCTGGTCGTCGAGGCCGATTACGCCACCTTTGCGAAACGGGCCGCTGCGATCGGCGCGTTTCTCGCGCGTGAACATGGCGTGCGGCCGGGCGATCGCGTTGCTTTGTTCATGTATAATTCAACCGCCTATCTCGAATGCCTTTACGGCATCTGGTGGATCGGCGCGGTTGCGATTCCGATCAACGCCAAGCTCCACGGCCGCGAAGCGGCATGGATCTGCGCCAATGCCGGCGCGAAACTTGCGATCGTCGGCGAGGACACCCAATCATTGCTCGAAGAGGCGCGATCCGATTTGCCGGCGGGTATGCGCATGCTCTCGGTCGATGGCGATCTGTATCAACGCATTCGCAAGGGCAATGGCTCTCTTGTGCCGCTGCCACGCGAGGATAGCGATCTCGCCTGGCTGTTCTACACCTCAGGCACCACAGGCCGCCCGAAAGGGGTGATGCTGAGCCACGGCAATCTGGTCGCGATGTCGCTGTGTTACATGGCCGATGTCGATCAGGCGACGCCGCAGGATGCGTCGCTTTACGCAGCACCGATCTCGCATGGCGCAGGGCTTTATAACTTCATCCACGTCCGCATGGGCGGACGTCACGTCGTGCCGGAATCCGGCAGCTTCGATCCCGACGAAATTTTGCGTCTCGCCGCCGATCTCGACAATGTCGTGATGTTCGCGGCACCGACGATGGTGCGGCGGCTGGTCGATGCCGCCAAGCGGCGCGGCGAGTCCGGTGAAGGCTTTCGCACCATCATCTATGGCGGCGCGCCGATGTATCGCGCCGATATTCAGGATGCCATTGCCACGATGGGCCAGCGCTTCGTCCAAATCTACGGGCAGGGCGAGTCGCCGATGACGATCACGGCGCTCGGCCGTGACTGGCACGCAGCGGTCGATCATCCTCAATATCTTGAGCGGCTGGGCTCGGCGGGTCCGGCGCAAAGTATGATGGAGGTTCGCATCACCGGCGCGGACGGTCACGCGCTGCCGGTGGGTGAGAGCGGCGAGATCGAGGCCAAGGGCGCGGCCGTGATGCTCGGCTATTGGGACAATCCGTCGGCCAATGACGAGTCGCTCAAGAATGGCTGGCTGCGCACCGGCGATGTCGGCCGTCTCGATGCGGACGGATTTCTCACACTGTCGGACCGCTCCAAGGATGTCATCATTTCCGGCGGTGCCAACATCTATCCCCGTGAAGTGGAAGAAGCGCTACTCACGCACAATGCCGTCCGCGAAGTGTCGGTGATTGGCGTGCCGGATCCGGAATGGGGCGAGAATATCGTCGCTTGCGTCGTTCTGGTAGAGGGCGAGGCCGCCAATGAGGCGACGCTCGATGCGCATTGCCTGAATAGCATCGCGCGTTTCAAGCGCCCGAAGCTCTATGTGTTTCTCGATGCATTGCCGAAGAATAATTACGGCAAGGTGCTGAAGACCGAATTGCGGGCGATGCTGAACGAAAGCGGGACGTCAGTCGGCAACGGATAGAGCGATCCGGCACCACAGGCATTGCCGTCATTGCGAACGCAGCGCTGCATTGGCTCGCCAATGCTGCGCTACGCATACCCCCATACGCGCAGCGACCTTGCCTGGACCGGCTGCGTGACGCTACACCCAAGCCGCAAGCAATAGCGCGAAACAGCGCCGCGACACTGGGAGCAACTTGGAATGGGACCATTGGACGGCGTCAAGGTGATCGACATGACGTCGGTGCTGATGGGGCCTTACGCCACCCAGATGCTCGGCGATTATGGTGCCGACGTCATCAAGGTGGAATCTCCCGATGGTGACGTGACACGGCAGATCGGCCCGACGCGCAATCCCGGCATGGGGCCGGTGTTCCTCAACACCAACCGCAGCAAGCGCTCGATCTGCCTCGACCTCAAAAAGCCCGCCGGCCGTGATGCGCTGCTGCGGCTGATCGCGACGGCCGATGTGCTGGTCTATAATGTTCGCCCGGCGGCGATGCAGCGGCTCAATCTTGGCTATGAACTGCTCGCCGAACTCAATCCGAAATTGATTTATGCCGGCGTGTTCGGCTTCGGGCAGGACGGGCCCTATGCGGCGAAACCGGCTTATGACGATCTCATTCAGGGCGCGACCGCCTTGCCGTCGCTGACGGCGCGCACCGGCGACGGCACGCCGCGCTACGTGCCGAACGCGCTGGTCGATCGCATCGTCGGGCTGACGGCGGTCGGCGCGATCACCGCCAGCCTCGTGCATCGCGGTAAAAGCGGGCGCGGTCAGCGCGTCGATATTCCGATGTTCGAGACGATGGCGAGTTTCGTGATGGGTGATCATCTCGGCGGGCTGACTTACGTGCCGCCGCTCGACAGAGGCGGATATGCGCGGCATCTGTCACGCGATCGGCGGCCGTATCAGACGGCGGACGGCTATATTTGCGTGATCGTCTACAACGACAAACAATGGAATAGCTTTTTTGCGGCGACGGGTCGCGACGATCTGCGCGCCGACCCCCGCTTTGCAACCTTTGCCGGCCGCGCCGTCAATATCGATTTCGTTTATGCCGAATTGGCACGCATCTTTCTCACTAGAACCACCGCGGAATGGGCACGATTGCTTGACGATGCGGACGTGCCGTCGCTGCCGATGCACGATCTCGAAAGCATGCTCGACGATCCGCATCTGGTCGCCACCAATATGTTTCCCGTCGTCGACCATCCGACCGAAGGCGCGATCCGCAACATGAAGGTATCGGCGACATGGTCTGAAACGACCGTCGCGCCGTCGCGGCTCGCGCCGCAACTTGGCCAGCACAGCGCGGAAATTCTGCGCGAGGCCGGCATGACTGCCGACGACATTCGTGCGCTCGCGCGCGACGGCGTCATCAAGATGCCACCCGAACCACCACAGGACTGAACGCATGGATTTTTCCCTCAGCGAGAATCAGGAATCCATTCGCGACGCGACGCAGAAAATTTGCGCTGCCTTCGATGACGCCTATTGGTTGAAGAAGGACAAGGAGGGCGGCTTTCCCATCGAACTGCACCAGGCGCTCGCCAGGGACGGCTGGCTCGGCATCGCCATGC
>JAYUEY010000008.1:0-5381 GCA_043739005.1 Tardiphaga sp.
TGATGATCTATCGCTTCGCGCATAATGGATCCGGCGAGGTCATCAGCGAGGCAAAACGGAGCGATCTCGAATCGTTTCTCGGCCAGCATTTCCCCGCGACTGACATTCCGAAGCAGGCGCGGCGGCTTTATCTCGACAACATCATCCGCGTGATTGGGGATGTCGATGCGATCCGCGTACCGGTCGAGCCGGTGCTCGATGCCTCGGCCGAACCGCTCGACATGTCGTTCGCGCATTTGCGCAGTGTCTCGCCGATCCATTGCGAATATTTGCGCAATATGGGCGTCGCGGCTTCAATGTCGGTCTCTATCATCGTCGATGGCGCGTTATGGGGCCTGATCGCATGCCATCATTATTCGGCGCGGCCGTTGTCGATGTCGCATCGCATCGCCTCCGAAATGTTCGGACAATTTTTTGCGATGAATCTGGCGGCGCTCAGTCATAAGCGGTCGCTTGATTTAGCGTCGCAGGCGCGGCACGTGCTCGACACCATGTTGCAGCGGATGTCGCATCACCGCGATGTCGTCGGCCTGTTGCAGGACAATATCGCGTCCTTCAGGGCTCTGATGCCATGCGACGGCGTCGGCATCTGGATCGACGCCGATTGGACCGGCACCGGCGTGACGCCGCCGGCCGAGGCGATTCCTGCACTCGGCCGTTTCCTTAATTCGGTGGTGGGCGGCAAGGTCTGGGCGACCAGTGCGCTATCCGAAAGCTATCCGGCCGCGATCGACTTTCATGGTGCAACGTCCGGCGTGCTAGCGATTCCGCTGTCGCAGATTCCGGGCGACTATCTGTTGTTCTTCCGCAAGGAAGTTGTTCAAAACATCAACTGGGCCGGCAATCCTGCCAAGACCTACGAGGTCGGCCCGCAGGGCGATCGCCTGACGCCGCGCAAGAGCTTTGCGATCTGGAAGCAAGCCGTTGAGCGGCAATCGCTGCCGTGGACCGAGGGCGATCGCAATATCGCCGAGGCCGCGCGCGCCGCGCTGGTCGAGATCGTGCTGCGGCACAATGAAATTCTGGCCGACGAACGTGCCAAATACGATCTGCGCCAGAAGATGTTGAACGAGGAGCTGAACCACCGCGTCAAGAATATCCTCGCGCTCATCAAGTCGCTGGTGTCGCATCCGGTCGAGGCCGGACGAAACCTACAGGACTACGTGCTGTCGCTGAAGGGCCGCATTCAGGCGTTGTCCTATGCCCATGATCAGGTGATCCGCGGCAGCGGCGGCGGCGCGTTGCAGGACTTGCTGGCAGCCGAATTATCGCCCTATCGCGAGACGGGTGCGATCGTGCTCGAAGGCCCGCCGGTGCAACTCGATGCCCGCGCTTTTTCGGTGATGGCGCTGGTGCTGCATGAACTGGCGACCAATGCCGCCAAATATGGTGCGCTGTCGAGCAAGCGCGGCACGCTGCGCGTGGCATGGCAACTGACCGACGATCAAAGCTGCGAAATCCGCTGGCGCGAATCCGGTGGCCCGACAGTGCGGATCCCGACCCATGAAGGCTTCGGCTCGGTGTTGCTCAATCGCAGTGTGTCGTTCGATCTCGGCGGCGTCAGCGACATCGATTATGCGCCAGGCGGGCTTGGGGCCTGTGTGGTGATTCCGGCGCGGTTCATTACGGCATTGGCGAAGATGCCTGAAAACGTCGTGCAAATTCCCGTCGCGACATCCCCGTTCTCGCTTTTGCCGCCAAAGGTGCGCGTGTTGCTGGTCGAGGACCAGCTCATCATCGCACTCGACGCCGAAGCGATGCTCGCTTTGATCGGCGCAGCCAGCGTCGAGACGGCGTCTTCGGTGGACGAGGCGATGGCGGCGTTGAAGCGCGCGTTGCCCGACGTGGCGGTGCTCGACATCCATCTCGGCATGGATACGTCGTGGCCGATCGCGGAAGAACTCGACCGCCTGAAGATTCCCTTCGTGCTCGCCTCCGGCTATGGCGACCTTGCCTCGGTGCCCGGCGCGTGGACAGGGGCACCGCTGATCCGCAAACCTTACGATGCCGGCACGCTGGCGGCGGCGCTGGCGCAAGTCATTCAGCGCGCCCAAACGGATCATCGCGCAATTGAAAAAGCCTAACATCGTCATGTGCTTAAAATCCGGGCGGGCACCGCGGCGGAACAAATAACGGGCAATTGAATTGTCTTTTTTGAAACGCGCGGTTGTAATGAGCATTGCGCGAGCCGGGACGGGAGACGGATATGAAGGACTTCGGGAATGCATCGTTTCCCCCTGACACCATCAAGGTGATGCAGCGGGCACTCGATAACGCCGTCGCGACGCTGCCGCATCCGGTGAGTTCGGTGCACGTCCGCTCGATTGCAGAAACGATTCTGCGAACGGCAAAGGATGGCGAGCGCGATCCGACGACGCTGCAGACGATGGCGCTGCTCGAATTACAGATCAGCGGGCATCAATAAATTCTTGACGACGACACCGATGATGCGCGTGGGCTTGCCTGCGCGCATATTTTTGTCCGATATGCTTTCAACGACAGGGAGGCATCGATGGCGCGGCTCGACGGCAAAGTAGCAATCATCACGGGAGCGACCAGCGGCATCGGTCTGCGGAGCGCTGAAATCTTTGTCGCCGAAGGCGCGAAGGTTGTGATTGCGGGACGCCGCGCACCGGAAGGCGAAGCGCTCGCCGCCAAACTCGGCTCAGCCTGCAGCTTCCTCCAGACCGACGTCACCGATGAAGCGCAAATGGCGGCGCTGGTCGCGCATACGCTGACAACATTCGGCCGCATCGATTGTCTGTTCAACAATGCCGGCGGCCCGGCGCAGACCGGCGGCATCGAAGGCCTCGACGTCGACAAGTTCGACGCTGCGATGGCGACCCTGCTGCGTAGCGTCATGCTCGGCATGAAGCATGTCGCGCCGCATATGAAAAAACAACGCTCCGGCAGCATCATCAACAATGGCAGCATTGCCGGCCGTCTTGCCGGGTTTTCGTCGTCGGTCGTCTATGGCGCGGCAAAGGCGGCCGTGATTCATCTGACGAAATGCGTGGCGATGGAATTGGGCGAGTCCAATATTCGCGTCAACAGCATCTCGCCCGGCGCGATCGCGACGGGCATCATCGCCAAGGCGCTCGGCCTCAGCATCGAAGAGGCCGAGAAGATGCCGGCCGTAATGCGCGAGGTCTACAAGACGGCGCAGCCGATCCCGCGCGCCGGACTACCGGACGATATCGCTCATGCGGCCGTGTTTCTCGCCAGCGACGACTCCAGCTTCATCAATGGCCATGATCTCGTCATCGATGGTGCCATCACCGGCGGCAAGAACTGGAGTGCGCAGCAGGACGGCTATGTCGGGCTGAAGCAGGTTTTCGCGCGGCAGGGATAGATCGATAACAATGCCGAAGATGCGCCTGAAATCCGACCTGCCGCAAAAGATGTGCGAGGCTTGCGGCCGGCCGTTCGCTTGGCGCAAGAAATGGGCGAAGGTCTGGGACGAGGTCAAGACCTGCTCAGATCGCTGCAAGAGCGACCTGCGCCGCAAGCGCCGCGAGACCTCCACGACATGACAACATTACGTTTTGTGCTCGGCGATCAGTTGACGCGCGAAGGCGCGGCGCTGCGCGATATCGCGGCCGGCGACGTCGTGCTGATGGTCGAGGCCGCGGACGAGACCACTTACGTCAAGCATCACAAGCAGAAGATTGCCTTCATCCTCTCGGCGATGCGGCATTTCGCCGAGGAGTTGCGTGCCGCCGGCCTTGTCGTCGATTATGTCAGGCTCGATGCGCCCGGCAATAGCGGCTCGTTTACCGGCGAATTGCAACGCGCGGTCAAGCGCCACGCAGCGACGCGCGTGATCGTCACCGAACCCGGCGAATGGCGCGTGCTGGTGCAGATGAAAACGTGGCAGGCCACGCTCGGCATTCCCGTCGACATTCTGGACGACGACCGCTTCTTCGCCAGCACGGCGCGCTTCACGGCCTGGGCCAAAGATCGCAAGTCATTGCGTATGGAGTTTTTCTATCGCGAGATGCGGCGCGAAACCGACTTGCTGATGCAGGGCGACGAGCCGGCCGGCGGGCAATGGAATTTCGACAGCGACAATCGCAAGCGTCTGCCGAAGACGGTGTCATTACCGCAGCGTTTTGGTTATGCGCCCGATGCGATCACGCAAGAGGTGCTGGCATTGGTCGGTCATCGGTTTGCCGATCATTTCGGCGATCTCGACCCGTTCGACTGGGCGGTGACGCGCGCCGATGCATTGCAGTCATTGCAGGATTTTCTCGATCACGCGCTGCCGAATTTCGGCGACTACCAGGACGCGATGGCGACCGGCGAACCCTTCGTGTTTCATTCGCTGATCTCGCCCTATCTCAATGCGGGTCTGCTGACGCCGCGCGAAATCTGCATCGCCGCCGAGCGCGAATATCGCGAGACGCGCGCGCCGCTGAACGCGGTTGAAGGGTTCATCCGGCAGATCCTCGGCTGGCGTGAATATATTCGCGGCGTCTATTGGCTGAAAATGCCGGATTATGCGCAGACCAACGCGCTGAATGCGACGCGCGCTTTACCCTGGTTGTATTGGTCCGGCGAGACCGACATGCATTGCATGAAGGAGGCGATCGGACAGACGCGCCGCACCGCTTATTCGCATCACATCCAGCGCCTGATGGTGACGGGAAATTTTGCGCTGCTCGCGGGCATTGCGCCGAAACAGATCGCGGAGTGGTATCTGGTCGTTTACGCCGATGCTTATGAATGGGTCGAATTGCCGAACGTGCAGGGTATGTCGCAATTCGCCGATGGCGGATTGCTGGCGTCGAAGCCTTATGCATCGTCGGGCGCGTATATCGATCGCATGTCGGATTTCTGCAAGCCGTGTGTTTATGACGTGAAGCAGAAAACCGGCCCGACGGCATGCCCGTTCAATTATCTGTATTGGGCGTTCCTGATCCGTAACGCCAAAACATTGCGGGGCAATCCGCGCATGGCGATGCCCTATCGCACGCTCGATGGCTGGGACGCACCGCGCAAGGCGGCGATCGCGGCCGAAGCCGAGCGGTTTCTGGATGGGCTGGCGACCAGCCCGCCGCCGCCATCATGAAACGAACTGGCGCAGACGCACCCGGTACCCGCTTCGTCATTCCGGGATGGCGTCGTGACCGGCGCAGCCGGTTGCGAGGTCAGGAGCCCGGAATCCATAACCACTGTGGTCGTGTCTAGCAGGCGGACACAAAGGCTAACTTTTCATAGCGAAGACTGGGCGTATGGATTCCGGGTTCTTGTCCACGCCCGCCAAGTGGCGGCGATGGTCGCGCCCCGGAATGACAAATCCTCTTGACAATAGTCCTATATGATCGTAGTCCTAATGCATCCCGCCTCACTGAGAGGGGCGAGCGCGATCGTCACGATTG
>JAYUEY010000009.1:0-4265 GCA_043739005.1 Tardiphaga sp.
CAGATCCTGCGCTGGTGCCATGGCCAGGGAATTAAGGTCGTGCCGCGCGGATCGGGCACATCGCTGTCTGGCGGGGCGCTGCCGCTGGCCGATGCGGTGCTGCTGGGCCTGGGGCGGTTCAACCGCATTCTGGACATCGATTATCATGACCGCATCGTGGTGACCCAGCCGGGGGTGACCAATCTGGCGCTGACCCGCGCGGTGGAGGACCAGGGGTTTTACTATGCGCCCGATCCCAGCAGCCAGATTGCCTGTTCGATCGGCGGCAATGTCGCGGAAAATTCGGGCGGCGTGCATTGCCTGAAATACGGCATGACGACGAACAATCTGCTCGGCTGCGAGATCGTGTTGATGTCCGGCGAAGTCCTGCGGATCGGCGGCAAGAGCGCAGAGCCGGGCGGCTACGATCTGATGGGCATCATCACGGGCTCCGAAGGCCTGCTCGGCGTCATCACCGAAGTCACCGTGCGGATTTTACAAAAGCCGGAGACCGCGCGCGCGCTGATGGTCGGCTTCGCGGAGGTCGAGAAGGCCGGCGAATGCGTCGCGCAGATCATCGGTGCGGGCATCATTCCCGGCGGCATGGAGATGATGGACAGACCTGCGATCCACGCCGCCGAAGCCTTCGTCCATGCCGGCTATCCGCTCGATGTTGAGGCGTTGTTGATTATCGAACTGGACGGTCCGGGTATCGAGGTCGATGAACTCATTCGCCGCGTCGAGACCATTGCATTGTCATGCGGGTCGACGACGTGCCAGATCTCGACATCGGAAGCCGAACGGCTGCTGTTCTGGGCGGGTCGCAAGGCGGCGTTTCCTGCGGTGGGCCGCATCTCGCCGGATTATCTGTGCATGGATGGCTCGATCCCGCGCGGCAAATTGCCGGCAGCGCTGAAACGTATCAGCGAACTCTCGGTGCAATATGGCCTCGGCGTCGCCAATGTTTTCCATGCCGGTGACGGCAATCTGCATCCGCTGATTTTGTATGACGCCAACAAGCCCGGCGATACCGACAAGGCCGAAGCCTTCGGCTCGGATATTTTGCGATGTTGTGTTGAACTCGGCGGCGTGCTGACCGGCGAGCACGGCGTCGGCATCGAGAAGCGCGACCTGATGCCGGAGATGTTCACCGAGACCGACCTTGCCCAGCAGCAGCGGCTGAAATGCGCGTTCGACAAGGATGGCCTGCTCAATCCCGGCAAGGTGTTTCCGATCTTGCATCGCTGTGCGGAACTGGGCCGCGTCCATGTTCATGGCGGGAAACTCGCGTTTCCGGAATTGCCGCGGTTTTAAAGCATCATGACCTCTCTCAATCCCCGCGACGCAAAAGACGTCGAACAGATCGTGCGCGCCGCGATCGCGAGCGAGCAGCCGCTCGAAGTGATCGGACACGGCTCGAAGCGCGCGATCGGTCATCAGATTGCGACCAATGCCGTGCTCGACATATCGGCGCTCAACGCCATCGTCGATTACGAGCCGAACGAACTCATCATCACGACTCAAGCGGGCGCGCCGGTCGCGGATGTGACCTCGCTGATCGATTCCAAGAACCAGCAATTCGCCTTTGAGCCGATGAACACATCGGTTCTGCTGGGTGGTTCAAAAGATGCCGGCACGATCGGCGGCATGATCGGGGCAGGGCTCGCCGGCCCGCGCCGCATCAGCGCCGGCGGCATCCGCGATCATCTGCTCGGCGTGCATGCGGTGTCGGGCTTCGGTGACAGTTTCGTCGCCGGTGGCAAGGTGGTGAAGAACGTCACGGGTTACGATCTGTGCAAGCTGATCGCCGGTTCGTGGGGCACGCTCGCCGTGATGACCGAGATGACGCTGAAGGTGATGCCGCGCCCGGAGAGCGAGCGCACGTTGGTGCTGCGTGGACTCGATCACATCACGGCCAATGCGGCGATGACGGCGGCGATGACCTCGCCCTTCGATGTCTCCGGCGCGGCGCATCTGCCGGGTTCGGCGCTGCGCACCACGACTGGCGCGCTGGCGTCGCTTGGCGCAGCGGATCAATCGGTGACGCTGATTCGGCTGGAAGGCATCAATGTGTCTGCCGGGCATCGCGCCAATTCGCTGCGCACGGCTCTGGCCGCGATCTATGGCGAGGCGGAGATCATCGAGGACGCCTCTGCAATCTGGAGCGATGTGCGCGACGTAACGCCTTTTGCGTTTAATGGACCGCGCGCGCTGTGGCCGGTGTGGCGCATCGTCTGCCCGCCGGCATCGGGCGGCAAGTTCGGCGAAGCGCTGGTGCGTGAGACCGGCGGCGAGGTGATCTATGACTGGGCCGGTGGGCTGATCTGGGCGGCGCTGCCGCCGCATGACGCGGCGCAAGCGATGTCGTTGCGCGGTCGCGTCACGGCGATCGGCGGCCATGCCAATTTGATCCGCGCCTCGGACGAGATGCGTCGCACGATCGATGTGTTTCATCCGCAGGCCTCCGGCCTTGCGGCCCTCGGCGCGCGCGTTCGCAAGAGCTTCGATCCGACCCATATTCTCAATCGCGGCCGTATGATCCGGGGACAGTGATGAGTGCAATGCCTCAACCGTCATTGCGAGGAGCAAAGGTCTTTGTCGTCGAAGACCGCAGCGACGAAGCAATCCAGTCTTTTTTTGTTGCCCCTGGATTGCTTCGCCGTTGTCAAACCTCTTCGCGGTTCGACTTGGCTCGCAATGACGAAGAAAGAGCGTCTCTATGAAGACCGAATTCACGCTGACGCAACTGGCCGATCCGGATATTGCGCAGGCCGATAAAATCCTGCGCGCCTGCGTTCATTGCGGATTTTGCACCGCGACGTGCCCGACTTACGTGCTGCTCGGTGACGAGTTGGATTCGCCGCGCGGCCGCATCTACATGATCAAGGAGATGCTTGAGAAGGATAAGCCGCCGACCAAAGAGGTCGTCAAGCATATCGACCGCTGCTTATCTTGCCTGGCGTGCATGACGACATGCCCGTCCGGCGTGAATTATATGCATCTCGTCGATCAGGCGCGGGTGCGGATCGACCGCGATTATGTGCGGCCCTTGCCGGAGCGTCTGCTGCGCGATGTGCTGGCTTACGTGCTGCCGCGACCGGGCCTTTTTCGCGTCAGCATGACGCTCGCGCGCTTGGCGCGGCCGCTGATTCCGCTGCTGCCTTCGACCAAAGGCAAATCCAGCCCGACTGTTTTCAGCCGCATCCGCGCGATGCTGCAGATGGCACCGACGGCATTGCCTGCGGCTGGCGCGCAGGGCGGCAGCGTGTTTGCCGCGAAAGGCCCGCGCCGCGCCCGCGTCGCATTATTGCAGGGCTGCGCGCAGCAGGTGCTGGCCCCGCGCATCAATCAGGCCGCGATCAACCTTCTGACGCGCCACGGCGTCGAAGTGGTGCTGGTGCGCGACGAGCAGTGCTGCGGCGCGCTCACCCATCACCTGGGCCATGAGCATGACGCGCTGGCGCGCGCACGCGCCAACATCGGCGTCTGGCTCGGCGAGGCCGATCGCGGCGGGCTCGATGCGATCCTGATGACGACATCCGGCTGCGGCACCGTCATCAAGGATTACGGCTACATGCTGCGCGAGGACAAGGACTTCGCAGGCCCTGCCGCACGGGTCTCGGCCATGGCCAAGGACATCACCGAATATGTCAGCGGGATGACATTGTCCGCGCCTGTCACAGCCAGCGGGATGGTCGTCGCGTATCATTCGGCGTGCTCGTTGCAACATGGGCAGAAGGTGACGACCGCGCCGAAAGAATTGCTTTCCAAGAACGGATTCGTGGTCAAAGATGTGCCGGAAAGTCATCTGTGTTGCGGTTCGGCAGGGACTTACAACATTCTCCAGCCCGATATTGCGGGCCAGTTGAGGGATCGCAAGGTCGCCAATATCGCCACGCTGAAACCTGATGTGATTGCCGCCGGCAATATCGGCTGCATGATGCAGATCGCGGGCGGCACGACGACGCCGATCGTGCATACGGTCGAGCTGCTGGATTGGGCGACGGGCGGTGCGCGGCCTGAGGGAGTGGCTCAGCGACCTAACTGATCGACTAGCCTCAGCAGGCGTGAGTAAAACGCCAGAGCTGAGCCGCAGAGCGTCAGTTCGTTTTTTGTAACCTGCGTTTGAATCCCGACAATCATTGCGGGCCCCGATGCGGCCTGCCGCAACAGGAGGACAGAATGGGCAAGAACAAGAAGGACAAGAAGAGCAAAAAAGACAAAAAGAAAGACAAGAAGAACAAGAAGCTGCTTCTGGCTAAGACGAATGAGAAGACAAGCGATAA
>JAYUEY010000010.1:0-2679 GCA_043739005.1 Tardiphaga sp.
GCCCGGGCACAAGCGGCTGGTGGCCTATGTGGTGCCGGTTGGCCAGAGCATTGCGCCGGCGGCGCTGCGCGAGCACCTGCGAACCAGTCTGCCCGATTATATGGTGCCGTCGGCGATCGTGGAGATCGACGAATTGCCGCTCACACCGAACGGCAAGCTTGACCGCCGTGCGCTGCCCGCGCCGGAGGCGGAGCCAACACATACGCGCCGTGCGCCGCGCACGCCGCAGGAGGAGATTCTGTGCGGCCTGTTTGCCGAGGTGCTCGGCATCGAGCGGGTCGGTATCGACGACAATTTCTTTGAACTGGGCGGCCATTCGCTGCTGGCAATCCGGTTGATCAGCCGCATTCGCGCCAGCACGGATGCCGACATCAGCATCCGCAGCCTGTTCGAGGCGCCGACCGTCGAGGCGCTGACCAAGCGCTTGATCCGCGGCCGGCCCGCGTTGTCGGACTTCGAGGTTTTGCTGCCGATCAGGCCGGCCGGAAGCAAACTGCCGCTGTTCTGCATTCACGACGCCGGCGGCTTCAGTTGGCCATATTCCAAGCTGATCCGGCATATTCCTGCCGAGCACCCGATCTACGGTCTACAGGCGCGCAATCTCACGCAGCGGGCGAGGCGTGCGCACTCGATCGATGAGATGGCCGAGGATTATCTCGGCATCATCCGGAAGATTCAGCCGAACGGTCCGTACAATCTGCTCGGCTGGTCGTTTGGCGGGCTGGTGGCGCACGCCGTTGCCACGCAACTTCAATCCATGGGCGAAGAGGTTGCTCTTCTTGCACTGCTCGACAGCTATCCGGTGCAACACGAAAGCGCCCAGGTGTTCGATGACGAAAGCGAAAATCTATCGCGGCAGGTCGCCATCAACCCGATCATGAACCTGCTGGACGTCCTGCGCCGCGAGGGGCTGTCGACCCTCAAGGAACACCACTACGAAGCCATCATGGATACCTTCAAGAACAACACCCGGCTGATGCGGACATTCGCGCCGCAGCGTTTCCGTGGCGCGATGTCGCTGTTCGTGGCAATGGTCAGCGAGGCCAAGCCGCCGGTCGAAGCCTGGCGGTCTTATGTGGCCGGCGAGATCAGGATACATCCGATCGATTGCGCCCATGACAACATGATGGATCCCGTTCCGGCAGAAAAGATCGGCGCTGTTCTTGCGAGCGAGCTCGGCAAGCAGCCGCCTACGACCCAGAGTCAAAGGAGAAAGCGATGACCAATCCGTTCGAAGACGAAAAGGGCGTCTATCACGTCCTGATCAATGAAGAGGGGCAGCATTCCCTTTGGCCGGCCTTCAAAGAGGTGCCGGTTGGCTGGAGCATTGCGCTCAAGTCCGACACCCGCGCGGCCTGTCTCGAATTCATCAATCAGAATTGGAAAGACATGCGGCCCAAAAGCCTGATTGACCGAATGGAAAAACAGGCTGAAGGCAAAAAGCCGCATTGACCGCCCAACCGGCGGGTCGGCGTTTTTGTCGAGACGAGGCCCGCTGCTCAGCGCTTGATGATTGAGCGGAAATCGACGGCGGCGTCGTTCTCGAAATGCTCGATGAACAACTGGCCGATGCTGCGGGCATAAGCCCCCGAGGTGACGGACGAAACGGCGAGACCCAGAAGATTCAAGCCGGGCACGAACAACGTGATCGTGGACGACGCGATGGTCGAAAAGCCCGTCGGCAAGGCGCCGCCCATCAGAGCGATGACGACGGAGCGGGTGCGGTTGCGCTCGAACGGGACGCCGTAGAGTTCGCTCAGCGATTTGACCATACGCACCAGAAGCGCCGTGATCGCGGCCGCATTGGCGAGCGGGATCGGAATGGCGCCGCCGATCGCGGAATAGTTGGCGTAGCGCTCGACGATTGCGACCGCCTGCCTGCGTCGAAGCGTCGCCGCGGGGGCGGTTGATGCCGCCGCGGGTTGCGCCGCGATATTTGCGGTGGAGGCGGTCTCGGCCTTCGGCAACATTTCAATGACATTGTCCGGCGGCGCCGACTTCGCCGCATCGCCAGCGCCGGCCTCGCGCATCTGGTTCGCCGTTCGCAGAACGGCCTTGGGGAGTTTTTTCTTGTTCATGCGCTTGCTGCCCGTTGGACGTTAGTCGTGCTTTCGCAGATATGTGCAACTTCGTCGGCGATTGCCGCGATCTCGCGCGCCGCTGGACTTTTTTTGTCCAAAAGATTTGGCGTCGCGCCCCAAAGCGCCGCTTCGACATAGACGACGCGGTTCGTCATCTCGCTGTCCAACACCGGGAAGCCGGCTTCTGCGAGTTCGGAGCGGATGTGCTTTGCGATCACGGAATCGCGTGTCGTCTGAGTGAGGACGCAGCGGAACACCGGCCGCCGTCCGCTGACGCCATTGATGAGCACGTTGAGCGTGTCCAACATGCGATCGACATCGAATGGCGACGGTTTGACCGGGACGAGAACGAAATCGGTCACGCCGAGGCACGCCAGCGTGGCCTGCGAGCGAAAGCCCGGCGTGTCGATGATGACTGTATCGTATTCGCCGACCAGACGTTGCGCCGTCTTGAAGGCGTCGTCGGTGGCGTCCTCGATGACGGGCACGCCGCCGAGCGCCTTCTCGCGTGCGGCCAGGCGCACGAGTGTGCTTTGCGGATCGGCGTCGATGATAGCCGCGCGGCGGCCCTTGAGTTGCCAGTGAACCGCAAGGCAGC
>JAYUEY010000011.1:0-19662 GCA_043739005.1 Tardiphaga sp.
CAGCATCCAGCACGATCTGCCGACAGACCAGGAACTGGTGACGCATGAAGGTTCGCTGTTCGTCGGCCGGCTCAAGGTCTATGAGCGCGGCGAAGCCAACATCAATTACACGATTGAGAAATTGAAGAAGCTCTATCCGAATGCGGATTACGACCATCTCACGATGATCGGCCATTCCAACGGTGGCGACATCTCGATGTTCTTCGCGCAACAACATCCAGGTGAAGTCACGAAGGTCGTGACGCTGGACAATTTACGGGTCCCGTTTCTGACCGGTGGTGGGCCAAAAATCCTGTCGTTCCGATCGATGGATTGGAAGCCTGATCCGGGCGTCGTGCCGTCCGATGCGGAAGCCAAGAAGGATGGTATCGATATCGTCCATACCAACGCGCAGCATACGCAGATGAGCGATCGTGGCCCCGATAGCGTCAAGGAAAGCATTCAGGACACGCTCAACAAATTTCTCAACAGCGATGAGGCGAACTCATTGAGCCCGGTCAAGAAGAAAGATTTGATGACCGACTTCCGCGCGATGGGGCCTTGAAGCATCGCGACTGATACCGCATTGATCCGTTGCAAAAAAACAAAACGGGAGACGGCAAAATGCGGCTCAAGGGCAAGACGGCGCTCGTCACAGGTGGTGCATCCGGCTTTGGTGCGGAAATCGCGCGCACTTATGTCCGCGAAGGTGCCAAGGTCGTCATTCTCGACATGAACAAGGCTGGTGCGGATGCCGTCGCCAAGGAAGCCGGCGAAAGCACGATCGCAGTCGAAGGCGACGTCACCAAAAAAGCCGACATCGACGCTGCTGTGAAGACGGCGGTCGATGCATTCGGTTCGCTCGATATCGTCGTCAACAATGCCGGCTGGACGTTTCGCAACAAGCCGCTGATGGACGTGACGGAAGAGGAATTCGATAAGGTCTTTGCCATCAATGTGAAGTCGATTTTTCTGATGACGAATGCCGTCGTGCCGGTATTTCGCAAGCAGGGCAGCGGCAACATCATCAATATCGGCTCGACCGCCGGCGTGCGTCCGCGTCCGGGCCTGACTTGGTACAACGGCAGCAAGGGCGCGGTGAACCTGATGTCGAAATCGATGGCCGTCGAACTCGCGCCCGACAAGATCCGCGTCAACTGTATCGCGCCCGTGATGGGCGAGACCGGACTGCTCGAAGCTTTCATGGGCATGCCCGACACGCCGGAAAACCGCGCCAAATTTCTGGCGACGATACCGTTGGGGCGGTTGTCGACCCCGGCCGATATCGCCAATGCCTGCGTCTATCTCGGCGGCGACGAGTCGATCTTCATCACCGGCGTGATTTTGCCCGTCGATGGCGGGCGCACGGTCTAGGCTTACGCTCGAAGGCTTCAAAGATGGAGGTCATTTGACGTCCATCTGCAAACCCTCCTTCTCGATGATGCCTTTGAACTTCGCGGTCTCGGCCGTGACGAAGGCTGCGTATTGCTCCGGCGTGCCGTAATCCTGGGTGGCTCCCATCGCCATGGTCGTGCGCTTGGTCTCGTCCTTGGCAAGCAACGCCTTGATCTGCTGGTTGAGCGCCGTCACCGCTTCGGGTGGTGTGCCCCTGGGGTAGAACACGCCGAACCAGGACGACACGTCGAACGACGCAAGCTCGGGCGCGGTTTCGCGCATCGCCGGGACGTTCGGGGCCTGCGAGTTGCGCTGTTGCGTCGTGACCGCGAGAGCGTTGAGTTTACCGTCGAGCACCTGCGGCAATGACGGGTAGAGGTTGTCGAACAGGATCTGGATGTCGCCTGCAAGGGCAGCTTGCAATGCCGGACCAGCACCTCGGAACGGCACATGCTGCATCTTCAGCCCGGTCAATTGCAGCCACCACGCACCAGTCAGATGCGGGCTCTGGCCGACGCCGGACGAGCCGTAATTCAGCTTGTCGGGATTGGCCTTGATGTAGGCGATCAGCTCCGGGATCGTCTTGATCGGCACGCTCGGATGCGCGCAGACGATGTTCGGGATCCGGATCATGTTGCTGACCGGGAACAGTTGCTCCGGCTTGTAAGTGAGGTTTTTGAAGATGCTGTAGGCGATCGCGTTGGGGCCGGGATTGCCAATCAGAATGGTGTGGCCGTCGCCCTTCAAGCGTGCGACTTCGGCAGCACCGATGGTGCCGCCGCCGCCAGAGCGATTTTCGACGACAACCGATTGGCCCCAGACCGGCTGCAGGTAAGCCGCGAGCAGGCGGCCCATCACGTCGGTGCTGCCGCCGGCAGACGCGGGCACGATAATGCGGACGGTTTCGGTCGGTTTCCACTCGCCGGCGGCGCGGCCGATCCGCGGCATTGCGAGCGTGGCTGATAAAGCACCAGTGCTTGTCAGAATCTGGCGTCGCGAAAAGCGATGGGTCATGTCTGCTCCCTTGGATGATTTTCTTGATTGGCCGGAACACTATGGGGTGCGTGCACGGGCGGCAAGTTGGCGCGTTGAAGCAGGGCACAATGCAAAAAGCCCCGCGCGAGGCGGGGCTTTTCAAGCAGTCATCAAGATTATCGGAAGCTCAGCAGTTTGAAGAGCGGTGCCAGATAACTCATTTCCTGGCCCGATGTCGGCGTCGTCCGACTAATGAAGTCGAAGATGCGACCATCCTGCAAGCCGTAATTGGCAAGGCGGATGACCTGACGATTTTTGTCGAAATAGACGGCGATGACGCGCTGGTCGATGACCTGCTGGTTCATGAACGCCACTTTGCGCTCTGAGCGCTGCGAGATGTAATAAAACACTTCGCCGCTCAGCGTGGCGACGGTCGAGGGCGTTCCGAGCACGATCAGCACCTGATCCTGGCTGGCACCGATCGGGATCTGTTCGAGCGCGCCGGGTGGTAGGATGTAGCCCTTCTGGAATTGCTCCGACGTGCAGGCCGGCAGCAGTGCGCAGCCAAGCGCCATCGCGACTGCAATTCGCGCAGCGCGCCAGCGTCCGGCTTTGACCGAACGGGATGGCAGCGCAAAGGCGGTCTCAGGAGACATCGTCATTCCAGTGGTGGTCCCAGCTCTTGCATCGGGCGTGGCGTTGACGTACCGGGCAGCAATAAAGAATGCAACAGAAGGGCCTGCTGGCCCGTTAATGGACCATCATGCTCTGGCCGTTCAATCTATTCCGGAAGTCCCCCGCGTCGCGTGGCACCATTGAGGCCATCTATGGCGCCATCGTGGCACAGGCACGGCAGCCGGCTTTTTACGCCAAACTTGGGGTTCCAGACACCGTCAACGGCCGTCTGGACATGGTGATTCTGCATCTGTGGCTGACGCTGCGGCGCCTGCGCGTGAACGGCGACGCGGACGGATTGGGGCAGTCGCTGATCGACCATTTTTGCAGCGACATGGACGACAATCTGCGCGAACTCGGCACCAGCGACCTAAAAGTGCCGAAGCGGTTGCTGGAGTTCAATGAGGCGTTTTATGGCCGCGCGCGGGCCTATGACGAGGCGCTGGCGGCCGGCGGGCCGGAGCCGCTCTTCAAGGCGCTGGTTCGCAATATCTATGCCGGGCAAAGCGTGCCGGCTGCGTCTGGCCTTGCCGACTATGTGGTTGCGGCGATTGCATCGCTCGACGGTCTCGACGCAGACTCGTTAACGCGGGGCGATCTGCGCTTTCCGACGCCCTCCGAACGACCGGCCAAAGGAGATTCCGCGTGACCTCGCGAAAAGACAAATTCACGGACGGCAAAGTGCCGCGTGGCGGAAAACCTCAGCACGATCTGAACCCCATGCGTGACGGCAAGCTTCAGCGCGATGGCAAGCCTCAGCGCGATGGCAAGCCCGTGCTGGACGCCAAGCCCGTGCGCGAGGACGGCAGAGTGCCGCGCGGCTTCGTGCGGCCGGACCAGATCAAGCCCGATCCCTGGCGCGTACCGATCGCGATCGAACAAGTCCCAGATACGGGCGTCGAACGAAACATTGTCGCCGATGCCGGGCAACTGGCCGCCATCGCCGATGCCGGCGGTCTGCGTGCGGTTCATTCCGCACGGGCCACATTCATGCTTCAGCCGATACACGATGGTCATGTGCAGGTGACCGGACGGGTCACTGCGAAAATCGGACAGGTCTGTGTGGTGACGCTGGACGACATGGACAGCGACATCGACGAGGAAATCGAGATCGTTTTTGCGCCGCCGTCGAAGATTCCGCCGATGGCCTCGACGATCGACGATTCCGCCGATGACGACACCGAGATCCCCGACCCGCCGGAACCGATCGAGGACGGCGTCATCGATATCGGCCGTGTCGCAACCGATGCGTTATTCCTGGCCGTCGATCCCTATCCGCGCAAAGCGGGTGCGGTCCTCGACCTGCCGGCCGTCGAAGAAGACCCGGAGGAACATCCTTTCGCCGCTCTCAAGGCGCTCAAGGATGGCAATAAAGGGGACGATTAGTTCCTGATTCCGGCGGCTGGTCGCATTTAGGTCGCGCCGCCGAGGTCAAGATGTTGTATCGGAGCCCGGAAACGTTATTGTCCCGCCGGACGGCTGCCTCAGACGTCGATCAACTGCCGTTCCACGGCAGGATTTCCAGCCCGCGGCCGAGCCCGCCTCAACCGCAATCATCAGGTCTTCG
Source organism: Tardiphaga sp. (assembly GCA_043739005.1). Lineage (GTDB taxonomy): Bacteria > Pseudomonadota > Alphaproteobacteria > Rhizobiales > Xanthobacteraceae > Tardiphaga. The sequence continues at coordinate 4,592 of JAYUEY010000011.1, forward strand.
GGACGTCCATGCCGCAAAAGGTTCGTATCGCGCTTGACGCAATGGGCGGCGACTTCGGCCCGTCCGTCGTCGTGCCGGGCGCTGCGATTTCGCTGATCCGGCATCCCGACGCAGAATTCCTGCTGTTCGGCGACAGCAAATTGATTGAAGCGGAACTCGCCAAGCATCCGGCGCTGACGAAGGTGTCGCAGGTGTTTCACACCGACGTCGCCGTCAGCATGCATGACAAGCCGAGCCAAGCACTGCGGCGCGGCCGCAAGGTCTCGTCGATGTGGCTGGCGATCGACGCCGTCAAGCGCGGCGCGGCCGACGTCGCTTTGTCCGCCGGCAACACCGGCGCACTGATGGCGATGGCGCGGTTCTGCCTGCGCACTCTGCCGGGCATCGACCGTCCCGCGATCGCCGCCGTGTGGCCGACGATGCGCGGCGACAGCGTCGTGCTCGATCTCGGCGCCACGATCGGCGGCGACGCACAGCATCTCAAGACGCTGGCGATCATGGGCAGCGCGATGGCGCAGGTGCTGTTCGACCTCGAACGTCCGACCGTCGGCCTGCTCAATATCGGCGTGGAAGAAATCAAGGGTAGCGAGGAAATCCGCGATGCCGCCGAATTGCTGCGCGCGCTCGATTTGCCGAACATGAATTTTATCGGCTTTGTTGAAGGCGACGGCATTGGCAAAGGGGCTGCCGACGTCATCGTGACCGAAGGGTTCAGCGGCAACATCGCGTTGAAGGCGGCCGAAGGCACTGCGCGTCAGATTTCGGAATATCTTCGCAGCGCCATGGCGCGGACCTGGCGTTCCAAGATCGGCTATCTTTTCGCGCGCGGTGCCTTCAAGGCGCTGAAGGACAAGATGGACCCCAGTAAATCCAATGGCGGCGTGTTTCTCGGCCTTAACGGCATCGTCGTTAAAAGCCATGGCGGCACCGATGCCGACGGCTTTGCCTACGCTGTCGATGTTGGCTATGAGATGGTCAAATACGATCTCCTGACGAAGATCAATCTAACGCTCAATCGTGACGGTGGCGTGCTGGCTTCAGTGCCGACCGCGCAGGAGGTTGTCTTGTGACTGCGATCCGTTCGGTCGTGCTCGGCTGCGGCTCTTATTTGCCGGAGCGGACCCTGACCAATGCCGAATTGGCTGCCAAGATCGATACGTCGGACGAATGGATCGTCCAGCGCACCGGCATCCGGGAGCGCCATATCGCCGCCGACGGCGAGTTCACGTCGCATCTGGCGATTAACGCCGCGAAGGCGGCCCTCGCCAATGCCGGGATCGACGCACAGTCGATCGACCTGATCGTGTTGGCGACCTCGACGCCCGATAACACCTTTCCCGCGAGCGCCGTCGCGGTTCAGGCCGCGCTCGGCATCCATCACGGCGCAGCGTTCGATCTCCAAGCGGTATGTTCCGGTTTCGTCTTCGCACTGGCAACGGCCGACAGCATGCTGCGCACCGGCGCGTTCAAGCGTGCGCTCGTGATCGGTGCGGAAACCTTTTCACGCATTCTCGACTGGACCGATCGCGGCACCTGCGTGCTGTTTGGCGACGGTGCCGGCGCGCTGGTGCTTGAAGGCCGGCCGCATACCGGCGCTGCCGCCGAGCGCGGCGTGCTCACCACGCATCTGCGCTCGGACGGTCGCCATAAGGCCAAGCTCTATGTCGATGGCGGGCCGTCGTCGACGCAGACCGTCGGCTATCTGCGCATGGAGGGCCGTGAGGTCTTCAAGCATGCCGTTGGCATGATTACCGATGTGATTGTCGATGCCTTCAAGGCGACCGGCGAATCCGCGGAGACCATCGACTGGTTCGTGCCGCATCAGGCCAATAAGCGCATCATCGACGCATCCGCACACAAGCTGCATATCGCGCCGCAAAAAGTCGTCATGACAGTGGACCGTCACGGCAATACGTCTGCTGCGTCAATTCCACTCGCGCTCTCGACAGCGGTGAGCGACGGGCGCATCAAACAGGGCGATCTTGTCCTGATCGAAGCCATGGGTGGCGGCTTCACATGGGGCTCCGCTCTGGTACGATGGTGAGAACTGGTCTCTAATGAATGACGTATTGTCGTGAAATCACATTGCTCTTCAACGATGTGCGCTGTTGACCGGCCGTCGTTAACGACTTAATTTTCGCTTTCAATTTTTCGCCGACGATTGGGGCTGGCGATGACCGGTACTGGCAAGACAGTGACACGAGTCGATCTGTGTGAAGCGGTCTACCAGAAGGTAGGTCTGTCGCGCACGGAGTCGTCCGCCTTCGTCGAACTGGTGTTGAAAGAGATCACCGACTGCCTTGAGAAGGGTGAGACGGTGAAGCTGTCGTCGTTCGGCTCCTTCATGGTGCGAAAGAAGGGCCAGCGTATCGGCCGCAATCCGAAGACGGGCACCGAAGTGCCGATCTCGCCGCGGCGCGTGATGGTGTTCAAGCCGTCCGCCATCCTCAAGCAACGCATTAATGGCGACGAGACTGCGACCGAGACGACATCGTCCGCCAATGGCAAAGACCACAAGGCGGATTGACCTCCAGGACGCTGCGCCGTGCTAATGTGACGCTTGGATTCGCGCCTGCGAATGCCGCATGACATTTGAGGAGCCGGTTTTGGATAAGGCGCCCGACGCATTCCGGACGATCAGCGAGGTTGCCGGCGAACTCGACATCCCGCAGCACGTCTTGCGGTTTTGGGAAACGCGCTTCAGCCAGATCAAGCCGATGAAGCGCAGCGGCGGCCGCAGGTTTTATCGGCCTGACGACGTCGACCTGCTGCGCGGCATTCGCCGGCTGCTCTACGGCGAGGGCTACACGATCCGTGGCGTGCAGCGTATTTTGAAAGAGCAGGGCATCAAATCGGTTCAGGCGTTAAGTGACATCGCGCGAGCGGTGCCGTCACTTTATGGTCTGGATGACGGGGTGAAGACGAAAATAGCACGCGATGATTCGGACCAGGACGCCGCGCATCTGGATGATGCACAGGATGAGCCTCCTGAGTTGAAGCCTGTCGCGCTATCGCCATCGCCCTCTCCGCCACCGCGCCGGTCGATGGCGACGCCGTTGCCGAGGATGGAATTGCCGCTGCTGGACATCGCGCCGCATGTCGAGGCGGCTCGCCTTGACGACGACGTGCCGAACAGCGCGCAACGGATCGAGCCTGTCTTGCGTCCAGCCACGTCGCCTTCCGGGCAGGCCGCGTCTTATGCGCCGAATGCCCGCGCGTCTGCTGCCGTCCCGCCGAAGCCGGATCGCCGGCCGCTTGATATCATTCGCCTCAAGACTGTCATGAGCGACCTGATCGTATGCCGGGAGATGCTGGACCGGGCGCTGCAGGACAGCTGAAATTGTGGCTGAGGGCGCGACCAACAGGAACTCCAGATCGGAACCTGCGCGTTTTTACGCCAGAGGTTCTTGCGCCACACGTTCTTGCGCCAGACGTTCTTGCACATGGTCCCGAACGCCGCTACAGCATGCGTGCCGCAAGGCATCGGAGCGTGGCGCAGCCCGGTTAGCGCACTAGTCTGGGAGACTAGGGGTCGAAGGTTCAAATCCTTTCGCTCCGACCATTTTCAAGAATTTGCCCGCCAAATATCCGGGGCGTTGGTGTGGACCGAACATTTACAGAATTAAATCGGTGGCTGGCGCGCCGGTGGCGATTTGCTCAAGGCGCTTTTGTGGCCGTACTGTTTGTCGCCGTCCCGACGATGCCGGCCTCCGCTGATCCATTTTCGCTGTCACTGATGCCTGATCCGCGGGGTGAATTCATCCGGCTCTGCGCCCCGTTCATGGTCGCCAATTACGAACACCCCGAGACCATCTGCGATTGCCTGCGATCGTCGATTCTGGCGGTGATCGAGGATCATCAACTCGATGATGCGCTGCTCTATGGCGTGACATTGCGCGGCGTGCCGTCGATCGATCCGACATGGTTGTCGCTCGAACAGGCAGCCGCGATGTCGTCTGTGATGTCGTCGATCGCGCGGCCGACGATGGAATGCTTCTTCGGCACGCGCCAGATCAAGAAACCGATCAAATACATCCCGCTGGACGGCTTGCCGCCGCTGCCGCCGGTGCAGGATCTGACGCCCTGATCGTCTGCTTTTCTGAGCGGCGACATTTGTGACCGCCGGCGAACGTGCTCTAATGCACGAAACAAAAGCCGGGAAGGATCGTCGCATGAAGGATTTCGCAGGTCGCATTGCCGTCATCACCGGAGGTGGCACCGGCATGGGCCGCGAACTGGCCCGGCAATTGGTGGCCGAGGGCTGCAACGTCGCGATGTGCGATGTCTCCGCGTCCGCGATGGCCGAAACCAAACGGCTCTGCGAAATCGAGCGGTTGCCGCAGGGATTGCGCATCACGACACATGTCGCCGATGTGTCCAATGAAGACCAGATGCAGCGCTTCGCCGATGAGGTCGCAGAGCAGCAGGCGAGCGATTGCATCCATCTGCTGTTCAACAATGCCGGCATCGGTGGCGGCGGCAGCATGCTGCTGAACACGCGCGAGCAATGGGAGAAGACGTTCAACATCTGCTGGGGCGGCGTCTATCTCGGCACCCGCATCTTCCTGCCGATGATGGTGAAGGCCGATGCGGCGCATATCGTCAACACGTCGAGCGTCAATGGTTTCTGGGCGTCGATCGGGCCGACCGTGCCGCATACGGCCTATAGCGCCGCAAAATTCGCAGTGAAGGGTTTCACCGAAGCATTGGTTAGCGATCTGCGATTGAACGCGCCGCATATCAAATGCTCCGTGGTGATGCCCGGTCATATCGGCACGTCGATCATCACCAATTCGCGCGTCATGCAGACCGGCGATGCCAGTGCGCAATTGACGCCGGTCGAGATCGACGCGACGCGGACACGGCTTGCCGCGGCCGGCATCGATGCGACGGCGATGGCGGATGCCGATATTCAGAAAATGGCCGCCGAGCGCGCACGGATGTTTCTCGAGGAAGCGCCGACGACGGCGGCTGCGGCGGCCAAAATCATTCTCGATGGCGTGAAGGCGGAGCGCTGGCGCATTCTGGTCGGCGACGATGCGGATGCGATCGACCGCCGCGTCCGCGCCAATCCCGAACAGGCCTATGAAGTCGACTTCTTTCGAGACCTCGTCGCCGAAACCGGCTGGCGATTAAGCTAAGGGATCACGATCATGCCAGCCGACATTGTGACAAACGGCACCGTCGAGCCGTTTGATGCCGCGACTTTGGTTGCCGATCTCAACGCATTGTTGCGCTTGAAGACCACCGTGATCGGCATGAAGATGTTCGCCAGCGTCGCAGAGATGCAGGCGATCCCGAAGATTCGGCGGCCTAGTGCTGTGCATACGACGGACCAGATCGTGAGCATGGCATCGCGGCTCGGTTGGACAGTCGGCATCACGGCGGACGATCTCGTCGGCGCGCAATGCCGCGCAGTCATCGGCCTCGCGCCGCATGACGAGAAGTTCATGTCCGGCAAAAATTATGTCGGCGTCTGGCACGGCACTGCCGAGGATGCGCGCAAGCGGCAAGAGGCGCTCGATGTGGTGCCGGCCGGCCGCTACGAAGCATTGGTGGTTAGTCCACTAACGAGCGGGCGGCTCTCCCCGCCGGACATCTGCCTCGTTTATGCGACGCCGGGCCAGATGATTATCCTCATCAACGGGCTGCAATATACCGGCTACAAGAAATTCGAGTGGGGCGTTGTCGGTGAGACCGCTTGCGCGGATTCATGGGGCAGGGCGCTGAAGACAGGCGAGCCGAGCCTGTCATTGCCATGCTATGCCGAGCGGCGTTACGGCGGCGTGCCTGATGAGGAAATGCTGATGGCGCTGTCGCCCGCGCACCTCGCCAAGGCGGTGATCGGGATGAAGCAACTGGCCAAAAATGGCCTGCGCTATCCGATCGCGCCTTACGGCATTCAGGCCGATGTGCGCGCCGGAATGGGCGTATCCTACGCCAAACCCTAAAGCGTCAAACCGATTGCGGCGGCGGCTCGATCCGTTGCGGCTGGCTGTTGAGCCAGGTTTCGGCGGCGACGAACATGCCCCACATCGCGCCGAGCATCAGCCAGAAATGCCGCCAGTGATCGGTGTCGATGATGAAGCTCTCGCCAACCGTGCCAAGAAATGCCGCGAAGATCGCGAGATAGGTTTTTTGCCACGGCACGCGGACGAACACATAACGGAAGCCGAGAACGACAGAAATAAGGATCAGCGCTGGATAGGTGACGCCGGAAATCCAGCCGCCGGACATGAACGCATTCAGATAGGAATTATGCGTGTCCTCCGGCACATATTTGGTAAATTGCAACGGGCCGATACCGAGCGGATATTCGAGTGCCATCTGCGCACCGAGGACGTAGCGGCCGAAGCGGCCGAAGCGACCACTATCGTAGTTCTGTTCGAAGTTGGCGCGCTGTTTGAACAGGCCGCTCACGGAATCCATCGATAGCAAGGCAAGGACCGCCAGCACGGCGACGGCGACGGCCACGACCGACATGATGACGATCCGCGAACGCTGCGATTTCGAGCCCGAACTCATGAACATCAGCAACAGCATCAGCCCGGCCGTGACGACCATCTGACCCCAGGCCGCGCGCGAGAAGGCCAGCAACACGGCAAGCGCCATGACGCCGAGTGCGATGCCACTCCGTATCGCTTTGCCGAATGATTCCGTGACAAGATTTTGGAGCGTGAACAGCGCAGGCAGGATCAGGAACGCCGCCAGCACGTTCGGATCCTTGAAGGTGCCGCTGGCACGCGAATACAGCGTGAATTTTTCACGCGCACCGGGCAGCAGGCCGAAATAGCCGATAATGGCGGCGAGCGATGCGACGATGCCGCCGATGACCAGGCCGCGCTTCAAATAATCGAGCCGTGCAGCGGTGTCTTCGGAAAAAACCATCGCAAAGAAAATGACCGTGACGGCCATATACCAGGATGTGAAAATCCAATTTATGATCGGCTTTTGATCGAGCATATAGCTTGCGGAGATCGTGTAGCCGATGTTGAGACAGAACAGCAGGAGCAGCAACGGCACGAACACCAGCCGTATCCGCAGGCCGGTCGCGAAGAACACGATCATCGCGCCGAGCGTCGCAAGTTCATATGGGCTTGGCTCGATGAAGACGATCGCGCCGCCGGCACCGACCGACCACAGCAGAGCACGTTGCAGCGCCACCACACCTGGCGCGACAGGGACGGCGGCATAAGACGGTTGGAGGGCGGCGCTGGTACTCATAACGCTTACAACTTTCGCAACTCACACTTGACCGGATCGCACGCGCAAACCGATCAATAGGCGTTGTCGGTCTTTAGCAGCGCGATCGGCGTGCACAGCAAAATGTACAGATCGAACAGCACCGACCAGTTCTCGATGTAATACAGATCGAATTCGACACGCTTCTCGATCTTCTCTTCGCTATCGATCTCGCCGCGCCAGCCATTGATCTGCGCCCAGCCGGTGATACCGGGCTTGACGCGGTGACGGGCGAAATAGCCATCGACCGCCTCGTCGAAGAGCCGGGTCTGCAACTTGCCCTGCACCGCATGCGGGCGCGGACCAACCAGTGAGAGGTTGCCTTTGAACACCACGTTGAACAGTTGCGGCAATTCGTCGAGACTGGTCTTGCGGATGAAACGGCCGACCCGCGTGACGCGACTGTCATTCCTAGTCACGACCTTCGACGCCAGCGGATCGGCGTGTTCGTGATAAAGCGAGCGAAACTTGAAGACGTCGATGCGCTCATTGTTAAAGCCGAAGCGCTTCTGCCGGAACAGCACCGGACCGGAGCTTTCGAGCTTGATCGCGAGTGCGACCAGCGCCATCACGGGCGAGAGAAACAACAAAGCGAGGCCGCCGACAAGGCGATCGAAACTCAGCTTCAGAACCTGATCCCAATCGGTGATCGGCGCTTCCAGCACGTCGAGCGTCGGCACGTCGCCGATATAGGAATAGGAGCGCGGACGAAAGCGCAGCTTGTTGGTGTGCGCCGACAAGCGAATGTCCACCGGCAGCACCCACAGCTTCTTCAGCATTTCCAGAATACGAGTTTCCGCGGAGATCGGCAGTGCGAACAGTACAAGATCGATGCGTGTGCGCCGGGCGAACTCGATGACATCGTCGATCTTGCCGAGCTTCGGACTGCCGGCACAGGTCTCCAAAGCCCGCTCATCATTGCGGTCGTCGAAGACACCGAGAACGCGGATGTCGGAATCGTCTTGCGCGTTGATGGCGCGGATCAGTTGCTCGCCGCTGAGATCGGCACCGATGATGATCGTCCGGCGATCAAGCCGGCCTTGACGCGCCCAGCGGCGGACAAGTGCTCGCAGAGCCATGCGCTGCGAGATCAGGCCGACAAGTCCAATCACGAAGAAGGCTGCGAGCCAGACCCGCGACACCGAGCCGCCGAGTTTGGCGAAAAATGACAGGCCGATGAATAGCAGGAAAACGAAGGCCCAGGTCGAGGCCATTCGCACCGTCTGGCGGACGTGGCCGCGAAACACCTGAATGTCATACAACCCGGACGCCTGAAAGCTGATCACGGACGCGGCCGCCATCGCAACGATCGCGCCGGGATACTCCCAACCCAATCCGTTCAGCGGCATGACATAGCCAAGATACAAAGCGACGCCGATCACGCTGAGCATCAGGAAATCGACCATGCGCACCGCGCCTGCGAGCACGACAGGCGAATAGGCGGAGCTGACTTTTTGATTTGTGACGGCGAGGGCGGCAGGCGACAGGCGGCGGCGGCGCTCGAACTGCGGTGCACCGGCGCGCAGCGTTGCGTCGGCGGTGGCCGCATTGAGCATCGAACGGGCGTTGATCGGTTCCACGTTGCTGTCCGTTGTGGCGCGTTGCTCGCGCTTGGGCGCGTGACGAGGTGCGCAGGCTTGTTTTGCCTTCACGGAGTACCAGCAGAATCAGAAGATTTCGTTATCGCAATGCTATAGTTAATGTTTTGCTAAAGCATCGCGATATCCGGCGAGAACGCCGTCGACCATCGCGTTTTGCGAGAACTGCTGCGCAATACGTTCACGCAACGTCTGCGACCGTGCCAGAACAGTCGCCGGATCGTCAAGCGCGGACGCGATCGCGCTGGCCATGGCATCGACGCTGCCGGACGGGAAAAGCGCGTCCTTGTGCGTGTCGAACACCTCGGGAATGCCGCCGACATTCGCAGCGATCATTGGGATGCCGGCTGCCGCGGCCTCGATCACCACATAGGGCATCGAGTCGCCACGCGACGGCACCACCAGCAACCGGCCTTTCGAAAAACCGTAACGCGCCTGGACGTGTCCGAGAAATCGAACGGCGGTTCCGAGCCCGAGGCGCGCGATCTGGTCTTTCAAGGCTGCTGTTTCCTCGCCATCACCGGCCAGCGTGAGCCTGATATCGCGACCGCTGGTCCGCAATCGGGCAACGGCCTCGATCAGCAGATCCGCGCCTTTGATGTGTCGAAATTCTCCGACATACAGCAGGTCGGTCGCGTCGTCGGCCAGAGGCACCGGATCGAACTCGCTGCCGGCGACGCCATTGAACACGCAGCGCACCAACGTTTTCGGCGTGCCGATATTACGCGCGAATGTGTCCCGCGCGAATGCGCTCTCAAACAGAAACAGATCGGTGAGCGGCATCAGGCCCCGTTCGAGCCGCGCATAAAACGCGCCTTTCAAGGTGTTCAGCGGGTAATGCAATGAGCCACCGTGCGGTGTGTAGACCCGGATGGCAGTTTTTGAAGCCGACCGCATCCGCACGAAGGCACCGGCTTTCGCGCCATGCCCGTGAAGAACGTCGGGCTTGAAGTGATTGATGAGTTTTTGCAGGCGCATCCAGACGAGGGGATCGCTTATGCTCGGCTCGCGTCTGATGGCGATCCGATTGACACCTAGCGCCAGACGCGGTGCGATCTCGGTCAATGCGGCCTCGGCGCGCTCGCCGCCGGTCAGGCTGTCCGTAATAATGCCGACGAGATGACCTTGCTCGATCTGCCCGTTGGCGAGATCCAAGATGTGACGAAAAATGCCGCCAACAGGTGCCCGCGTCACGTGCAGGATCCGAAGGGGATTTTGTGTCGGAATGGCCATCAGGGTTTCTATGATCGGGAGCCTTAAAGTTTCATAAGCCAGGTTTACGCTTAAGAAACCGTGATGCGGGGTAACGGGCTGCTGTGTGGGCCTAAAATTAACTGCGCATCAACCTTAATCGATTTTAATCCGCTTTATCGGTTGGACCCTTCGCGTTGTCGCGGGAGTATGTCATGCGTTTTCCATTCTGGGGTAAGGGCAAAGGTGACGTGCCCGAAAAGCCCTCTTTGCTGGATCAGGTTCGGGCCGCGATGCCGCAGATCGCTCCGAAATCGCGTCCGGTGCGTGTGGAGCCCATGATGAGTGCAAGCGTGCCTCAAACCCCAAGATCGGAGCAGGCGACAGAAGGCAACGATCTCGACTTGCGGGTGATCTGGCAGACGCTGCTGCGCAAGAAACAATTCGTCATCATCCCGACTGTCAGCGTCTTGTTGCTGACTCTTGTGATCGTCAACGTCATTACGCCGCGCTACAAATCAGAGGCGCGTATCCTGATCGACGGCCGCGAGAACAGCTTCCTGCGTCCGAACGGCGAGCGCGCCGAAGAGCGCACCTCGCCCGATCCGGAGGCTGTGACCAGTCAGGTTCAATTGCTGCTGTCGCGCGATCTCGCCCGTGATGTGATCAAGAAGAACAATCTCGCTGAAAATCCGGAATTCGATCCCGTCCTGAAAGGCCCGTCGCCGGTGTCCACCCTGCTGGCGCTGTTCGGCTTCGGCCGCGATCCGTTTCGGCTGACGCCGGAAGAGCGCGTGCTCGATTCCTACTTCGAGCGCCTGACTGCTTTTGCGGTCGATAAATCCCGCGTCATCGTCATCGAATTCCAATCGTATGATCCTGATCTCGCCGCGCGCGTCGCGAATTCGATCGCCGACGGCTATCTGACGTTGCAGCAGGGTGCCCGGCAAAATCAGGCGAAATCCGCCAGCCAGTGGCTGTCTGTCGAGATCGATAGCCTGCGCAAGAAGGTCGCTGATGCCGAAGGACGCGCGGATGATTTCCGCTCCAAGTCCAATCTTTTTATCGGCACTAACAACACCTCGCTGTCGAGCCAGCAACTGAGCGAACTCAACACGCAGCTCAATACGGCGCGATCACAGAAATCCGACGCCGAGACCAAGGCCCGCTTGATCCGCGAGATGCTCAACACCGGAAAGCCGATCGAAGCATCCGAGGTCTTGAATTCCGAACTGACACGCCGGCTCTCCGAGCAGCGCGTGACGCTGCGCGCGCAACTGGCCGAGCAGTCATCGACACTGCTCGATCGTCATCCGCGCATCCAAGAACTCAAGGCACAATTGGGCGATCTGGATCGCCAGTTGCGCGACGAAGCGGGCAAGCTGTCACGTTCGTTTGAGAACGACGCCAAGATTGCCGGCGCGAAGGTCGAGGGCCTGAATACAAATCTCGACCAGATGAAGAAGCAGGCGACCACGACCAATGGTCAGGACGTGCAATTGCGTGCGATGGAGCGTGAAGCGAAAGCGCAGCGCGATCTGCTCGAATCCTATCTGGCAAAATATCGCGAAGCGACATCTCGTGAAAACATCGACGCCACGCCGTCGGATGGCCGCATTATTTCACGGGCGATTGTCACGAACATCCCGGCCTATCCGAAGAAGCTGCCGATCGTGCTGATCGCGACGCTTGCCACTTTGTTGCTGACCGCTGGCTATATCGCGACGTCCGAATTGCTGCGCCTGACCGCACCGCGTGCGGTCAGGCCGATGCAAGTTGCTTCAACTGCGATGCCCGTCACCGCGGCATCCATGGTCACATCACCCGTTGTCGCTGCGCCCGCAATTGTGCCGGAGATGCCGAAGCCGGTCGCAAATACCGATGTCGCGTCGCTCGCGTCAACACTGCTGGCGGCAGGTGCCGAAGCCCGCAAAATCACCGTGCTCGGGACCGGACGCGAAGACCGCATCGCGCAGACGGCACTCATTCTGGCTCGAAAGCTCGCCGAGCAGGCCAAGGTGGTGCTGATCGATTTGTCCACAGCCGGCGTCACAATGCCCGCTGCGGCGCTCGATCCGTCATCGCCGGGACTGGCGGAATTGATTCTCGGCGAAGCGTCGTTCGGCCAGATCGTCACGCGCGACAGAATGTCGTCGCTGCATCTGGTCGGTGGCGGTCGCCCCGGCTCGGATCGCGAACTCCTGCAGTCGCCGCGCCTGTCGATGACACTCGACGCGCTGTTGCAGGTCTATGACCATGTCGTGCTCGATGCCGGCACCGCGACTGATTTGCCGGCGCAATTGCTGACCGCGCAGGCGCGCGCGATTTTGGTGCCGGATGCAGCGATGCCGGCTGCGGCGCAGGTCACGATGGCTGAGCAGCTGAAGGCTGTCGGCTTCTCAGAAGTCAGGATTCTGCGCGGCGTGCCGACCGATGGGTCGTCCGCACCGCGTGTCGTTGCTGCCTAAGAAATCGAACCACGACATCTGAAACGGCCGCGTTTTGCGCGGCCGTTTTGCCTGAGATCAGCGGCGGAAGGCGCTACGCAGCATCTGTGTCATATGCATCAGAGCAGGGGTGTGTTTGACGAGCCGCTTGGCATGCGTCAGCGACGACAGCCCGGCGGCAGCTATTTTGCCGCGCGTCGTCAATGGCAGGAAGCTGTCGAAGATCGGCTGGTCGTCTTTGCAGAACAGGCGCTTGTAATCGTCCGAGCCAATTCCGAGATCGAGCGTCGTATAGCCCTCTGAGGCATAGTAGTCGATGATGTCACGCATCAGGATCAGCCCCGGACTGAATTTGGCGTTTTCTGACAGGGTGTAGGTGTTGAACATCATCGAAAAGCGATAGCCGTCGGCGACGCCGGCAAACATGGCGATGACTTCATCATCGCATGCGATGGCGTGAAGCGCGATGGCACGCTCGCCGCCGCTGAGCTTTGCGGAGCAGGCATCGCGAATAAATTCTTCGATGCCGTTTTCGGCAAACACATTTGGCAAATTCTGCTCGGCCATGCGCTGCGGTTTCAGCTTGAAGAAAGCATCGAGCACGCGCTTCACGTCAGCATCGGTCGATGCGAGAAAATATCGGTAGCCCGGCAAAATCTGAAGTTTGCGTTCTTTTCCCTTCAACCGGCGGCGAAACGAATTGCTCAGTCGATCGGCGGGCGGCGCACCGGGCACCATCCTCAGCAGGGGGCACTCGTTGATCGATGGCTGATGCGGCAGCAGCGCCATCGGATTGGCAAGGCCCATCCATTCGCCGGGTTGCCGCATCAGCGCCAGCACGTCGGCCTTGACCGGATGCGCCTTGATGCCAGCGATCAACTGGTCCAGATCGGCGCGAGTCGCTGACATCGCAAAATCGCGATTCCACAACGGCATGTTGAAAGTGATGTGCTTGCCGCCGAAATTCTGGGCGATGCGCGCGCCATTCTCGCGACGCAGTCCGAGCGGCAACAGCAGTAGCGGTTCGCCCTTCGCGTCATAAGCGACGATGATAAAAGGTGTTATATCTTCGTGCGCACCGACATGGCGCTGCCAGGCGGCCTGCAGATCGAAGCGCTGATAGGGCGTCGCAATAGTGGCGGCAACGTCCATCGCGCGCCAAATCGGTTCTGCAACAGCAAGATCGGTGATGATATCCACCGAAGCGATACGCCGAAGCGGGCCTGACGGACGGGTCGCATCGTCGTTTTCGATCATTGCAGCCATCGCCATGTCAACGCTCGCGTATTCAGACATTATTTACATTTATCGGATTGCCGACCCTCGCAAACAAATCTCAACAAAGCGTAATGATAGTGGTGTCGCGTCGTGCGGTGGTTAAGGAGTGTGCGTGGCAGAGCTGGTCGGTTTGATTGGGCGTCTGAAGGCTGACTTTGTTTGGGCGAGCGGATTGGCGAAGCTGGCCGAACTGCGCAAGCAAGGCCGCAGCGCGTTGATCGGCTTCGATCGTGTGCGCCCGGCGCAGAGGGGTGCATTCCAGCCGCGTCGGCATCTTGATATGACGCCGGCGAAACTCGATCGCCTGATCGCTGCGCTCAAGCGATGGCGCGTAGACATCGTTTCGATCGACGAGGCCTGCGCGCGGGTGGCGGAGCAAACCCCGCATCGTTTTGTCAGCCTGTCATTCAACGGCAGCTATCGTGATGTCGTGACGTCAGCGCAGCCGGTGCTCGCGACGCATGATGTGCCCTATACGGTCTATGTGCCATCGGCATTTCCGGACGATATTGCCGAACCATGGTGGCTCGCGCTGGAAGCCGTGATCGCGCTGCATCAGCGCGTCAGCCTGATCATCGATCGCAAGGAACGCCATTTCATCGTTGCCGATGCCGACAGCAAGACGCAGCTTTACGTCTATTTGCATGATCTGATGCGGACGTTGCCCAACGCCGACCTCAATCATACGATCAAGGATCTCTGCACGCGCTATAGCGTCGATATGCGTGGTGTGGCGCGTGATGTGGCGCTGACGTGGGATCATGTCGCGACGCTGGCTGCGGACCAGCGCGTCACCATCGGCAGCGCGACGGTGAACTATCCTGTGCTGGCGAATCTCGACAACGAGGCGGCGCGGCGCGATATCGCAATGGGACGCGCAGTTCTGGAAACGGCGTTGCAAAGGCCGGTTAGGCATTTTGCCTTTCCGTTTGGCGACAAAGCGTCGTTCACGGCGCGTGATGTCGAGCTGGCGCGGGCCGCACGCTTTGTGAGTGTTGTGACCGCCATTCCCGCGATGCTTGAAGGCGAATCCGTCGAATTGTTGCCGCGTCTAATCTGGAATGACGCGATGACACGACGGGGCTTGCGGGTGCGGCTGGCAGGCTACTGAGGGTCGGATCGACTAAGCGTCTTGCCGTGGCGCGTCCGGGCGCTGCATCCAACTGACGATCGGCATCGCCGGCAGCACCCAGCCGAGGCCTGCGATGACGTAAAACGCGGCCTGCGCATAGCCGGAGGCGGCGAGCCAAGGCGTTTGCGCGATGGTCATGCCGAGGAGTGACCACACGACGACGAGGACAAGGAGGAAGATGGT
>JAYUEY010000012.1:0-17958 GCA_043739005.1 Tardiphaga sp.
TTGCCTCGTAGCTGTGCTTGAACGCAAGATCTGCATTCGATGTCCCGACGAAAGCCGGCCCCAATTCGCTGGCCATCGCATCCGTCACCCATTCCTGCCAGAGAAAGGAATGTCTGCGCCGCGTGCCGAATTCTGCGAGCCGCAATTGCGGCCATTCATGAAGGCGTTTGATCTTGCCCCAGATCTTCGTTTTGGTCTGCGCGTAAAGAATATCAAGCTCGAACTTGTCGAGCGAGGCCATCGCGGCGCGCGTGCGCAATTCGCTGATGATAGCGAGCGCGTAGATTTCCCACATCGTCACTTCGGCCCATGCACCGGCGAAGGTCAGGACATATTGGCCGTCGATCGTCTCCAACTGATAGTCGGGCAGACTGAAGGTGCGCAGATAATCAATGTACTCCGGACGGAAAATGTCGCGGCGGCCGTAGAAGCGGTTGCCGGCCAGCCAGATCAACTCGTTTTCGCGGAATCGAAGCGTGCGGCAATGATCGAGCTGCGCACGCAGAACGTCTTCAGGAATGATCGCAGCGAGCCGGACTTCGCGGGTGCGGTTGATGAGGCCGAACGTCACCGGCACCTTCGGATAAAGCATCCAGATAAATTGGTGCATTAGGAACTTGTAGAAGTCCGTATCGAGCAGCGACCGGATGATCGGATCGAGCCGGTAATTATGGTTATGCACGCGGGTCGCGAAATCCATCATGACCAGCGAGACTCCAAGGTCGTCTGCCGCCGCCATTTTCGGCAAGCGGTTCCGCTTATGGGGGTATCTTTCGGCCCCGATGCTGTCAACGGAGCGGCCGGACGCGAGCCTCTAAGCCGCCCGTCGGTGTCGTCAACACCACCGGCAGCGTCAGACTGCCGATTTGAATTTTAGGTTTTCCTGCGCGTGCGATGGCGCGCTGAACGAACCGACGGCAAGCATGATAGTAGTCGCGAAACCGACAAGGCGGTGAGGCAAAAGCATCATAATCTCTTCTGGTTTGGCGATGCGATCACGCTACTGCCATCGCACAAGTCGAACATACCATATCGTTTGTTCGCAAACGATATGCCAAAATCAAAGGCATTGATTGGCGCTGCAATCCTCTTGCAGTCGCCTCAAGAGGCTACTAGCATTTCGTTTGTACACAAATGAAACGACGCTAATGCCCTGCGAGGTCCAAGATGCCGCGCGTCATGATGCCCGATGGTGTTTGGCTCTATTATGAAGAGGTCGGCTCCGGTACGCCTGTGGTGTTCGTGCATGAATATGCCGGGGACTACCGGACATGGGAGCCGCAGCTTCGATATTTTTCACGTTCGTTTCGCTGCATCACCTTCAGCCAACGCGGCTATCCACCGTCCGACGTGCCGGACGATCCGTCGAAATATGGTCAGGACATCGCGCGCGCTGACGTCATCGCGCTGATGGATGCGCTCACTATCGACAAGGCTCACATCGTCGGCCATTCGATGGGCGCATCGACCGCGCTGCATGTCGGTATCCATGATCCGCATCGGTGTCTGTCTGTGACGGCCGCAAGCTGCGGCTATGGATCAAGTCCTGATCCCGCTTTTGTCGAACAGGGCCGCGCTGCCTCGCGCGAAACCGCGAAGATGTTCGAGACCACCGAATTTTCCAAAGCGGCTGCGCAATATGCCGATGGCGCGACACGCCAGACCCACAAGAACAAAGACCCGCGCGGCTTTGCGGAGTTCGCGCGCATGCTGGCCGACCACTCGCCGGTTGGTCACGCGCTGACGATGCGCGAACTGCAAGCAAAACGCCCGATGCTGTGGGAGATGGAGGCAAAGCTGAAGGCCTTCACGCCGCCGCTGCTGATTATTGTCGGCGATGAAGACGACTGGTGTCTCGATCCGAGCATCTTCCTCAAGCGCACGGTGCCGACCGCGGGTCTCCTTGTGATCCCGCGGTCCGGCCACACCATCACGTCAGAGGAGCCGGCGGCATTCAATGCTGCTCTGGCCGATCTGTTCGCGGCGTCCATTGCTGGATCGTGGCTGTCGCACAAACCGAAACCGACTTCATTATAAACGCAAACGGGAGCTTCTGATGGATCTCAAACTGGCAGGCAAGACGGCGCTCGTCACCGGCGGCAGTGAAGGCATCGGCAAGGGCATCGCATGGGCGCTGGCGAAAGAGGGTGTCGATGTTGCGATCTGCGCGCGCCGCATGGAGCCGCTAAAGGCCGCCGCCGATGAAATCGCGGCTGCGACCGGCCGCAAGATCGTGCCCATCACGGCTGATCTGACCGAGGATGCGGACTGTAAGAGCTTTATTGCACAGGCGCACGAGGCGATGGGCAGCATTGACATTATGATCAACAATGCCGGCTCCGCGCCGGGTGGCGTCATCGAGACGCTGACCGAAGACGACTGGGCGCAGGCGATGCAGCTCAAATTTATGGGTTACGTGCGCTGTCTTCGTTATGCGCTGCCGATCATGGTCGCGCAGGGCGGCGGGCGCGTCGTCAACCTCATCGGGAACGATGGCGTCAAACCGTCTTACTGGGAGATCGCGCCCGGTGCTGCCAACGCCGCCGGCCAGAACATGACATTGTCGCTCGCTGGGCAATATGGTCGCCACGGCGTCTCGTTCTGCGCGGTCAATCCGGGCCCGGTGCGCACCGAGCGTTGGGCGGGTCTCGTCAAAGCGATGTCGCGTGACATGAAGATTTCCTATGAGGACGCCGACAAGCTCGCGCCCGCGTCGATCCCGCTCGGTCGCATTGCCGAAGTTGAAGAGGTCGCCAATCTCGTCGTGATGCTGGCGTCGCCTTTGGTGCAGATGGCCAATGGCACGATGATCGAAATCGACGGCGGCCAGGACAAGGCGTTGATGGATCGCTTTCGCGATCGATAGTGCACATATGATTGCGTGGTGATGAGCAGGAATCTGCGACAACAGGTTGCTTGACATCACTCCGCCGCCACCAGACTAGTCTCGCTTCCTTTTCAGCCATCGGAGATCGATCATGCTGTCGGTTCGTCGTCTCGGGACTTATGCGCTCTTTGGCGGGCTTGCGCTCGCCTCAACCGGTGCAGCGTTCGCGCAAGACACCATCAAGATCGGCGAACTCAATAGCTACAAGTCGCAAACTGCATTTCTCGACCCCTACAAAAAAGGTTGGGAAATGGCGATCGAAGAGGTCAACGCCAAAGGCGGCGTGCTCGGCAAGAAACTCGAAGTGATCTCGCGCGACGACGGCTCCAATCCCGGCGACGCCGTGCGCGTCGCGGACGAATTGGTGACGCGCGAAGGCGTCCAAATTCTTACCGGTACGTTTCTCTCCAATATCGGTCTCGCGATGACGGAGTTCGCCGGCAAGAAGCAGGTGTTTTTCCTCGCTGCCGAACCGTTGACCGACAAGATCACTTGGGCGAATGGCAATCGCTACACGTTCCGGCTGCGGCCGATGACCTATATGCAGGTCGCGATGCTCATGCCGGCGGCCGTGGCCGCAAAGAAGAAGCGATGGGCGATCGTCTATCCGAATTATGAATACGGTCAGACGGCGGTCGCGACCTTCAAGGACATGCTGAAGGCGCAGCAGCCCGATGTCGAGTTCGTCACCGAGCAGGCCGCGCCGCTCGGTAAGATTGATGCGGGCGCTGTCGTGCAGGCGATCGACGATGCCAAGCCCGACGCGATCTTCAACGTGACTTTCGGCGCGGATCTCGCCAAGCTTGTTCGCGAAGGTAGCACGCGCGGCGTGTTCAAGGATCGCACCGTCGTCAGCCTGTTGTCGGGCGAACCGGAATATCTTGATCCGTTGAAAGAGGATGCGCCGGTCGGATGGATCGTCACGGGCTATCCGTGGGACAAGATTAAAACGCCGGATTATCAGGCGTTTCTTGCCGCCTATCAGAAGAAATATAATGATTATCCGCGCCTCGGCTCGATCGTCGGCTATGTAACGATGAAGTCGCTCGCGGCCGGTATCGCCAAGGCCGGCTCGACCGACACCGAAAAGATGATCGCGGCGTTTCGTGGGCTTGATGTCGAATCGCCGTTTGGTCCGTTCAAATATCGCGCGAGCGATCATCAGGCGACGCTCGGTGCTTATGTCGGCAAGATCGCGCTTGAAAACGGCAAGGGCACGATGGTCGATTTCAACTATGTCGACGGCGCAAGCGTGCTGCCGAGCGATGCTGAGGTAAAGAAGCTGCGCCCGGCGGCAGAGTAAATGAGACAAGCCTCATGATCGCCGGTCCTCTTTTCGTATTTATCGCTGCGCGACGAGGACCGGCAGCAACATGACCGCCGAAGGCCTCATCTTTCAGGCCATCAATGGCCTCTCGTCGGCGTCCGGACTGTTCCTTGTCGCCGTCGGGCTGTCGCTCATCTTCGGCGTGACGCGGATCGTCAACCTCGCCCACGGTTCGCTGTATATGCTGGGCACTTACATCGCCTACAGCTTCGCGACCAAACTCGGCGGTGCCTTTGGATTCTGGGGCGGCATTGTCGCCACTGCCATTTTGGTCGGGGCGCTCGGCGGCCTTATCGAGATGCTGCTGCTGCGGCGCATTTACCGCGCCCCCGAACTGTTTCAATTGCTTGCGACCTTCGCGCTCGTGCTTGTCATCAACGATGCGACGCTGTGGATATGGGGCCCCGAGGATCTGCTCGGTCCGCGCGCGCCGGGCCTGAAGGGCGCAGTCGAAATCCTCGGCCGCAAGCTGCCGAGTTATGACGTCTTCCTTATCATTGTCGGCCCGCTTGTGCTGGTGTTACTGCATCTCGCATTGGCGCGCACGCGCTTTGGCCGGCTGATGCGCGCTGCGACGCAGGACCGCGAAATGGTCGGCGCGCTCGGCGTCAATCAGGCGATGCTCTTTACCGGTGTATTCGCGCTCGGCGCTTTACTGGCCGGTCTCGGCGGCGCGCTTCAGATCGCGCGCGAGCCCGCCAATCTCGCGACTGATCTGATTGTGATCGGCGATGCCTTCGTCGTCGTGGTGGTCGGCGGCATGGGCTCGATTTCGGGGGCTTATCTCGCCGCAGTCATAATCGCCGAGGTCAAGGCGCTGTGCATCGCCATCGGCGTCGTCGATCTGTTCGGGATATCGTTCAACGTCTCGAAAATGACTCTGGTGGCAGAATTCCTCGTGATGGCCGTCGTGCTGATCGTGCGGCCCTATGGCCTGATGGGCCGCGAACAGGCTGTCATACGCAGCGTCTCGGAGCCGGACGAGCCGATCCGGCCTGCGAGCCCCACAATGAAGATCGTAGGTCTGATCGTACTAGTCGTGCTGGTCTGCCTGCCGCTGATCGCCAGAAATTCCCCCTATACGATCGTGCTCGGTATCGATGTGCTGATCGCCGTGATCTTCGCCACCAGCCTGCATTTCATCATGGGGCCGGGCGGCATGCATTCCTTCGGCCATGCTGCCTATTTCGGGCTCGGCGCCTATGGCGCAGCACTGCTTGTGAAATGGCTTGCCGCGCCGATGGCGGTGGCGCTGCTCGGCGCGCCGCTGCTGGCGCTCGCCGGCGCGTTGCTGTTCGGCTGGTTCGCGGTGCGGCTGTCGGGCGTTTACCTTGCAATGCTGACGCTGGCCTTCGCGCAGATCGTTTGGGCCGGTGTCTTTCAATGGGAAACGCTGACCGGCGGCTCCAACGGAATTGTCGGCGTCTGGCCACCCGCACCGTTCGACAACAGCATTCCGTTTTATCTGATGGTGCTGACGCTTACCGTCGTCGCCGTCCTGCTACTGCGGCGGTTCTTGTTTTCACAATTCGGCTACGCGATGCGGGCCGGGCGAGATTCGCCGCTGCGTTCCGAAGCGATCGGTATCGACGTCAAGCGCGTTCATTGGCTGGCCTTCGCGATTGCCGGCTGCGTCTGCGGTATTGCCGGCGGTGTTTTCGCCTTTGCTAAAGGATCGATCTCGCCGGAGACGATCGGCGTTAGCCGCTCGATCGATGGCCTCGTGATGGTGTTGCTCGGCGGCATTCAGACGCTTGTCGGTCCCGTCGTCGGCGCGTCGGTGTTCGCCGTATTGCAGGATACCATCATGCGCCAGACCGAATACTGGCGCGCGCTGCTCGGCGGCGTCATCCTGTTGCTGGTGCTTGCATTCCCCGCAGGTATTGCCGGTAGTATTGCCAAACTGATACCGCGCCGGAAATCGATGCCATGAGCGACCTGGCGATTACGCATCTGGCGAAAAGTTTCGGCGGCGTCCGCGCCGTGGACGACGTGTCGTTCACTGTCAGGCAGGGGGAATTCCTGGCGCTGATCGGCCCGAACGGCGCGGGCAAATCGACATGCTTCAACATGATCAACGGTCAGCTCGCGCCTGACTCCGGCGACATCCAGTTTGAGAAATCGACGCTGGTCGGCCTAAAGCCACGCGATATCTGGCGGCGTGGCGTCGGCCGGACGTTTCAAGTCGCGGCGACCTTTGGCTCGATGAGCGTCGTCGAGAATGTGCAGATGGCGCTGATCTCGCACGCTCGGGAAACCTATCGCCTTTGGAAACCGGCCGCATCCCGACATCGCGACCGCGCGCTGGCATTGCTCGCGCAGGTCGGGATGGCCGACGTCGCCGACAGGCCCAGTCGCGAACTTGCTTATGGTGACGTCAAGCGGGTCGAACTCGCAATCGCTCTCGCGAACGATCCGCGTCTATTGCTGATGGACGAACCGACTGCGGGCATGGCCCCCCGCGAACGCAACGATCTCATCGCGCTCGTCAAAAGCCTCGTGATTGAGCGCGGCATCTCCGTGCTGTTCACCGAACATTCGATGGATGTCGTGTTTGCATTCGCCGATCGCATCATCGTGCTGGCGCGGGGAAAACTGATCGCAGACGGCGACGCGAAGACGATCCGCGACAATCCGCAAGTTCGCGAGGTTTACTTCGGCACTGGCAAAACATTCGCGAAAGAGAAGGTCGTCACATGAGCGGTGCGATGCTCAGCGTGCGCGATCTTAATGCAAGTTACGGTGCCGCACAGATTCTGTTTGGCCTGTCGCTTGAGGTGGGACGCGGCGAGGTCGTGGCATTGATGGGCCGCAACGGCGCAGGCAAAACGACCACAATGAAAGCAATCATGGGCCTGATGGCGCAGCGCAAAGGCGTCGTGCATTTCGACGGCCGCGATATTTCGCGCTTTGAGCCCTATCAGATCGCGCGGCTCGGACTCGGCTTCACGCCGGAAGACCGCCGTATTTTTTCCGACCTGACCGTGCTCGAAAATCTCGACATCGGCCGACAGCCACCGCGCAAATTTGCTGATGGTATGCCTGCGCCATTGTGGGATGAAACCAAGCTGTTCAGGCTGTTTCCAAACCTCGGCGAGATGCCGGACCGTCCCGGCGGGCGTATGAGCGGCGGCGAACAACAGATGCTCACCGTGGCGCGAACGCTGATGGGTAATCCGTTGCTGATCTTGCTTGATGAGCCCTCGGAAGGCGTCGCGCCCGTGATTGTCGAGCAGATGGCCAATACGATTCTGGAATTGAAGGCCGCCGGCGTGTCGATTTTGTTGTCTGAGCAGAATGTCCATTTCGCAGAACTGGTGTCGGACCGGGCTTATGTTCTGGAAAAAGGCCAGATTCAGTGGAGTGGATCGATGTTGGACCTGGCGTCAAATACCGATGTTCAGCGTGCCTATCTGACGGTATGAGGAGCGATCCGCGTACGCTGCGGGCGGCTGGAGAACGGGACGCGCCAATGAAACGTGACGGTTTGAAAGTGCTGCCGGGTGGCGAGGCCGAGCCATCCGGCTATCTGATCGGGGCGCAGGTTGGATTTTTGCTGCGCGTCGCAATGCAGCGCCACACCTCGATCTTCATGGGGCAGATGATCGAGGAATTGACACAGACGCAATTCGCGGTGATGGCCAAGCTGTTCGAAGTTGGGCCGACATCGCAAAACCATCTCGGCCGCCTGGTCTATCTTGATGCCGCGACGATCAAGGGCGTCGTTGACCGGCTCGGTCTGCGTGGCTTCATCACGACGGGCAGCGATCCCAGCGATCGCCGCCGCCGCGCGGTGTCGTTGACGGCTGACGGCACGCGCATTGTCGACGCGGCCATCAAGATCGCTGCTGAGATCACGTCAAAGACGTTGGCTCCGCTGACTGCGGACGAGCAGCGCGTGTTGCTGCGGCTTTTGAAAAAGTTGACGTAGCGTCAGGCCTTGATCATGGCATGGAGACGTTGCGGCGTGACCGGTAATTCTGTCACAGCACCGGGCTTTCCCAATGCATCGTCGATCGCGGCGGCAATCGCAGCGCCAACGGCGTTGGTACCGCCTTCGCCTGCGCCCTTGAGGCCCATCGGATTGAGTGGACTCGGCGCGTCTTCTGTGATGATGACTTCGACGTCGGGTATTTCGCGCGCGGTCGGCATTAGATAATCCGCAAACGTCACCGACAGCGGTTCACCGCGATCGTCGTAGAGAAATTCCTCATACAATGCGCCGCCTAACCCCTGCGCGACGCCGCCGACGATCTGGCCTTCGACCAGCATCGGATTGACGGCCTTGCCGACATCATAGGCGACGAGATAGCGCTCGACTGTGACCGCGCCGGTATCGCGCGCGAGGCTCACAACCGCAATGTGGACGCCGTAGGGATAATTCATATGGCGTGACTCGAATGTCGCATCGGCGACGAGGTCTTGAGCGCTAGCTAATTCAGCAATGCTCATCGACGGGCCCGTGCCAGCGCGCCGGATGACGCGACCCTCTACAACATCCAGATCGCGCATCTCCATCTGCATCATCTCAGCAGCGGCTTTCAGAACACTGTCGCGCAGCTTCACCGATGCGAGCCGCACGGCTTCACCGGTCATCACCGTCACGCGCGATGCAAACGCGCCGAGGCCTTTTTCGATGCGATCGGTCTGGCCGTGCACCACGCGGATACAGTCATAGCTTACGCCGAGCGCATCGGCGCAAATCTGCGCCATCACGGTCTCGACGCCTTGCCCGACCGACGCCGCGCCCGTCACCACTTCGACTCGGCCATCGGACTCGATCGCGATCCGCACATCGTCGAACGGCCCGAGCCCGCTTTTCTCGACGAACATCGCCATTCCGACGCCGACAAGCTCGCCTTCGGCCCGTCGTTGTTTTAGCTTTGCCTGCAATGCGTCCCATCCGATACCGGCAAGTGCCTTGTTCAGCAATCCCGAGTAGTCGCCGGAATCAAGCACGATATCCGTCCCTAGTGTTTCAAGTTGTCGCGCATAGGGCATTTCGGTTTTGTCGATCAGGTTGCGACGCCGCACCTCGACGACATCAATTCCGACTTCAGCGGCGATCGCATCCATCAGCCGTTCACGTACGAAGGTGCTTTCATAACGGCCCGGTGCGCGATAGGTGCCGCCGGGCGTTTTGTTGGTGAGACGGATGTGGCCGGTGGCGCGGTAGGACGGCACGCGATAGGGGCCCGGCAGCATCGCGGCCGTGAGGTCCGGAACCGTCGCGGCATGGGTGCGCATATAGCCGCCCTGATCGTGGAAATACTCGGCGTCGATCGCGAGAATACGACCATCGGCGTCCACTGCCGCGCGGATATGATGGGTTTGCTGACGCGAATGATTGGCCGCGATCAGATTTTCGCGACGGTCCTCGATCCATTTTACTGGACGTTGCATCCGCAATGCTGCGAGACAGACCAGTACGTCTTCGGGATACAGCTCGCCGCGAACGCCGAAGCCGCCGCCGACATGGCCCTCGAACAGGTTCACGCTTTCCGGCATGCGCCCAAGCATCCGCGCGATCTGATCGCGATTCCAGTGCGGCACCTTCGCCGCCCCATACATCTCCAGCCGATCGCGCGTGGCGTCATAGCGCGCGACCGCGCCGCGGGTTTCCAGCGCGACGCCGGAATGGCGACCGATCTTGAGCGTTAGTGCAACGATGGCGTGCGCTTTCGCAAACCCTGCATCGAGATCGCCGTATTGCTTGTGAATGATTGCGGGTTCGGTCGAGAGACCGTCGCGAAATTCGCCAGTCGGCGCCTCGGCGTCGAGAATGACCGGAAGCTCCTCGATATCGAGTTCGACCAGTTCGGCGGCATCTTCCGCCGCAAACGCGCTGTCTGCGAATAGGACGGCGACGGGATCGCCGACATAACGCACACGATCCTGCGCGAGAATAGTCTGGCGATAGGGCGCGAGCGTTTCAAGTCGCGTCAGACGAAAATCGATTGGCGGAATGTCCGAGACGTCCGCGAAAGTCCATACGGCTTTCACACCGGGTTGTGCGAGCGCCGCCATGGCATCAATGCCACGTAACACGCCATGCGCCTGAGGCGAGCGCACCACGCGCATATAAAGTTGATCTGGAAAGTTGATGTCGGCGACGAAGCGGCCGTCGCCGCGCAACAATGGGCCATCCTCCTTGCGAAGGACCGACTGTCCGACCAGCTTGCGCTGGTCCGTCATCGCCGCATCTGCAAGGCTGCGGCGCGGACAGCTTTGATAATGTTTTGATAGCCGGTGCAACGGCACAGGTTCGAGGCCAGAACGTCGAGCAGATCATCGTCGGCGATGTGCGGTTCCTTTTCGAGAACCCCGACTGCAAGCATCAAGAATCCCGGCGTGCAAAACCCGCATTGCAGGCCGTGATGCTCCATGAACGCCGTCTGCATCGGATGCATTGTGTCGCCATCAGCGAGGCCTTCGACGGTGCGGATCGGTTTCCCTGCAGCCTGTTCGGCGAACATCAAACAGGCCCGCACCGGTTCGTCATTCACCAGAACGGTGCAAGCGCCGCAGACGCCGTGTTCGCAGCCAATATGCGTGCCGGTGAGGCCGCAATCCTCGCGAATGGCATCGGCCAGCGTGCGACGGGATTCCACACGAATCGTATGGTCATGGCCGTTGATCGTGAGAACGATGTCGTTCATCTCAAAACCCTTTTGCACGCAGCGCCGCACGGATGCGTTGCGGCGTCGCCGGCATTTCATCGATCGAGATGCCAAACGGAGACAGCGCATCATTGATGGCGTTGATAACGGCGGCGGGCGCACCGATCGCGCCACCTTCGCCCAATCCTTTGGCCTTGGTAATGGAATTGCCGGTCAGCGTCTCGACATGGTGCAGTTCGATGATTGGAATTTCGCGCGCCGTCGGCGGCAGGAAATCCGCGAGTGTGCCGGTAAGGATGTTGCCGTCATCGTCATAGACGATCTCTTCGAGCAGGGCGTTGCCGATGCCTTGCGCGACGCCGCCATGTACTTGTCCGCCCGCGATCATCGGATTGATGATGAGGCCAGCATCTTCGGCGACAAAAAATTTTTCGATTGTGACCTGTCCGGTCTCGATATCGACCGCGACGATCGCAACATGACATGCATTTGAGAATGTACCGAACGGATCGTAGCTGCCGCTCTCGGTCAGCCCCGGCTCGATATCCTTAAAGATGTGAGTCTGGTGATACGCCGCCCGGGCCAACGTTGAAATGTCGATGCTGCGATCGGTGCCGATCACCTCGGCGTTTCCGCCATGGAGCCGAATGTCGTCAGGTGCGGCTTCGAGCATCTGGCTCGCAAGCTTCAACAACTTGGCGCTGATTTTTTTTGCGGCGATCAGCGATGCGCCGCCGGACAACACCAGCGATCTACTGGCGAAAGTGCCCCAGCCGTAGGGTGCGCGATCGGTATCGCCGTGAATTATTCTGATAGTGGCGGGATCGATACCGATTTCGTCAGCGATGATTTGCGCCAGTGTCGTGCGCAGGCCCTGGCCATGCGGCGAGGTGCCGATCCGCGCCTCGACAAATCCGGATGGATCCATCGTGATATGCACCGTCTCCCAGCCCGGCGTGATTGCCATGCCGCGCGCGGCAAATGCCGGACTGCCATAGCCGGTGCGCTCGGAAAACGTCGCGAACCCGATGCCGATTTGCCGGCCCTTATTTCGCGCTGCAATCTGGCGTTCACGAAAACCGGCGAGATCGATTTTGTCGATCGCGATCTTCATCGTCTCTTGATAGGTGCCATCGTCGAAGACGAGTCCCGTCGCGGACGTATAGGGAAATGTGTCGATCAGGTTGCGGCAGCGCAGCTCCGTCGGTTCAATGCCGAAAGCGTTTGCGGCCGTGTCCATCAGCCGCTCCATTGCAAAGGTAATCACCGGGCGCGACACGCCGCGATAGGGTGCCATCGGGCAGGTGTGCGTGAGCACGCCGCGCGCGCGGCACTCATAGGCCTGCACGTCATAGGGTCCTGGCAGTTCGGCCAGTGCCATGAGCGGTTCGACACCGCAGGTTGTCGGAAAGCACGAGTAAGCACCGACATTGGCTGTGATGTCACCTTTCAACGCGATCAGTTTTCCGCCAGCATCGAACGCGCCTTCGACCGACAAGACTTGATCGCGGCTGTGAAAACTTGCGATCAGGTTTTCGCGGCGGTCTTCGGTCCAGCCGATGCTGCTTTTCAGTTTGCGCGCGAGCCAGACGAGGACCACATATTCCGGCGCCAGCGACATCTTTTGGCCGAAGCCGCCACCGACATCCGGCGCGATGACGCGCAACTCCGATTCCGGCATGCCGATAATGTCGGCGATCGCCGTGCGCATCAGATGCGGCATCTGCGTGGTACACGTCAGCGTCACGCGACCGGTGGCGCGGTCAAACGCGGCGTGGCCCGCGCGGGTCTCCATGGGTGTGGCGTTCTGCCGGCGCGAGCGCGCGTCGACGCGAATGATTTTGTGCGCCGTAGCCCAGATATCAGCGAAACCGGGCGTCGTGATGTCGCCACGCACGATGATGTTGTTCACAACATGCTCATGCACAAGCGGTGCATCATCGGCGAGCGCGGCCTCGGATGTGATGACCACGGGCAGTGGCGCGATATCGACTTCGACCTGTTCGGCCATATCTTCGGCAAGGCTCTTGCTACGCGCCACGATGGCCGCGACCGCTTCGCCGGTGAAACGCACCACGCCGTCTGCGAGGATCGGCTGGCCGACCGGGACATAGTCGAATTTGTGCAGCATCGGCCGGATCGGCTTGAGCGCTTTGAGATCGGCTGCTGTGAACATGACAGCGCTGTCGGGGGCTATGAGCGATGTGATCGTGCCTGATGCGATGGGGCTGCGAACGAAGCGCACCCAATGGGTCGCAGCGAGGTCGGCAGTGAAGCGGCCGTCGCCGGTGACAAGGGCAGGGTCTTCAAATCGGCAGATCGAACGGCCGACCCAACTCGTGCCGGAGCCTTTGGAATGCGCTGTCATTTCAGCGAATGCTCAAGCGCGCGGCGCGTCACAGCTCGGACGAGATCGCGGCGATAGTCGGCTGATGTCTGGATGTCTTCCAGCGGGTCGACGGCATCGGCGGCCGCGTCAGCCGCTGCGCGAAATAGGGTGTCAGCAGGCGACTGTCCGTTCAGCACTGTCTCGGCCGCTACGATGCGTCGCGGACGATCCTCCGCGCCGCCAATGCCGACGCGCGAATCGGCAATCGCGCCGTCAACAATGCGATAGGTGACGAGTGCCGCCGCCATCGCATAATCTCCGGCGCGGCGGCTGAATTCATAAAAGCCGAATTTTGTATCGTCCGGCAGCAATGGCAGCCGCACCTGCGTCAGCAATTCGTCCTCGGCGAGCGACGTGCTCATGATGCCTTTGAGGAAATCGCGCGCCGCGATACGTCGTTCGCCGCGTTCGCTTTTCGCGATCAGCTCTGCATCGAGCGTCGCCGCGACGAGGCACCATTCGGACGA
The DNA here is from genome assembly GCA_043739005.1 of Tardiphaga sp. Lineage (GTDB taxonomy): Bacteria > Pseudomonadota > Alphaproteobacteria > Rhizobiales > Xanthobacteraceae > Tardiphaga. Next base: position 13,691 of record JAYUEY010000012.1, read on the forward strand.
TGGATCGGCATGCGCGAGGCTACCGCAAAATGTACCGCGCGTTCGGATCGGATAGTGCGCGATGTGGCGGACGACGTAAGACAGCATCACGCCGAGCGGTCCGGCAACCACCGGCCTGTGGAATGCGGCGTGCCGGACGCAGGCGCCGATCGACAAAGCGCCGTGAGAGACAGCGATCAGCTTGAGTTCGTCGATCTCGTTGATGTCGATCAGGTGCGCGGGCCGCGCCATGCGGAACGCCATGATCGGAACGAGGCTCTGGCCCCCTGCCATGATACGGCCATCGTCCGGCGCGTAGCGCGCAAGCGCCGCGACGGCATCGTCGATCGTGCGTGGAATGTGGAGTTCAAATGGCGCGGGCTTCATAAAAACCCCGATCGGACAAAGCGAAAACTCGCTTGTATGCTAACAATCGAACGTTTGAAGTCAACCGTGTTTGATGGCTGATTGCGCGGCAGCGCGAGTGAGAAACGAGCGCTTTTCCGGAAGCCCTATAGCGCTGGCGGATTGGCGCGGTCGATCGCGAAATCATCAAGTAGTGGCGACGTTTCGCCAGCCACGAGCCCGCCGATGAGCTGCGCGGCGAGAAAGCTGAAGGTGATTCCGTTGCCGCCATAGCCGTAGGCAGCATGAATGCCCGTATGTCCCGGCACTGGGCCGATCAGCGGCAACCCGTCCGCCGTGGTATCGAAGGTGCCGGCCCAACGGAACTCGACGGATGGTATCGCGCGTGGCCACAGCGCTCCAAGCCGCTTGGTCAAGGTCACGGTCTTGTCCGCGATCAGCGCGTCGCGGGCGTCGGGGTCTGTGATGTCCGTGCTGTCTTCGCCGCCAATAATGATGCGGCCCGATGCCGTGGTGCGGGCATAGAGATAATCCTCGCTATCTTCCCAGATCAGCACGTCGTCCTTCCACAGCGCTTCCGGCTGCGGCGCGGTGGCAATCGCCCAGCTTGATGCCGTATCCTGAATTGTCGATTTGATGATGTCCGGCCGTGCATAGCCCGTCGCGAGCACGACGTTTTTAGCCTCGAGCACTTTGCCGTCACGCATACCGACGCTGACGCAGGCCCGCGCGCTGTCGAATGACACGGCTTCTGCCTCGAACATCCGCGCCCCGCGCCGGATCGCGACGTCGAGCATGCCGGTTGTGAGTTGTACGGGATCGGCATCGGCCGAGCCGGGCGAAATCAGCGCGCCTGCACGTGCAATTTCGAATTCTGATAGCAGCGCGCGATGATCGAGAAAGGCGCCCGGCAATCCGGCGCGCTGGCGCAACTCATGTTCCTCGATGATATCGGCAGCACTTTCGCCAGCAGCCAGATAGAGCGAATTCTTAGCGCGCATATCGCACACAATGCCGAGGTCTCTGACCAAGCTCGTCAGTCCGCCGACAGCCATCAGACTGGCTTGATAGGCGCGGACGGCGCGCTCAAAGCCGTAGGCGTGCGTTAGTTTGACGAGCGAGCGGTCGATCTCCCACAGCAGCATTGCGGTGCTGGCTGCCGTCGATCCGCGTCCCGGCAATTCGCGGTCGATCAGGATCACGTTGAGGTGTTGCCGCGTCAGCCGCTCGGCCATCAGCGCGCCTGTTATGCCGCAACCAATAATGAGCGCATCGCAGGTCAGGTTTTCGGTCAACGGAATGCGCTGGATCGGCCGTGTGCGGTTAAACCACGGCGACGCACCGCCCCGCAGATCGGCCTGATCGGAATTGTCGTCTTGAAAAGCGGGAATGGCAGCACCTGTGACGCGACGTGATTGACGCCCAATAAGCCCCGTCGCCGCGTTCGGTTCCCTTCCGTCAAGAGGTGCGAAATCGTCCGAAATGGGCTAGAGAAAGCCGGCGCGGCGTCTGGCCGTTTTTTACCCAAAGGTTTTTGCGTGACGATCTCCGACCATCGCTTCAGCGTGGCCCCTATGATGGACTGGACCGACCGGCATTGCCGCGTGTTCCACCGCCTCATGACCCGTCGCGCGCGGCTCTATACAGAGATGGTCACGACCGGTGCGGTCATCCACGGCAACCGCGAGCGATTGCTCGGCTTCGATGCGATGGAGCATCCGGTCGCGCTGCAACTCGGCGGCTCCGAGCCGGCCGATCTCGCGACCGCTGCCAAGATTGGCGAGGATTTTGGCTATCACGAGATCAACCTTAATGTGGGTTGCCCGTCAGACCGTGTGCAGAATGGCCGCTTCGGCGCGTGCCTGATGGCCGAACCGGAATTGGTCGCTGCGGGCGTGGCTGCAATGAAGCGTGCGGTGCGTGTACCTGTTACGGTGAAATGCCGCCTCGGCATTGACGATCAAGACCCTGAGCAGGCGCTAGATATTCTAGCACGCGCCGTGGTCGCGGCCGGTGCCGATGCACTGATCGTGCATGCCCGCAAGGCGTGGCTGAAGGGGCTGTCACCGAAAGAGAACCGTGACATCCCGCCGCTTGATTATGATCGCGTGTACCGCCTTAAAGCGGCGATGCCGAACGTGCCGATCAGCATCAATGGCGGCATCGGCTCGCTGGACGATGCGCTGCCGCATCTGGAGCGCGTTTACGGCGTAATGCTCGGCCGCGCCGCCTATCACGATCCGTGGCGCTTGCTCACGGTTGATTCACGGCTGTTCGGACAACCAGACCCGTTTGCGTCAATGAAAGACGTGCTCACGGCGATGCTGCCTTACATGTCGGACCAACTCGCGCAGGGCACGCGGTTGCATGCGATGACGCGGCATCTCGTCGGCGCGTTCCACGGCGTGAAAGGCGCGCGTGCGTTTCGTCGGCATTTGTCGGAGCAGGGCGTTAAACCCAATGCGGGTATCAATGTGTTGATCGACGCGATGGCGCAGATTGATGACGAGGCGCTGGCGGTGGCGGCTTAATTCCAAAGGCATGATCCTATCCGAAAATCGGAAGGCCACTTTCGGGATCATGCCTAAGGATAGCCCCTGAGCATCAGCCTGTCCTGACGGACCTCCCAGCTTTCCAGCCGATCAAGAAAACTCATGCCGAGCAAATTGGAACGCATCTGGCCGCGCGGGACGATCAGCGCCGGCACGGAGCGCTCGACCAGCCTGCCGATCGCAAGCCGATCCAGCGTCAGACGCGCTGCGCGTGTTTTGCCTCCGGCAGTTTCCACTTCGACATCATAGGACAGTAATTCCAGCGGCAGGCCGGCAGCCTTCGCGGTCTCATAGGTCAGCACGACCGAGGTTGCGCCTGTGTCGATCACCATCGGCGTCGCGACGCCGTTGATCTGCGCACGCAGCGCGAATTCCCCGCCATTGCCGCGCGGAATTTCGACAGCGCGGCTTGAAGCTGCGGCCGGATTGCGGACAAAACCCGACACGATTGAACTGGCCGAGGCGATGCGTTGCGGATCGCCGTAAGCGACAACGGCTCCGATCACCAAGGCGAACAGCACGAACAGGATGCGGATCATGCCGCGCTCACGCGGCGGGCGTCTTGCCCTGGATCGGTTCGATTTCGGCCGCTCGCATGCGATCTGCCAGTCCGGCCATGATCTCGCGACGCTCCGGACTTTCGATTTTGTGCCAGCGCGCGATTTCCGGCAGTGTCCGGCCGCAGCCGAGACAGAGCTTGGATTTCGGGTCGATGAAGCAGACTGCGATGCACGGCGTTTCGATGCTCATCTTTGTGTTGTCGCGGGATCGCGCGTCTGGCGCAAGCCGCTTTTTCGAGGCGTTAAAGTCCGGTCCCCGCGCTCATAATAGGCTTGTTGCGGACGCGGCGTTTGTCGTCGGTCACGTCGGGCTCGACATGGTCCGGCTGCAAGGGTGGGGTCTCGATAGGTGCCAGCGCGGACATGACGCGCTCCGGCGGGAAGGTGATGACAACCTCGGTGCCGATGCGCAGCTTCGATTTCAGCGTCAAAGTGCCGCCATGCATGTCGATCAGGCTTTTCGCGATCGGCAGGCCGAGGCCGGCACCCTGTTCGGCAGATTTGATTGAATTCGAGCCTTGGCCGAACGACGCCAGCACGATAGGGATTTCGTCTTCCGCGATGCCGGAGCCGTTGTCCTTGACGCTGAGATATTGGCCGCCGGACGCAGTCCAGCCGGCCTTGAGCCAGATATCGCCGCCTTGCGGCGTGAATTTGATCGAGTTCGACAAGAGGTTGAGAACAATCTGCCGGGTGGCGCGCTCATCGCCCCATATGCGCGGCATGTTCTGCTCGAACACTTCGTGGATCGTGATGCCGCGGCTCGACGCGCGCAGCTTCAGGAGATGGTGGCAGTCGGCCACGACATGCA
>JAYUEY010000013.1:0-5791 GCA_043739005.1 Tardiphaga sp.
GTCGCGGGCCGGCCCGGCAAAATCAGATCGGGCAATTTGTAATCCGGCTCGAGACCTGCCGTCACTGCATCGAACGTCGCGCGCGAAACGCCAGCCTGCTGCGCCTCGGGCCAGAGCGAGGCGACGAACCGGGTGAAGGCCGGGTCCGCCGCGCCGGCGACGGTCGGCGCCGTCAGGATTGCGATGACGACTGCAACGACGGCGTAGATCGCGCGGCGGCTCCTCGACTTGCCAGCGGTGCGATCGCCGGTCATCAATGGTTCAAATCGCCAGGCTGGGTTTTCGCACTTTCCGTGGAGAGATTGGACAGCCGATCGACATAGGCGATGCCGATCGCCGAGAGGATGAACACCGTGTGGATGATGGTCTGCCACATTACGCCTGTCTCGGTGTAGGCGGTCCTGCCCGACGCCAGCCCGCCCGCCTCGATGAAGGTGCGCAGAAGGTGGATCGACGAAATCCCGATGATTGCCATCGCCAGCTTGATCTTCAGAACGCTGGCATTGTCGTGACTCAGCCATTCCGGCTCATCCGGATGGCCTTCCAGATTGAGCCGCGACACGAAGGTCTCGTAGCCGCCGACGATCACCATCACCAGCAGGTTCGAAATCATCACCACGTCGATCAGGCCGAGCACGACCAGCATGATCTGCTGCTCGGTAAAATCGAACGAATGCAGGATCAGATGCCACAACTCCTTCAGGAACAGCACCACATAGACGCATTGCGCGACGATCAGTCCGACATATAAGGGCAGTTGCAGCCAGCGCGACCCGAAGATCAATGTCGGGATCGGGCGCATCACCAGGCCCTTCGGCGGCACCGGCGTTTCAGGCGTCATGGTCATGGTGTGCAAAGCTCGGTTCAAGGAAGATGCGCTGGATGCGCAGCGTTCACTTGAGCACGACACATGATTCTGTCGAGCGCCGCGTCAGCGGCGTTTCACCGCAGTTCCATGTCATTTCACCGCCACGATGAAGAGCCGTGGAAACCGCAGCAACACGCGGCCATCGATCTGCGGCAGATAACTCGCCGCGATCCGCGCGGTGTATTCGGCTAGAAACTCCTTGCGCTGCGGCATTTCGAGCGGATCGATGAACGGCCGCAAGCCGGTGCCCTTCACCCATTCGACGATCCCCGACGCATCTTCCAGCGCGTGGTTATAGATCGTGTGCCAGATCTCCAGCCGCGAACACAAAGGTCGCAAGGCGTCGTAATAGATCGACGGTTTCAACAGCGTATCGCGCAGGCTCACGGCGTCCGCGAGTTGGTCGCGCCATGGTCCGTGACGCGCGACCTCCCGCATCATCACATGCGACGGCTCATCCATATTGTCCGGCATCTGGATCGCGAGCGTGCCGCGCGGCGGCAGCGCGCCGATCAGCCGCTTCAATTGTTTGAGATGATCCGGCACCCACTGAAAGACGGCATTGGCAAACAGCACATCGGCATCCGCGGGCGCGGCATAATGCGCGATGTTGGCCTCGATGAAGGTCTGCGCCGGGAGCCGCGTCCGCGCCTGCTTCAGCATGTCCGCCGAAGTGTCGACGCCGACCACCTTGGACTGCGGCCAACGTTCGACAAGCAGCGCGGTCGAATTGCCGGGACCGCAGCCGAGATCGATCACCTTGCGCGCCTCGGCATTCGGCACCTGCGCCAGCAGATCGCGTGCCGGCCGGGTCCGTTGGTCCTCGAATTTTAAATATTGCTCGGCGTTCCAGTCGGGCATTCCGTCGGCTCCGTCGCTATGCGCCGCTGCCTTTTAGAACAGCTTGAGCATACGATCCAATTAAACTGCTGCGAGGTCAGCAAGTTGACCGGGACGGGATCGAGTATTACTTTCTGACCAAATGTAATACGGAGCACGCCATGTCCACCGTCACCGTCAAGGGTCAGGTCACGCTGCCGAAAGCCGTCCGCGATGCCGCCGGTATCAAGCCGGGCGATACCGTGACGGTCCGTGCCACGGCATCGGGCGGCGTCTATATCGAAAAGCCGAGCAATGCACTCGCTTATCGGGAACGGCTCCTTGCAGTCGCGAGGATGTATCCCATTCGCGGTGCGACGACAGATGAAATCATGCTGGAGCTGCGCGGCGATCCAGCCGAAGATCCAAAATTGTGATCCTTGTCGATACCAATATTCTTATTGATGTTCTGTCGACGAACAGCGACTGGCAGTCGTGGTCACTCGCCGAAATGACAAAGCAGGCGATTGGCAATGCGTTTTGCATTAATGACATCGTCTATGCCGAATTGTCGGCTCGCTATGGATCGCAGCGTGAGGTCGATGCAGTCGTTCATGACCTCGACATTCATCTTGAACGTCTGCCGAGACAGGCTCTCTATCTTGCCGGTCGTGCTTTCGCTGCCTACCGCGCAGCGGGAGGACCACGCACCAGCATTCTCTCCGACTTTTTCATCGGCGCACATGCCGATGTCGCCGGGCTTACGATCCTGACGCGCGACACCAGACGCTATCGCAGCTACTTTCCGAATGTCGCGCTGATCGCGCCGGGTCTTGTCTAAGACCCGCCACGAATCTTACCGCGTCAGCTTCTTGTATTTCATGCGGTGCGGGACGATCGAATCCTGGCCGAGCCGGCGCATCTTGTCCTTCTCGTAATCCTGGAAATTGCCTTCGAACCATTCGACATGCGCTTCGCCTTCGAAAGCGAGGATGTGCGTCGCGATCCGATCGAGGAACCAGCGATCATGGCTGATGATGACGGCGCAACCTGCGAAATCCTCAAGCGCCTCTTCGAGCGCGCGCAGCGTATCGACGTCGAGATCGTTGGTCGGCTCGTCGAGCAGCAGGACGTTGGCGCCGGACTTGAGCATCTTGGCAAGATGCACGCGATTGCGTTCACCGCCCGACAGCGCGCCGACTTTTTTCTGCTGATCGCCGCCCTTGAAATTGAACGACGAGCAATAACCGCGCGAATTCACTTCGCGCTTGCCGAGCAGAATGAGTTCATTGCCGCCGGAAATTTCTTCCCAGACGTTCTTCTTCGGATCGAGTGAATCTCTCGACTGATCGACATAACCGAGATGCACGCTCTCGCCGACAGTGATGCTGCCGCTATCGGGCACTTCCTGCTGCGTAATCATTCGGAACAGGGTGGTCTTGCCCGCGCCGTTCGGTCCGATGACACCGACGATGCCGCCGGGCGGCAGCTTGAACGTCAGATCGTCGATCAGCGCCCGGTCGTTGAAACCTTTGCTGAGGCCTTCGAAGTCGACGACATTCTGGCCGAGACGTTCAGCCACGGGGATTGTGATCTGCGCGGTCTGGGTCTGCTTGTCGCCGGCCTTCTTGAGCAGATCCTCATAACGCTGATAACGCGCCTTGGATTTGGCCTGACGGGCCTTCGGCGACGAGGCGATCCATTCCTGCTCGCGCTCCAGCGTCTTCTGATGGGCCATGTCCTCACGGCCCTCTTGAATCATCCGCTTTTGCTTCTGCTTCAGCCAGGACGAATAGTTTCCCTCATAGGGGATGCCCTTGCCGCGATCGAGTTCAAGAATCCAGCTCGTGACGTTGTCGAGGAAGTAGCGGTCATGGGTCACGATCAAAATCGCGCCCGGATAGTTGCGCAGATGGCCTTCGAGCCACGACACGGATTCAGCGTCGAGATGGTTGGTCGGCTCGTCGAGCAGCAACAAATCCGGTGCATCGAGCAGCAGCTTGCACAATGCGACGCGGCGCTTCTCGCCGCCCGATAGCTTGGAAATATCCGCATCGTCGGGCGGGCAGCGCAGCGCGTCCATCGCCTGATCGACCTTGCTGTCGAGATCCCACAGGCCCTGCGCCTCGATCTCGTCCTGCAGCTTGGTCATCTCGTCGGCGGTCTCGTCCGAATAATTCATCGCCAATTCGTTGTAGCGATCGAGGATCGCCTTCTGCTTGGCGACGCCGAGCATGACGTTCTCGCGGACGCTCAGCGAACCATCAAGCTGCGGCTCCTGTTCGAGGTATCCGACGCGAGCGCCATCGGCGACCCAGGCCTCACCATTATACTCTTTGTCGAGCCCGGCCATGATCCGCAGCAGCGTCGATTTACCGGAGCCGTTGACGCCAAGCACACCAATTTTTGCGTCCGGGTAGAACGACAGATGGACGTTATCCAGCACCTTGCGGGTCGGATAGGCCTTGGTCAGCCCCTGCATGAAGTAAATGAACTGGCGCGCCATCGAAAGTCCTGAAGCCATGAATGCGGGAATTGGGTTTCCGCTGATGTAGCGGCGCAGCCCCTAAAGGGCAACCGCAGGCATTTAAGAAACTGGAAAGCCTATTTGCAGCCTGCGCTGGACTGCGGCGCATTCAGCACAATTCAAACTGTATTTTAATCACTTCCGACAAGACTGGGTGTACGGCGAACGAACGCGACACAGACTGAGTCGCAGGCCGAACCAGCAGGCCAACCCCATGGCAAACATCACCACCGTCACGCTTCCTTCCCAGCCGCAATCGGTTGTTGCGACCGAGCCGGGCATGCTCCGCGAGATCGCGGATTTCTTCCGCGACTTCATCGTCAATGCGTTCGATCCCTATCGCCCGGAAATGCATTACATGCGTGGCCCCGGCCCGGCATGCCGGGAGAAGATGAACAGCAGCGGTCAGAACTGACATCCGTCGTCTGAGCCAGGCGACTCCGCGCGATCCTGAGGCGCTCAGGATGGCGTTCATGTCGTCTCTTGCATCGTCGTCTCTTGCATCGTCGTACAGAGCGCGCCACCATTGCCCATCTTGCGGTGCCTTCGCACCGCGCTCTCCGGCAATGGACCAGACATGACGCGGCACCGCTGTGCAATTCTCGACGACTATCAGGATGTGGCGCTCAAGCTGGCGGACTGGTCCGTCCTCGCCGACCGCGTCGAGACCACCACCTTCACGAACTTCTTCACGTCGGCCGACGAGGCCGCGCAGGCTTTGAAAGGTTTCGACATCATCTGCGCGATGCGCGAGCGCACGCCGTTTCCGCGCGCGATGTTCGAGGCGTTGCCCGATCTCAAGCTTCTCATCACGTCCGGCCTGCGCAATGCTGCGATCGACTTGGCGGCGGCGAAGGATCATGGCGTCACTGTCTGCGGCACGGCGATGGTCGGCAACCCGACTGCCGGCATCGCAACGGGCTTGATGCTCGAACTGACGCGAAAAATCGGCCTTGAGAATGCGCGGATGAAGCAGGGCGCACCGTGGCAGGTGACCCTCGGCGAGGATGTCGCCGGCAAGACGCTCGGCATCATCGGCCTCGGCAAGCTCGGTAAGCAGATCGCCGCGATCGGTCAGGCACTCGGCATGATCGTCATCGCGTGGAGTACCAATCTGACACGCGAAACCTGCGCGGAGGCCGGCGTCACTTACGCGACAAAAGATGAGTTGTTCGCCAATGCCGATATCATCACGATTCATCTGGTGCTGAGCGAGCGCTCGCGTGGCCTTGTCTCAGCCGCTGACATCGCGCGGATGAAGCCGACGGCCTATCTCATCAACACGGCGCGCGGCCCGATCGTCGATGAGGACGCATTGCTGAAAGCCTTGCAGGACAAGGCGATCGCAGGCGCCGGCCTCGATACGTTTTCTGTCGAACCGCTGCCCGTCGACCATCCGTTTCGCAAACTCGACAATCTCGTATTGACGCCGCATCTGGGTTACGTGACGCGCGAAAACTATGCACGTATCTATGCCGAGACGATCGAAGGCATCTCGGCGTGGATGGCGGGCAGCCCGGTCAGGGTGCTGGGCTAGAGCCATCGTCAGTGCGGCAAAAAACCGCCAACAAAAAACC
>JAYUEY010000014.1:0-5347 GCA_043739005.1 Tardiphaga sp.
GTCTGGGAAACGTTCCTGGTGATGGGCCTGATCTATTTCGTGTTCATGATGATCGGCGCGTTCTCTTATCGCATCACGCCGCCGAACTGGCGTCCCGAAGGCTGGACGCCGCCGGCGACCGCCAATGCGATGATCACGACCGGCCATGTGCATCTCGACAATGCGCACAAGACCAAGCAGTTCTGGCTGATCTGGGGTGTGCTCTGCCTCAACGTGTCCGCTGGTATCGGCGTCATCGGCATGGCGTCGCCGATGTTGCAGGAAATCTTTGCTGGCAAGCTGATCGGCCTGCCAGATGTCAGCTTCAGCCAGTTATCCGCGACGCAGAAGACCGCGATCGCCGGCATCGCGGCTGGCTTTGCAGGCCTTCTATCCCTGTTCAACATTGGCGGCCGCTTCGTCTGGGCGTCGCTGTCGGATAAGCTTGGACGAAAGAACACCTACTTCACGTTCTTCATCCTCGGCATCGTGCTCTATGCGATGGTCCCGACGCTGGCCGCGATGGGCAGCAAGATCCTGTTCGTGCTCGCCTTCGGCATTATTCTGTCGATGTATGGCGGCGGCTTCGCGACAGTGCCGGCCTATCTCGCCGATATCTTCGGGACCCAGTTCGTCGGCGCGATCCATGGCCGTCTGCTGACGGCCTGGGCGACGGCGGGCATTATCGGCCCGGTCGTTGTCAATTACATTCGTGAATTCCAGATCAATGCGGGTGTGCCACGCGCGCAGGTCTATGACTTCACGATGTATATTCTCGCCGGCATGCTCGTGCTCGGCCTGATCTGCAATATGCTCGTCAAGCCGCTCGCGCCGCATTGGTTCATGAAGCCCGAGGAAGTGGCGGCCTTGCAGGCCAAGGGTGCGGCGGCCAATACCGGCGGCGGCTCCTACGGCATCGGCAAGGGCGGCTTCGACGCCTCGACAGCAGCGTTCTGGGCCTTTGTCGGCATTCCGCTCGCTTGGGGCGTCTGGCTCACGCTGCAAAGCGCAACGCGGATTTTCCAGTAAGCGTTTTAGCGGCACCCATATCAAACCCGCCGGCAGCAATGCCGGCGGGTTTTTTATGTTGTGTCCGTCGGCAAGCGATAATCAGACAGATCGCAAAAGAAAACCGCCCCGACGCAATCAGCGTCGGGGCGGTTTGATGCGTCGCCTGCCTCGACCGCGACCAATATTTCACAAACACTGAAATACGATGCGTGATCAAGAGCAGGGATTGGGCTTAAATTTTGCCGAGCAAGACGAGGATCAGCAAGATCACGATCACCAGGCCGAGACCGCCGCCGCCATAGGCACCCGTGCCGTAGAACGATCCGCCGCCGAGGCCGCTAAAGCCACCGAGAAGTGCGATGACGAGAATAATAAGAATGATTGTACCAAGTGACATGGCCGTCTCCCAAACCCGGCAGGCGAAACGTCGCTCTGCCTTCCTGCAGATGAGAACAGAATGTCGCAGGTAAAGTTCCAAGCCGGTTCCGCTGTTTCGCAGCGCGCTCTTTCGCAATTCGGCCGGCGGCTTACATGATGGTCGTCTTGACAAGACATGTTGGTAAGGAATCCCGGAATGTCTGCTCCACTCGTCATCTCGATCCCGCATAGTCTTGGTCGTGAGGAAGCGACGCGTCGCCTCAAGACGGGGCTGACGCGCGCCGCAGCGCAACTGCCGGTGATCAGTATCGATGAAGAACGCTGGGATGGCGACCGCATGCTGTTTCGCGTCCGTGCATTGGGGCAGGCGATCGGCGGCAATGTCGATGTCGGCGACGACGTTGTACGCGTCGAGCTGACCTTGCCGTGGCTGTTGCAGAAGTTCGCGCAGGCGGCACAGGCGGCAATCAAGGCGCGTGGCCAGTTGCTGCTGGGGAAGCCGAAATAATCCTGCTGCAATTGGGCAACACTTCAAAAAATGCTATGTCCAGCGTCGGACATTTACTTGTCTTTAACGATTATTTTCTGAAAATGGTTCTTGCGGGAACGGGAACCGGCGCTCTTGAAGTCGGCACGCTTACGCTAAGGCCGTCCGGTCATTTCAGATCCCGGGCGGCCTCTTAATTTCAGCGCCGCGTCGCATGCATGATGCCGACAGGTAGCCCGCCGAATATGACCGCCAATGGCAACTGGCCGTCTGCCGCGCTGTTCACGTCAAACCCTGCCACATCGAAACCTGACACGTCGATCGCGCCGTCCCATGGCGTTGCCAGCCACGCCCGGCCGTTTTGTGTCAGCGGAGCGAACCATCTGGCGACCGCGACGATGACCGCCTCGCTGCCACGCCGCCGTGCAAACGCGACGACATGATCGGCATGAGTGCCGCTCAGGGCCAGCGGCGTGTAATCGCCATCGGCGAAAACCGCTGCTGTCTCATGGCGTAACTTCAGCAGTTGGCGCGTCCAGGCCAGCTTGATATGGTCATCCCGCCAATGCTGCGAGAGGTTGTGCCAGTCGGGCACATCGCCGGTGTCCGCAAGCACGCGAGCGCGCTCGTTAAAATCAACCGGCCGGCGGTTATCCGGATCGACCAGCGAAAAATCATAAAACTCCGTGCCCTGATAGAAATCCGGTACGCCGGGCAGCGTCGCCTTCAGCGTGATCTGGCTCAGTGAATTCAGCGCGCCGATCAGCGCGGTGCGCTCGGAAAAGTTTTGTATCGAGGTCAGAAAATCTTGCGACTGCGCGGGATCGAGAATGCGCGCGATGAACGCTTTCAATCCGTTCTCATAGAACTCGTTCGGATTGAGCCAACTTGTCTCCTGCTTGCCTTCACGCGCGGCCTTCAGCGCATAGGCTTGCATGCGCTCGGTGAACGTGTCGTCGCCATCGAGCGGCCACGCGCCGACCAGCGCCTGATACAGCATGTATTCGAATGCGGCGGAGGGCGCACGCTGCTCGCCATCGACGACCAGATGCGGCGCATTCATCAACTTCCAGCGGCCGACGAGGCTCGCCCATTCACCCGGCATTTCCGCCAGCGCCAAAATACGCGCACGGGCATCCTCGCCGCGTTTGGTGTCATGCGTCGCGGTCGAGGTTAGGCCATGCGGCGTCTCCTTGACGCGCTCCTGCATCATGGCATGGAAGGTCGCGACCGGCATCGCAGGGGCCGCGGGTTCGCCGCCGACCTCGTTTAGCGCCAGCAGTCGGTGATAGCGATAGAACGCTGTGTCTTCGAGCGACTTCGCCATCGCCGGCCCGGTGAATTGCTGAACTTTCAAGGCAAAACGGCGCACGCGCGGCACCGAATGCGTGCCGGCATTCTCTGCTTTCAGCAGATCGAGCGTCAGCGCGTCGCGCAGGAAATCGAAAATGCCTTCATCGGCGCCGAACCAGTCGGCGCGCGCTTTAACGATGGTCTGGTTGATCAGCGCGCGGTCGCCGTCGGACGGCCCTGCCGCGGTGAGGTAGGTGCGGTAGACCGGGAAGTGCAGCACATAGAGTTCGAACGCCTGCCGCAGATTGTCGGCCGAATAATCCCGCGTCGAATAATGCCCGTTGGCGATGCGCGCCAGCAGCCGCGTCAGCACCGTGAATTCGCTGAGCAGCAGCGTTTCCAGCACGCGGCGCTTGGCTTCCTTCAGCAATGGCGGAAAATTCGGTGAGACGTTGCTGGCCTGACGCCAGACCTCATCGAGATCGCCAAGGCCTTTGCCATCCACCAGCACCTGCGTGATAACGTTCATCCATTCATAGCCGGTGGTGCCGTGCACGCCGGCCAGCGGCACGAGCTTTTCGTGTTCGCCGAGAATCTTTTCGATCAGCAGATAAAATGGTTTCGGCTTGCCGCCCTGCGCGTCTCGTATGAGCCGCTTCAGGCGCTGAAAATATTGCGCGGGATCGCGCAACCCGTCGATGTGGTCGAGCCGCAGGCCCTGCAATTTGTCCTCGGCAATCAGCCGCTTCACCAGCCGATGGATGCCGTCGAACGTGCCGGCATCCTCGACGCGCAGACCGGCCAGCGTGTTGACGTCGAAGAAGCGGCGGTAATTGATCTCGCTCGATGCCAGTCGCCAATGGCCGAGCTTGTAGTGCTGGCGCTCCAGGAGATGATGCAGCGCCTTGGTCTGCACCGGGCGATCCGGCCCGGCTTTGTAGGCGTCGAGCCCACGCGCGATCACATCCGCGCCGCCATCGATCGCGGCGAGTGCGGATTTGAAAGCCGGCGCTTCCTTGTAAGTCGGATGCCGCAAGCCTTTTTCTTTTGCGGCGAGCGTCAGCAGCGCCTTGCCAGCATCACCCTCTGCCGCAACGTGCTTGACGATGGCGCGGAGGATTTCGCTATAGCGTTCCGGCGCGATCGGCAGGCGATGGTCGTAATACCAAGCCGAAAATTCACCCTTGGCTGCGTCGTATTTCAACTCGATCTCGCCGCCGTCGAGTGCCGTGCCGTAGCCGTTGCCGATGATCGGTAGCAACACGCCGCCGCGCGCGCGGAATGGCAGCGTGTCCCAGTCGATGTCGAACGACACGGCGTGCGGCGAGGCCGGTCCCCATTCCAGCACGTCGAGCCACCACGGATTGTCGGCGAAATGCACGCCGACGTGATTGGGCACGAAATCGAGAATGAGTCCGATGTCGTTCTGCTTCAGCGTCGCGCTGAGCCGCTCGAAGCCGGCTTCGCCGCCGAGTTCGGGATTGAACTGCGTGTGATCGACGATGTCATAACCGTGCGACGAGCCCGCGCGCGCTTTCAAAAACGGCGAGGCATAGAGATGCGTAATGCCGAGCGATTTCAGATAGGGAATGATCGCTGCGGCCTTGTCGAAGCCGAAATCTGCGGTCAGTTGCACACGATAGGTCGCGACGGGAATGGCTGATGGCATCAAAGTTTAATCCGTTCGATTTGAAGCAATGACCTCGCTCCGGTTCACGATGCGCTCCCTCTGCCCAATAGGAGCCGTGGATTTGTTATTCGGCGTAGTGCAAAGCTGATCTCAAGAGGTCTCATTCACGTGATGTGTTCGATCCGCCAATGCACCGCCCATGGCTGGAGCGTCGCGCCGATCGCGCCGCCCCAGATCACGTCACCGTCTTCGTTCAGCGCGCCGCTGGGAATGGTCTGTCCGGACATGTTGGCGACCAGTCGCAACATCGCGTCGCCGGCCAGCGTCCACCGCGCAATAAGAATACCGTCATCGCCGACATCGGCACTGCCGAAAGCTGCGTCCGCGAGGCGCGGGACGATCTCGCGCGCGCGGATCGCGAGCAGCTCTTTGACCAGCGCGTGGCGTGTCTTGCCGGCGGCGCTGTCGCGCTCGCGCCAGTCGAGCGTCGCGGAATCGAACGTGTCCTTGCTCAACGGGTCCGGCACCTCGTCGCCGAATTTTGCGTAGGCCGATGCAAATTCCTTGCG
>JAYUEY010000015.1:0-12400 GCA_043739005.1 Tardiphaga sp.
GATCAACCCCGCGACGGGTGATGTGTGGGAAATCGAGCACGGCCCGCGGGGTGGCGATGAAGTGAACATCGCGGCCAAGGGCAAGAATTACGGCTGGCCGGTGATCGGCTATGGCATCGACTACAGCGGGGCGAAAATTCACGAGGCGACGTCGAAGGACGGGATGGAGCAGCCACTGAAATATTGGGTGCCGTCAATCGCGCCCAGCGGCATGGCGTTTTACACCGGCGATCAATTTCCGATGTGGAAGGGCAGTCTATTCACCGGCGCGCTTGCAGGACAAATGCTGGTGCGCCTGACACTGAAAGGCAATGCCGTCACGTCAGAGGAACGCCTGCTGCCGAATCTCAACGAGCGTATCCGCGATGTCCGGCAAGGCCCGGACGGCGCGCTCTATCTCGTTACCGACAATTCCGCCGGCCGGATCCTGCGCGTAACGCTGGCGGCAAGGTGACGAAGGACGTCTTCTTGATGGGCGAGCATTGTCCGGCGGCGTCTTCGTTGTCCAGATTGCGAACATCGACGGATGATAGGACGCACGCAGCCTGCTTTTGAGGCCCGCGTCTGTCGGACAAGGCGTCTAATCCAAGCGCCTCAGAACGATGGCTTTGCTGAAACGGTCGCATTCGATTCAAATCATCAGCGCGCTGCCCAACCCAATTTAACGACATCTTGAAATGCCACCCCGCTATTGAAACTTCTGCACAAGTTTCATGTGTATTCTGGCGATCGGCAGGACAGGCATGCAGATCGAGTGGCGACACGCAATCGGCCCGGCACTGACGACGGCACTGGCGGGCACCGCTGTTGCGGTCGATGGTGGGGCTTTGGCATTTCCCGCAATGGCCCCGCTGCTGGTGTTCAGTACGGCGCTGGGCGCGGCAATTGGCGGCAGCGGCGCCGGCTTGGTGAGTGCAGCTATCGCGGTCGGCATAGGGATCATCGCGCTGCCCGACACGCAGGACCGCGTGATGCAACTGACCACGCTCGCCGCCGCGTCAGGAGCGGCCGCCGCGATCACGGGTCGGCTTCGCGAGCGCATGACCAATGCCAGTTCTTCTGCCAAATCTTGTACCCAGTCTTGGCAACGCCACAAACATGAAACGGCCGAGCGCCTCTCGGCTGCGCTCGACCGCGTCGACATCGGCGTCGTGCTGCTCGATCCGGACACGCGCGCCGCATTCACCAACCGCGCCTTTCGCGATTTTTTCGCATTGCCGGTCGACAAGGCCGAGACCCAGCCGCCTTTCATCGCGCTGATGTATCACGGCCGCGACGTCGGCGCGTTTGACATGCCGGACGACGAGATAGCGCATTACATTGCGGAGCGAACCGAACAGGTGCGCAGCGGCGATCCAACGCCACTTCATCTCAAGCTTACGGACGGCCGCGTCCTGCGCGTCAGTTGCGCGGCATTGCCGGACGGCAGCCGCATGATGAGTTACGCCCCGCTCAACGATTCCGTTCGCCGTTATGACGATCCGGCGCACCGTCCCCGGTATCTCGCGATGCGTCGGCTGCCATCCGGATCAACCTGAATCTTTTCGCGCCAATCGCTGCAACCGCGCTATAAGGCCGCAACTGCCCTCCGGTTGCGACCTCCGCATGATCCGCTTTGCCTTCACCCTTTTCGCGCTGGCCGTACTGACGCTGGCGCTATTGCCGTTTCAATTGCTCGGTATCGCATTGAACTCAGACTGGCAGCGCAGCGTGCCGCATCTCTATCACCGGACTGTATGTGCGCTACTTGGCGTGCGCATTACACAGATCGGAAAACGCAGCGCCGACGATCCGATCCTGATCCTCAGCAATCATGTCTCCTGGCTCGACATCTGCATCATCACCGCGTTGACGCCGGTGGTGTTCGTCGCCAAGAGCGAGGTCGCCAAATGGCCGGTGTTCGGCTGGCTCGCCAAACTCCAGCGCACGATTTTCATCGAGCGTGAACGCCGCCACAAGACTGGCGCTGCGACGCAGGAGATCGCCGGCCGCCTGCTTGGTGGCGACGCCGTAGTGCTATTCGCCGAAGGCACGTCGAGCGACGGCATGCGCATCCTGCCGTTTCGCTCCGCGCTGATCGGCGCGGTGCATCATGCGCTCGGCGACCAGACGCATCACACCCACATCACTGTTCAGCCGATGTCGCTGGCCTATACGCGCTTCGGTGGATTGCCTGTTGGCCGCGCGTTGCGCGAGCGCGTCGCCTGGTATGGCGATGTCGAGCTGATCCCGCACTTCATCGGCATTCTCGCCGCCGGTGCGGTGGACGTCACGGTGACATGGGGCGAGGCCGTGTCTTACGACATGAGCGCCGACCGCAAGAAAATCGCGCGTATGGCGGAGACATCTGTGCGCCGCATGACGTCGGCGGCGTTGCGTGGCGACGCCTGAGCCGACAAGATACGATTCACAACAGGGGAGACCTGCATGCAAATTCGTAATCTTGGCAAGTCTGGTCTGCGCGTTTCGGCGGTCGGCCTCGGCTGCAATAATTTCGGCCAGCGGACGGACCTGGAGACGGCGCGAAACATCATCCACAAGGCACTGGATTGCGGCATCACGCTGCTCGACACCGCCGACATCTATGCCGGACGCCGTCACTCCGAACTGGTGATCGGCGAAGTGCTCGGCGATCGTCGCAAGGACATGGTGCTGGCAACGAAATTCTCGAAGCCGATGAGCGATGACGGCCACCTGCAAGGCGCGTCGCGGCGCTACATCATGCGCGCGGTGGAAGACAGCCTGACACGATTGAAGACTGACTGGATCGATCTCTACCAGCAGCATCTGCCGGACCCGCTGACGCCGATCGAGGAGACGCTGCGCGCGCTCGACGATCTCATCACGCAGGGCAAGATTCGCTATGTCGGCAATTCCAATTTCCCGGCCTGGCGCATCGCCGAAGCCGAATATGTCGCGCGACACCTTGGCACCCATCGTTACGTGTCGTGTCAGGATGAGTTGAGCCTGCTGGCGCGCGACAACGAAAAAGACGTCTTGGCCGCTGCGCGTGAGTATCAACTCGGCGTGCTGCCGTTTTTCCCGCTCGCCGGCGGTATGCTGACCGGCAAATATGCCGGGATGACGGACGTGCCGGCGGACACCCGCTTCGGCAAGACCCCCTATATGAAGGATCGCTATTTGAACCCGCGCAACATCGCGATCGTCGAAAAATTGCAGGCTTTCGCGACGGAGCGTGGTCACACCATGCTGGAATTGGCATTCTCGTGGCTTGCTGCGCAACCGCAGGTGTCGAGTGTCATTGCCGGCGCGTCGCGGCCCGAACAAATCGAACAGAATGTGAAGGCGATTGATTGGGTGATGAGCGCGGAGGACTTGAAGATGATCGATGAGGTGACGACGGGGTAAAGTCGGGCACGACGCGCGCGCCTTCCCCCTGCGCCACAATCTTCAGTTCAAATTCGCCCGCATGACCGCGTCAACCAAAAGCCCGGCGAACAGCAACAGCCCGGCATCGCGATTCGATTTGAACAGTTTCAGACACAGTTTCGAATCCGAAATCTCCAGCCGCGAAATCTGCCATGCCAGATGCGCGGCGAACAATCCCAGCCCAAGCCACGCGACCCAGCCTGCATGAGCAAACCCTAAAGCAATCCCGATCAACGCGACGGCCAGCCCGTAGAACAAAACCAGCATCGGCCGCGTCTTCTTGCCAAACAGCAAAGCTGTCGATTTGATGCCGATCAGCGCGTCATCCTCGGTGTCCTGATGCGCGTAGATCGTGTCATAGCCGATCACCCACGAAATCGATCCGGCATACAGTAACAACGCGATGCCATCGACGCGGCCGAGCAGCACCGCAAAGCCCATCAGCGCCCCCCATGAAAACGCCAGACCGAGCACGATCTGCGGCCAATAGGTGATGCGTTTCATGAACGGATAGGCTGCGACGATCGCCAGCGACGCGATGCCGACACCAACTGCAAACCCGTTGAATTGCAACAGCACCACGAGCCCGACCAGCGCCTGCGCGACCAGAAAAGCCAGCGCCTGCCGGACACTGACCTGCCCGGCCGGAATCGGCCGCGAGCGCGTGCGCTCGACCTGCGCGTCGAGATGGCGATCGGTGATGTCGTTCCAGGTGCAGCCCGCGCCGCGCATCACGAACGCACCGATAAAAAAAAGCACGATGGTCGCAGCGAGGTGTGTGAGATTTTGCGCGATGCCGGCGGCGAGCGCGGCCGACCACCAGCATGGCAGCAGCAACAGCCATGAGCCGATCGGGCGATCAAAACGCGACAGCCGCAGATAAGGCTGCGCCCAGGCCGGGGCCGAGCGATCGACCCAGTTGCCGGTCGAGTCCGCGACGCGCGTCGTCGCCGTCATGTCATCTCCGGATAGTCATGTTCCGCGACATCATCTCGACAGCACATTGCCGTTCAGCGTGTCGAAGGTGCTGCCGCCCTTTTTGGTCGCGGTCGCCTCCGGCAGTGCGGCGGACGAGCCGAGCACTTCGGAGAGCGACGGGCCGGCGGGGCCGCGCTGTTGCTGTTGTTGCGCGACGTTGCAGACCTGCGCCTGCATCTTCGACGTATTCTTATGGCCGTTCTTCAACTGGTCGGCCACCGACGGGGGAATGCCGCATTTCGCCGCGTTGGTCTCGACATATTTGATCATCTTGATTTCGGCCTGCGCGAAATTGCCGATCAGCTTGCAGGCTTCGTCGGGCGACGCTTTACGGGCGCTGGCGGCCTTGATCGCTGCGCCGCGCTTTTCAGCGTCTTCGCGCAGCGGCACGAAACCTTTCATGCATGCCTCGCCACCGGGCGGACCGGCCTGCTGCGGACCCGGACCGCCGGGGGCCGGACCACCGCCGAAGCCACCGACCGGCGGTGCGCCAGCGGACGGGAACGGGCTTGCACCACCGCCGATGGAGGCGGACGGAGCGGCACCATTCACCGGCGGAAACGGCGACGAACTGGCTGGCGCAGCCGACTGATTCGGCAGCGGTGCGGGGAATGCGCCCTGCGCCTGCGCAGGGGCGCGTCCTGCGAGCACAAGCCCGGCCAGCACGAGTGCCGCGCTCAGCGGCCCGATCAATCGGTGGTTCATCAAAAGGCGTCCTCCGGCAACATATGGGCGTTGCAAACGCGGTCGGGCAGGCGAAAATCACCTGGCCCATGACGGTGTCGGCGTTTTACGATTCCCGAGCGGCGTTAACAACCCGTAACAACCCGTTGATTTGGGCGACAGCACGGCGCGGCAATGCAGCAAGGCCTGCGCATTGTGCGGCAAATCAGCTAAAGGGCATGATCCCGAAAAGTGGCCTTCCGGCTTTCGGATCAGATCATGCCGGGAAACCGAGCGAAAACGGAACAAAAAGGGTTGCATGCCCGACCACTATTTCAAAAGCCCACGTCTTTATGTCGATGCACCGCTGGTGGCGGGCGTCGCCGTACCGCTCGACCGCGACCAGGGCAACTATCTCGGCAATGTGCTGCGCCTGACGATGGGCGACCGCGTACTGGTGTTTAATGGCCGCGACGGCGAGTGGCAGGCGGTGATTGCCGGCCGCAAGCGCCCGGATGCGCTGGAAATCCAGAGTCAGACCCGGCCGCAGGGCACCCTGCCCGACATCACCTATGCGTTCGCGCCGCTGAAGCACGCACGGCTGGATTATATGGCTCAAAAGGCCGTCGAGATGGGCGCAGCGACACTCCAGCCGGTCGTCACGCGCCACACTCAGGTCAGCCGCGTCAACACCGAGCGGATGCGCGCCAATGCGATCGAGGCGGCCGAGCAATGCGGCATCCTCACGCTGGCCACGGTTGCCGAACCACTCACGCTTGAAAAATGGCTCGCCGTTCGCCCGACGGAACGGCTGCTGGTGTTCTGCGACGAGGCGACCGACGTGACAGGGCCGGTGGCGGCGCTGCAAGCGGCCAAACCAGCGGGCATCGACGTGCTGATCGGGCCGGAAGGTGGGTTTTCGTTCGAGGAGCGCGATCTCTTGAAACGCCAGCCCAGCGTGCTGGTGCTGTCGCTTGGCCCGCGCATCCTGCGCGCCGACACGGCTGCCGTCGCAGCTTTGGCTCTGGTTCAGGCGGTGCTGGGGGATTGGCGGAGCTGACGACATTCTAGTGCCTGCCCCATTAATCCCCTTGTTGAAACGGGGTCGAAACCGTCACAGCGCCGTGCTAGAGCCTGCGGCTGACTGAAAACTTGACGTTTTGGCTCCCGGAACTCCGACGATGACGCCCTTCGCCGCTCCTGACGCGACCGCTTCCGCTTCTCCTGCGGACGCCCTGCTGCGCTCGTTCAAGGCGGCCGGCTATCATCATGCGCAGCCGGCGATCCTGCAGCCGGCCGAACCGTTCCTCGATCTTTCCGGCGAGGATATCCGCCGCAGCCTCTATCTCACCACCGATCCCGGCGGCGAGGAACTTTGCCTGCGGCCGGATCTAACCATTCCCGTGGCCCGCGATTACCTCGTTTCCAAACGTGCTGGGGAGCCAGCGGGCTATTGCTATCTCGGTCCGGTGTTTCGGTTGCGCGCGGGAAAGCCGAGCGAATTCCTTCAGGCAGGCCTCGAATCCTTCGGCCGCACCGATCGCGCCGCCGCCGATGCCGAAATGCTGGCGCTGGCGCTGGAAGCCACTGCCGCTTTCGGCCTCACCGATGTCGATGTCCGCACCGGCGACGTCGCATTGTTCAGCGCGCTGATCGACGCGCTCAATCTCTATCCGGTGTGGCGGCGCAGGCTCATCAAGGACTTCAACCGCAAGGTCAATCTCGCCGAAGACATCGAGCGGCTGACGCTCGCGACCGGCACCCAACGCAACGAATATGAGGGCGTGCTCGCGGCCCTCGCCGGCTCCGATCGCAAGGCGGCGCTGGCGCTGGTGATGGATCTGATGTCGATCGCGGGCGCGACCAATGTCGGTGGCCGCTCGGTGGATGAAATCGCCGATCGCTTTCTTGAACAATCGACACTAAAAGGCGGCGCGCTGCCGCGCGATGCGCTCGATCACATCAAGCGGTTTCTCGCGATCTCGGGCAATCCCGTGCAGGCGCTCGACCAACTTCGCGCGCTCGCGAAAGAAACCGGCCTCGACATTACGGCTGCGATCGACGCCTTTGAGAACCGCATCGCCTTCATGAACGAACGCAAGATCGATCTGACGACGATGCGCTTCTCGACCTCGTTCGGGCGCGGCCTCGATTACTACACCGGTTTTGAATTCGAGTTGCACCGCAAGGGCAATGGCGACGAGCCGCTGGTTGCAGGTGGCCGCTATGACGGGCTGCTGACGCAACTCGGGGCAGCCGATCCCATTCCCGCTGTCGGCTTCTCGGTCTGGATCGAGACGCTGGCGCAACACACCTCGACATCGGAGCGCGCATCATGACCGCGCCATTCGTTCTGGCCGTCCCTTCCAAGGGCCGCCTGCAGGAAAACGCCGAGGCCTTCTTCACCCGCGCGGGTCTCTCGCTGGCGAAGCCACGCGGCGCGCGCGATTATCGCGGCACCATTGCAGGCCTCGACAATGTCGAGATCGCCTATCTGTCGGCAAGCGACATCGCCGGACAACTGGCGCGCGGCACGGTGCATCTCGGCGTCACCGGCGAAGACCTGCTGCGCGAAAGCATTCCGGAGACCGACAAGCGCGTGAAGCTGATCGAAAGTCTTGGGTTCGGCAGCGCCAATGTCGTCGTTGCCGTACCAGAAGCCTGGATCGACGTGCGCACTATGGCCGATCTTGACGACGTCACGACGGGCTTTCGCGCGCAGCACAATCGCCGGATGCGCGTGGCGACCAAATACATCAATCTGACGCGCAACTTCTTCGCGTCGCATGGCGTGGTCGATTATCGCATTGTCGAAAGCGCCGGGGCCACCGAAGGCGCGCCGACGACGGGTGCGGCCGAGATGATCGTCGATATCACCACGACGGGTGCGACGCTCGCGGCGAACGGGCTGAAGGTGCTCGACGACGGCGTCATGCTGCGCAGCCAGGCCAATCTGGTGGCGTCGCGCGATGCCGACTGGACCATCGATGCGCGCGAGACGGCCCGCGTCATCCTCGACCACATCGCCGCACGCGCCCGCGCCAGCAAATACAAGGAAGTCCGCACGCGCTTTGCGGGCTGCGACGCCGCGATGCTGGCCGAGGCGCATAACCGCTTCGGCGTGGTGTCGCCGTTCGGTGGGCCGACATCGTCGGGCATGCTGACGCTGCATTGTCCGCCGTCGCAGCTGTATGCGCTGGGCTCTTTCCTACGGGCGGCCGGAGCCGATACGGTATCCGTCGCATCGCTGGACTATGTGATGGACCGCGACAATCCGCTTTATGCGAAGCTCGATGCGTTTCTATCGACATAGCCTATGATGATGCGCATATAAATTGTGGCAGCGTCATGGCGAGAAGCAAAGCCCTCGGTTGCGAGGGCTGAAGCGACAAAGCAACCGGGGGCCGAACGCCGTCGATTGTTTGGCTCGCAATGACGATCTCTCAACGAACACGGATTGCGATCGATGAAGCTCGGCTCTGATGTTTCCGCCCTCTCCGTCCGTGGTGACACCGCCGCGGCGCGCGGCCTGTCGATCGTTATTCCGGCCTACAATGAAGCAGCCGGCCTCGTCTTTCTGCATCAGCGAATCGGCCAGATCGCCGCCGCGCTTAAGGCCCATCACGGCCTCGCCTGCGAGGTCATCTATGTCGATGACGGCAGCAACGACGACACGTTTGCCATAGCGCAGACGCTGCCACCAAACGGCCTTGACGTTCAGGTGGTGTCGCTGTCGCGCAATTTCGGCAAGGAAGCCGCGCTCATGGCGGGCCTCGACCATGCCAGACCCGGCGGGGCTGTGTTGTTTATGGATGGCGACGGCCAGCATCCGCCGACGCTCGTCGAAAAACTCGTCAGCCACTGGATCGACGACGGTTACGATGTCGTTTTCACCGCCAAGGCCAATCGCGACAATGAATCCTTCGTGATGCGAACCGCCGTTGGCGGCTTTTACAAACTCATCAATTGGGGCGCGCGTCAGAAAATTCCGGCCGATGCCGGTGACTTTCGATTGCTGTCGCCACGCGCGACGGCAGCGTTGCGGCAATTGCCGGAGCGCAATCGCTTCTTCAAGGGGCTCGCGACCTGGATCGGCTTCAGGCAGATTCGCGTGGACTATGAGCCGGCCGCACGCGCGCATGGCGTCACCAGTTTTAGCGCCGGTCGCCTCGTCGGCCTGTCGATCGAAGGCCTGACATCCTTCTCCGTCGCGCCGTTGCGGCTTGCCAGCCTGTTCGGTCTGCTGATGGCGTTCATTGCATTCCTGTTCGGGCTGTCGATCCTGTGGGAGACCTTCATCGACGGCAAGTCAGTCCCCGGCTATCCGTCGCTCGTGGTCAGCGTGATGACGATCGGCGGCGTGCAATTGCTGATGATTGGAATCGTCGGCGAATATATCGGCAAAATTCTCTCCGAGTTGAAGGCGCGGCCGATCTATTTCGTCGCCGAGCATAGCGTCAGGCATGCCGAGACGGACGCTTCCACCGGCGAACAATCCGCCGCCGAATGACGACGCGCCGCATCACGCTATGCGCCGACGATTACGGCATCAGCCCCGGCGTCAATCGCGGCATTCGCGAACTGATCGCGATGAAACGACTGAACGCGACGTCCGTGATGGTGGTCGGCCCGGCCGTCGGCCGCGACGAGATCGAAGCGTTGCATGATGCGGTTGCACAAAATCCGACATGCCAAATCGGACTGCACACGACGCTGACCGCGCCGTTTCATCCGCTGACGCTGGGCTTTCGTCCGCTGCATGGCGGGCTGTTTCTGCCGTTGCCGACGATGTTGAAAACGAGCCTGTTGCGACGCCTCGACGGCGAGATGATCCGCGCCGAGATTCTGGCGCAACTCACCGCCTTTACGACGCTGGTCGGTCGTGCGCCGGATTATCTCGACGGCCACCAGCATGTGCAGATTTTTCCGCAGGTCCGCGATGCGCTGCTCGATGCGGTGAAAGCCGCTGCACCGCAAGCGTGGGTCCGGCAATGCGGTCGCGCAGGATCATTCTCGCAGCGGATCGGCGCGCCGAAGGCGCTGCTGCTGGATGCATTGAGCGCAGGTTTTCGCAAACGCGCGACGCGCGCTGGCGTCCGCGTCAATCCGGCCTTCGCCGGCGCCTACGATTTTATGAAACAGTCCGACTTCGCGGCTTTGATGACGAGCTTCTTCGCTGGATTGCCGGCCGGCGGACTTGTGATGTGCCATCCCGGTTATGTCGATAACGTGCTGATCGCGCTCGATCCACTCACCGACCAGCGCCAACGCGAATACGACTATCTCGCCAGCGACACATTCGCATCGTTGCTGACGTCGGAGCATGTGGCGTTGGCGTAATTCCGCGCTTTGCCGTTTTGTCGCATACAAAAATTTAATGCGGCGCGGCACTTCTGGCCATCTTGTGCGTCACTACATCACTTCCGTGCCACCAGACGACGGCGCGCAACCGATGTGAGAGGACGCCATGACCCCGCAAGAACGCCAGTTGATCGACGATCTGTTCGGCCGCCTGTCCAAGGTCGAAGGCGCGCAGCGCGACCCGGAGGCCGAAAACGCCATCGCACAGGGCCAGCGGCAGGCACCTAACGCGCTTTATGCGCTGGTACAAACGGTCTTGGTTCAGGACGAAGCCCTGAAGCGTGCCGACGCCCGCATTCAGGAACTGGAAAATGGCAGCCAGGTGGCCCATCAGCCGCCCGGCGGTTTTCTCGATTCGATGCGCGATGCGCTGTTCGGCGGCAGCCAGACGCCGCCCGCGCCATCGCGCAGTTCGGTGCCGCCGGCCGGCGGACGCCCGGTATGGAATACCGGCCAGGTTCAGGGAAATACCTACGGTCAGCCGCAAGGAACGTATCAAGGTGGCCAGTATGGTCAGCCGCCGATGGACCCGCGCCAGATGGCCATGGGTTATCAAGGCGGCCCGCCCCAGCAACACAGCGGTGGCGGCGGATCGTTTCTCGGCACGGCCGCAGCGACGGTGGCCGGAGTGGTGGGCGGCAGTCTGTTGATGAACAGCATGCGCGGCATGATGGGCGGCGGCGAAGGCCATAGCAAAAGCGCGTTCGGCGACACCGCCAATGCCAGCGATAGCAAGAGCCCGTGGAGCAGCGACTCGTCGACGAATAATGATCTCGCCAAGGATGCCGGCATCAACGACATCGGCTCGCGCCATGCCGATCAGAATTCCGGCAACGACCAGCAGTATGGCGCTTACGACAATGCGTCGAACGACCAAGACGATGTCGGCGGCGATAATTTCGACGATAATGACGGCGGCGACAGCGATTTCGCGTGAGCCACATTCGTCATTCCGGGGCTCGATCGGCTGCTGCCGAGCGAGAGCCCGGAATCTGGTTCAGATGAACATTGTGACATTCCGGGTTCGCTCGCACAACAAAGGGTACGAGCGAACTCACAATGATAATCAGATCACCATCACCTTCGCGCCGACATTGACGCGGCCGTAGAGATCGATGACGTCCTGGTTGCGCATGCGGAAGCAACCCGACGAGACATTGGTGCCGATCGTCCATGGCTCGTTGGAGCCGTGGATGCGGTAGAGCGACGACCCCAGATACATCGCGCGCGCGCCGAGCGGATTTTCCGGTCCGCCTTCCATGTGACGCGGCAGATCAGGACGGCGCGCCAGCATTTCCGCCGGTGGCGTCCAGGCCGGCCATTCCTTTTTCGCGGTCACAGATTTCACGCCGCGCCATGTAAAGCCCGGACGTCCGACGCCGATGCCATAGCGCAAGGCGCGGCCGTCGCCTTGCACGAGAAACAGAAACTTGTTCGGCGTATCGACGATGATCGTGCCCGGCGCTTCCCTGCCGTCATAGGCCACCAACTGCTTCTCGAACTTCGGATCGAAGGCGGGCCGCGTGGTATCACCCAGTTCCTGCGGCTGTTGCTGCTGACGCTGAATCATCTGCTGGGGCTGCTGCTCGAAGATCGGCAGTTGCGGAAACAGCGACGGCATCTGCGGCTGATAGCCGACCTGCTGCTGGCGATAATCCGGCGCGGCCTGAAGCTGCGGTTGCGGTTGCGCCACCATGCGCTGTTCATATTGCGGCTGCCGATAGGACTGCTGATAGACGCGCTGCTGCGGCATCGACTGTTGCTGCTGCACTTGATAGCGCGGCGTGGCCTCGCCGCCCTCGCCGAACAGCGCGCCGATCAGGCCACCGCCGTTGCGCTGCGCCGTGTAATCCGGCTGCATCTGCTGGCGGCCGGCATAATATTGCTGCTGCGCAAACGCAGCATTTGGCAAACTCGCAACAACAAGCGATGCGCTGGCGAGATAGAGAAACGAGAATTTCTTCAACATCGACGTACTCTGCACTGGTTTCGTCATGGCTAAGAAACC
>JAYUEY010000016.1:0-6461 GCA_043739005.1 Tardiphaga sp.
CTTCGTGGCACCCCTGATGACCGATCCACGGGCTTTCCCTCACCATTCCAGGAACGATGCCGGCGTCCGGCTCCTCTGTACGAGGCAGCCATCGGACAGTACCGCCCCAACGCAAGGCGTTGCGTGAGGATGACACGACTTGGGCCGTCCGGATGTCGCGCGCTTCGTCAATCGCGCAACGCCCGTCCACCGCATCCCCGCCTCGCAATCGTGACGATCGCGCTCGCCCCTCTCAATGAGGCGGGATCACTTAGGACTACGATCATATAGGACTATTGTCAAGTGTTATCCGGTCCCAATTTCGCGTGGACCGGCAAACTCCGGCGCATCATCAATTTCAGATGTGCGCGATCTCCTTCAACCGCAAAACCATCTCCGACCGCGCGTCCGCCAACGGCGCGATGGCGGTGAAATGGTTCGCGCCCGGCACCGTGCCGACGCGCGTGATGACACCGGCCGCGCCCCACTCCGCGACAAGCGTGCGGCTCTGGCGAAAATATTCGCTGCTTTCGTCGCCGCCGACGGCGGCATCGAACGTGCTGCCTGCCGGCGGCGTCCAGAACAGCGGACTGACGTCATGCGCGCTCGCCGCATCCATCCGCAGCGCGTTGTTGATCGATGTCGGCACCAGCGGGCGCAGATCGAACAGGCCGGAAATCGCATAGCCCGCGCGCATAAAATCATCCGGCAAGGATTGATCGGTCGCACGCCAGTCCGTCGCCAATAAACACGCCGCGAGATGGCCGCCGGCGGAGTGGCCGCTGACGACGAGCCGCTTGTTGGATGTCGCCAGTACCCGGCACGCCGCGCGCATCTGGTCGATGATATCGGCGACCGACACCGCTGGGCACAGATCGTAGTTCGGCAATGCGACACTGATGCCATGGGCATTCAGCCCGGCCGCGCAATGGCTGAAAAACGACGCATCAAGCGCCTGCCAGTAGCCGCCATGAATGAACATCACGGTCGCCGTATCCGCGTCGTCACCGCTGAACACATCGATCGTGTGACGCACGCCGTCGCCATAGCGCAGCACACGCGGCGGATGCGCCTCGCGATAGGCGGCCGCATCGCGCACCCAGCCGGCGATGATCGCCGGATTCTCAGGCACCCGCTCGCGGTTGTTGTATTCGACTTCGTAATCGATCGCAGTCATTGGCTAACCGATCCGTGCGCTGGCGGATTTTTGCGCGGAGGCTTTTGTCTTGGCCAGAAGTCGCATCAACTCCGCGACGTCTCTGGCATTGAGATCGCCGAAAATATCCGCGATCCATGTCTCGTGCTCGGCCGCCATCTTGCGGAATTCCGCCCGCCCCTGTCGCGTCAAACGAATAACCTGCACCCGGCGGTCGATGGGCGACGTGCGGCGATCGACATGGCCACTCTCGACCAGCCGCTCGACCAACCCGGTGACATTGCCGTTCGACACCATCATGCGCTTGGAGACATCCGACAGCGTCATGCCGTCCGGCGTCTTGTCGAGCTGTGCCATCAGGTCAAATCTCGGCAGCGTCACGTCGAAGCGGGCGCGCAGGCGGCTGCGGACCTCGCTTTCGATCAGCGTCGTACACGTCAGCAACCGCAGCCATAGCCGCAATTCGTCGCCGTGATCTTCCGGCGTTTCAACGGCCTTGGTTTCGGAATCAAGGATGGTCATGATGTCAGCCTGGCTTTTCGATGCTTTGACCTTCAAGCAATCCGCCACACCACGCAAGCCAAAACGCCGCGACATGCTTGCGCTTGACTGGCCCGGATGTTGCTTTAGGCTTCAAATAAATGATGCAACTCCGCCTTGCAGGTAAGAGTCGCAGCGGACTAGGCTTGGATGTACTCTTGCATCAAATCTTGCACCAACTCTTGGATCAACTCTTGGATCAACTCTTGGATCAAATTTTGGATCAAATTTTGGATCAAACGCAACGACAGGACCGCGACAGCGGCCTTTCAACGATGGGGACCAACATGAAGCGTCTTGTGATGATGGCGGGCGTCGCGGCAATCGGCGCGCTCGTCGCCGGTGGATGTGTGACCAACCCTGCACTGGCGCAGGAAACAATCAAGATCGGCGTCCTCGTCACGCTGTCCGGCTCCGGCGCGGTCCTCGGCCAGCAGGCGCGCGACGGTTTTGCGCTCGCGGTGAAAGACCTCGGCGGCAAGATGGGCGGCAAAGATGTCGAAATCGTCGTTGTCGATGACGAGTTGAAGCCCGACGTCGCCGTGACGAAAGTGAAGGGTCTGCTAGAGCGCGACAAGGTGGACTTCGTTGTCGGACCCATCTTCTCGAATGTGCTGCTGGCGATCCACAAGCCGGTCGCGGAATCCAAGACTTTCCTGATCAGTCCGAATGCCGGGCCGTCGAGCTTCGCCGGCAAGCAATGCGATCCGTATTTCTACGTGACGTCGTATCAGAACGACCAGATCCACCAGATCCTCGGCAAGGTCGCGCAGGATCGCGGCTACAAGAAAGTCTATCTGCTGGTGCCGAACTATCAGGCCGGCAAGGATTCCGTCGCCGGCTTCAAGCTCGATTACAAAGGCGAGATCGTCGAGGAGAGCTATACGCCGCTCGGCACGCTGGATTTTCAGGCCGAGCTGTCGAAGATCGCGGCGCTAAAACCCGACGCGGTGTTTACGTTTATGCCGGGCGGCATGGGCGTCAATCTCGTCAAGCAATATAAGCAGGCCGGCCTCGCCGATCGCATCCCGTTCCTGTCAGCGTTCACCGTGGATGAATCGACGCTGCCCGCGCAGCAGGATGCAGCCGTCGGCCTGTATGGTGGCGCGAACTGGGCACCGAACCTCGACAATCCGCAGAACAAAAAGTTCGTGGCGGAATATGAAGCGGCATACAAAAGCGTGCCAGGCACCTACGCATTTCAAGCCTATGACGCAGCGATGCTGATCAACAGCGCGGTGACATCCGTGAAGGGCGACATGACAAACAAGGACGCTGTGCAGGCGGCCTTGAAGAAAGCCGACTTCACCTCGTTGCGTGGCAGCTTCAAGTTCAACACCAATGGCTATCCGGTCCAGGATTTCTATCTGGTCAAGGTGGCGAAACGCGCGGACGGCAAATTCGAGACCCAGATCGACAAGAAGGTGTTCGAGAATTACGGCGACCGCTACGCCAAGGATTGCGTCGCGACCAATTGACGGCATCTTCCTCTCCCCGTTAACTGCGGGGAGAGGTTCGATCTGGAGTTTCGCGTATGAAAGCCATCATCATCGGCGGCGGCATCGGCGGATTGACGACCGCCTTGATGCTGCGCGCGCGCGGCATTGGCTGCGAACTCTATGAACAATCCGACACGATCCGCGAACTCGGCGTCGGCATCAACACGTTGCCGCATGCGATCCGCGAGTTGGCGCAACTCGGGCTGCTCGATGCGCTCGATGCCATCGCCATCCGGACCGACGAATTGCATTATCTCAGCCGCCACGGCCAGGAGGTCTGGCGCGAAAAGCGCGGCCTTGGTGCGGGCTTCGACGTGCCGCAATTCTCGATCCATCGCGGGCGGTTGCAAAGCGTGATCCATCGCGCAGTCGAGCAACGGCTTGGCGTTGGCACGATCAGAACCGGATGCCGCCTCGGCGCATTCACGCAGGATGAAGGCGGCGTCAGCGCCTATTTTTTCGATCGCAGCGGCGCGCATGTCCACACCGCGCGCGGCGATGTGCTGATCGGCGCGGACGGCATCCATTCAAAAGTGCGCGCGACATTATTCCCGCAGGAAGGTCCGCCGATCTGGAACGGGCTGATGCTGTGGCGCGGTGCGCGCGACTGGCCGGTGTTTCTCACCGGGTCGTCGATGATCGTCGCGGGCGGGCTGCATGCCAAGGTCGTGGTCTATCCGATCGCGGAGGGCGCGAGCGCTGCTTCACGGCTGACCAATTGGGCGGTGCTGGTCAAAACGGGCGAAGGCGGCACGCTGCCGCCGCGCCGCGAGGACTGGTCGCGGCCGGGCCGACGCGAGGAGTTGATGCCGCATGTCGCACGATTTAGCGTGCCACACGTCGATGTGCCCGCTTTGATTGCGGCGACGCCGGACTTCTATGAATATCCGTGCTGCGATCGTGATCCGCTGCCGTTCTGGACCAGCGGCCGTGTGACGCTGCTCGGCGACGCCGCACATCCGATGTATCCGGTCGGATCAAACGGCGCGTCGCAGGCGATCCTCGATGCACGCGCGCTGGCCGATGCGCTGAAGCGTGCGGATCATCCACGCGCCGGGCTTGTCGCCTATGAGCAGCAACGCCTGCCGCTGACGGCGGAGATCGTTCGCGCGAACAGACGCGGCGGACCGGAAGGCGTGATCGATGCGGTCGAGCAGCTCGCGCCGGACGGTTTCGACGACGTTAACAATGTGCTGAGCCATGCGCAGCGCGAGGCGATCGTGAAGGGCTATGCGAGCAAGGCCGGATTTGCGGCAGTGCCGCTGGCGGCGGTGCGGTAGGTCTTATCCCTCCCTCAAGCGCAGCACTTGCTGCGCGCCGTGGGGAGAGACAACCCCTCACACTCCTGGCGGCGGGGGCAAGAAGTGCACATTGTACTCTGCCGCCAATGCCACGACGGCATCGGGATTTTGCTCCGGCAGATTGTGGATCCCCCAGAACAAATCGTAGAGCCGGCGCGCGGGCGAGACCCAAAACAGCACCTTCGCGGTCTGATCCGATTTGTTGAAGATGCCATGCGGCACGCCCATCGCGAGGCGTACGACATCGCCGGGAGCGCCTTGCGTCTCGCCGTCGCCGAGCATGAAATCGAGCTTGCCTTCGAGGATGTAGAGATACTCGTCCTGATCGGGATGAATGTGCGGCGGCACGAATGTGCCGGGTGGCAGCGTCGCATGCCACGAAAACGAGTCGTCGGTGCAGGTCTTCGGCACATAGGTCTGGCCGAGAATATTCCACGAGATGCCCTGCAGCCCGTCATTGGCGCGGGTGATGCCCGGTGTTTCGGTTTTCATCGAATGAGCCTTTCAGACTTTAGAGCGTCATCACACGTGGAGAAAACGGTCCTTCACACTGGCATCGCTTTTAAGCGCTGCACTGTTGCCGGTCCAGACCACGCGGCCTTTCTCGATAATGACATGGCGATCGGCAAAGGCGGCGAGCGCATCGACGTTCTTGTCGATGACGAGAATGGATTGGTGTTGCGCCTTCAGCGCTGTCAGGCACGCCCAGATTTCCGCACGGATCAGCGGCGCAAGGCCTTCGGTCGCCTCGTCCAGAATCAGCAATTTCGGATTGGTCATCAGCGCGCGGCCGATGGCGAGCATCTGTTGTTCGCCGCCCGACAGTTGCGTCCCGAAATTGCCGCGGCGTTCCTTGAGGCGCGGAAACAGCGCATAGACCGCATCAAGCGTCCAGCGCGCCCGCTTGTCGCGTGAGGCCGCCGTGGCGATCAGGTTTTCCTCAACGGTAAGCGTCGGGAAAATCTGGCGACCTTCCGGCACGAGGCCGATACCGCATTGCGCGATTCGATATGACGGCAGACCGATCAGCGGCTTGGCATCGAACGAGACCTGGCCGCCTGTCGGCTTGATGAGCCCCATGATTGCACTGATCGTCGTCGTCTTGCCCATGCCGTTACGGCCGAGCAACGTGACGACCTCGCCACGGCCGATATCGAGCGAGATATCGAACAGCACTTTCGCAGCACCGTAACCCGCTTGCAAATTCGCGACCTGAAGCATCACGCCTCCTCGCCCAAATAAGCAGCACGGACTTGCGGATCGGCGCGCACGGCCTGCGGCAATCCCGAAGCGATGATGCGGCCATAGACGAGCACCGAGACGCGATCCGCCAGCGCGAACACTGCATCCATGTCGTGCTCGATCAGCACGATCGGCAGATCGCGCTTCAAGTCCTGCAAGGTTGCGATGAGGCGCTGCGCCTCTTCATGACTTGCCCCCGCGAGGGGCTCGTCGAGCAGCAGCAGTTTCGGTTTTGCGGCAAGCGCCACGGCCAATTCAAGCTGGCGCTTCTCGCCATGCGACAGCAGCCCGGCCGCAATATTGGCGCGGCTTTGCAGGCCGAAGCGCGTGAGCAACCCGATCGCGATGTCGTTCAATTCTGCCTCACGCGCGGCATTGCCGAAGAAGCGAAAGCTCGATCCGTCGCGCGCCTGTGCGGCGAGCGCGACATTCTCCAGCGCCGAGAAACGCGGCAAAATGGATGTGATCTGAAACGAACGCACGAGGCCGAGCCGCGCGCGGGCGTCCATCGGCAGATGCGTCACGTCCTCGCCCATGAACACCACGCGACCGGAGTCAGGTTGCGCCAATCCCGACAATTGATGGATCAACGTCGTCTTGCCGGCCCCGTTGGGACCGATGATGGCATGCAATTCGTTGGCTGCAATGTCGAGGCTGACATCGTCGGTCACTTTCAGCGCGCCGTAGCTTTTACGCAGATGCTCGATACGAAGCGGGATCATTTCCCTCCTCCGAGCAGGCCGG
>JAYUEY010000017.1:0-6180 GCA_043739005.1 Tardiphaga sp.
CCAGCGTCACGTCCATGTAGTCGCGCTGGTGAACCTGCGTGACGACCTCGTTCCACAGCACGCCCGACTTCATGACGTTGCGCTTTTCCATCGAGGTCAATTTATTATTGCGCTTGCGGGCGAGATCAAACGCCACGCGCGCGATGCGCTCGATCTCGTAGGTGTCATAGACCTGCGTATCGATGGCGCGCTTCTGGCCGTTGCCCAAATCGGTAATGGTCTTAGGCTCGCCGAAATAGACGCCGCCGGTCAGTTCGCGGACGATCATGATGTCGAGGCCTTCGACGACCTCGCGCTTTAGGCTGGAGGAGTCCGCCAGCGCCGGATAGCAGATCGCCGGGCGCAGATTGGCGAACAGGCCAAGCTCCTTGCGCAGCCGCAACAGACCAGCCTCAGGGCGCAATTCATATGGCACGCTGTCCCATTTCGGGCCGCCGACCGCGCCGAAAATCACGGCGTCGGAATTATGCGCCAGCACCATGGTCTCGTCGGTGATCGCGATGCGGTGTTCGTCATAGGAGGCACCGCCGACAAGGCTGCTCTCGGTCTCGAACGTGGCGATGCCTTCGGCGGTGAACCAGTCGATCAGGCGCTTCACCTCTGCCATCACCTCGGTGCCGATGCCGTCGCCGGGCAGAAGAAGAAGTTTGTGAACAGTCATATCGAAGGATCCCTGTCGTCTCATCTTTGGAAAAGGCCGCTGCGCCGGTTTGCTAAAGCGGCGATGCGCGCTTGGCAAGCGTGCGGCGACAACGCCTCTCGACGGCGCGGCCGCAAGCGACTATATTGGTCTGGTCGCAAGACGATGGCGCTGAATCTCAAAAGTGGACTGCGGGCAGACTCGGGGGCAGTACCCGACGCCTCCACCACAGCAGCTTGAACCGGCTTAACGCGCCGGATCGCGTGATCCAGATTTCAGGATCTCAAGATATCAAGGCTGTTGCGGCGGGGGCGAAATAGGATCGATGGCCGCGAAGAAGCTTTGAAGTGTTCCCGGCATGATACCGCCGTTATCGGGTCAAAAACCTAAATGCCAACGATAACGTTAGCATGAACGAAGTGCGCCTCGCGGCGTAACCGTTCGGGGTAGGTCCACCTAGCAACAGAACGGCCTGGCCACGTCATCCGCAAGGATGGCGTGGCTGTTCTGCTTTAGGGCCGATTGCGGACCAGCAGGGATTGCTGCCACATGGCGCGCCTCGCTCATGCCGAATTCTGCGGAGCCCGCTGTGACCACTGCCGATCAATCCCATCCCCAACTTGTCCGCCTGATCTTGATCCTGGCACTGGCCCCGACCATCGGACTTGGCATCGGGCGCTTTGCCTATTCGCTGGTGCTGCCGGACATGCGCGACACGCTCGGCTGGTCCTATTCGGCCGCCGGCTTCATGAACACTGTCAATGCGGCCGGCTATCTCGCCGGGGCACTGGTTGCGGCACGTCTGGCCAATCGTTACGGCCTTCTGGCGCTGGTAAAAGCCGGTACGCTGATGGCGATCGTAGCGCTTGCGCTCTGCGCTGTGTCTGCGAATTTCGTCGTGCTCAGTTTCGGCCGGTTGCTCGTCGGGTTCGGCGCGGCCTTGTCGTTCGTCGCCGGCGGCGCTCTGGCGGCGACGC
Organism: Tardiphaga sp.; assembly: GCA_043739005.1. GTDB lineage: Bacteria > Pseudomonadota > Alphaproteobacteria > Rhizobiales > Xanthobacteraceae > Tardiphaga. Next base: position 1,618 of record JAYUEY010000017.1, read on the forward strand.
TCGCCCAGACCCAGCCCGCACGGTCGGGATTTCTGCTCAGTCTGTTTTATGCAGGGCCGGGCGTCGGCATCCTCGCATCGGGTCTCATTGCGCCGTTTTTGCTGGCCGAGTTCGGGCCGGGCTCGTGGTGGATCGTCTGGCTGGCGATGACCGCGATCTCGCTGCTGCTGGTGTTGCCGTTGCTGCCACTCAAGATCGCCGCCACCACGGTGCTGGCGCAGGGCGACGCCACCCGTTTTCGCGTCGCGCCCGTCACGCTTTATCTCATGGGTTATTTCCTGTTTGGCATCGGCTACATTGCCTACATGACGTTCATGATCGCTTATGTCCGCGATGCCGGCGGCGGGGCGGCGGCGCAAAGCGCCTTCTGGAGCTTGATCGGGCTCAGCGCTTTTGCCTCGCCTTGGGTCTGGCGCGGCATTTTGGCGAATAGCCGAACCGGAGGTGCGACTGCGGTCATTCTTGGCTGCAACGCGCTCGGCGCAGGCTTGCCACTGCTCGGACATTCACCATTGTTGCTCGGCACGTCGGCTTTGGTGTTCGGCGTCGCCTTCTTCGCGGTGGTCGCTTCGACGACGGCCTTCGTCCGCGTCAATTACCCGCAGCCGGCATGGCCGACCGCGATCGCGGCGATGACCATCGTATTCGGCGTCGGCCAGACGCTCGGGCCAATCGCGATCGGCGCGATCACCGACGCGACCGGCAGCCTGAATTCGGCCCTGCTGGCCTCTGCTGCCATGCTGGCGCTCGGCGCGCTGCTGGCTTGGGCACAGCGGCCATTGATCGCCGCATAATTCAGCGGCACCTCACCAAACCTTCGTGTTAACAAAGCTTCATGTCGGACGGCGGAACAGCCTTGCAAGGCAAGCGTTTTCCGTCCGATCCGACCACCGCAACCAGAGACGACAGATATGTTTGAGAGCCTGCGCCAATTCATTGCCGATGTCGTATCGCCTTCCGCGACCGAGCAGCAGGCGTTCGACGATACCGGCTACCGGCTCGCGGCGACAGCGTTGCTGATCCATGTCATCTCGCTCGATGGCGAACCGTCGGCCGTCGAAACGCAAAAACTCCACAGCCTGATCGAAACCCGGTTCGGGCTCGATCCCGGCACGGCCGACAAATTGATTGCCGCCGCCACGCTCGAAGAGGGGCAGGCGGTCGATCTCTATCACTTCACAAGCGTCATCATGCGCGCCGTGGACGAACAAAGCCGCGCCCGCATCGTCGAGATGATGTGGGAGCTCGTCTATGCCGATGGCCGTGTCAGCGAATTCGAGGACAACGTCGTGTGGCGCGCCGCCGACCTGCTCGGCATCTCGCAGCGCGATCGCGTCAATATGCGTCGCCGGGTCGCCGGCGAAGATGAGCAGCCGGAGGCCGATACCGTGGTCGCGTCCGCGACCTGATGCATCGTCGGCGGGCAGGCTTGCCCAGCATTGGCGCGGTCGTATGGTCGCGCCGGGGTTGCGATTGCCCGCTATCCCGCTTAGGGCTGGTGTGATCGAAATGGACAGATTGCGGCATTGTGAGCATTTCCCATAAGGCATTTTTCCGTGGGTGAACGGGTCGCGTTGATTACCGGTGCGTCGTCCGGCATCGGAGCCGAGCTGGCGCGGATTTTCGTCGCCAACAATCATCGCGTGGCACTCGTCGCGCGACGAGCGGCCCGCTTGCAGAGTCTTGCCAGCGAGATCGTCGCCGCCGGTGGTGTGGCACCGATTGTTATTCCTTGCGATCTCAACGAGCCCGATGCGGGTGACAGGATCGCGGCCGCGCTTGAGGCCGCAAATGTTGAAGTTGAATTCCTCGTCAACAATGCGGGCTACGGCCTATTCGGCAAAGCGATCGAGATGGATCGCGCCGATCAGCTCGGCATCGTCAATGTCAATATCCGTGCACTCACCGACCTGTCGCTGCGCTTTGCCGACAGCATCGTGCGCCACCAAGGCGGCATCCTCAATCTGGCTTCGATCGCGGGGTTTTTGCCCGGGCCGGGCATGGCGGTTTATTATGCCTCGAAGGCCTTTGTGCTGTCCTTCACCGAGGCGCTCCATAACGAGCTTGGACCGCGCGGCGTGCGTGTGACTGTTTTGTGTCCAGGGCCGGTGCCATCCGAATTCCAATATCGCGCCGGCTTCAAGCCGGGATTCGACTCGGCAATCCTCAACGTGTCGCCGGAGAAGGTCGCGCTGCTCGGTTATCGCGGCCTGATGGCCGGGAAGCGGATCGTGTTGCCCGGCATCGGCATCAAGATCATTCCATTTCTGTTGCGGCTGTTTCCGCGCGCCTTCATCCTCGCCGCCGTCGGAAAATTCCAGACGCGCCGCTGATCGTCGTGGCGGCCATCATTTGGCCCGCGGTTTGCTTATTCTGCCCACTGTGAATCGATTCGATTTGTGAACGCGATTCGATCTGACCTCGCGACAGGCAGCATGAGCCAGCAAGACGCTTCCATTCCCGACGTCGCCGGACCGCCCTCCGTGCCCGAACCCGGCGCGGGCATGCTTTTCGAAACGCCCGTCGAGACGCTGGTCGCGACGCCGATTGCGACACCATGCCGCCACGCGTCCGACCCACAAGACCTGCGGCCGATGCTGATCGTGCTGCATCAGGAGACCTCGTCGCCGGGCCGTGTCGGCAATGCGCTGCGGCAAATCGGCCACAAGCTCGATATTCGACGGCCGCGATTTGGCGATGCCTTGCCTGAGACATTGGACGATCATGCCGGCGCGGTGATTTTCGGCGGACCGATGAGCGCCAACGATCCCGATGATTTTGTGAAGCAGGAAATCGACTGGATCGGCACGGCTCTGAAAGAGGACCGGCCGTTCCTCGGCATCTGCCTCGGCGCGCAGATGCTGGCCAAGCATCTCGGCGCGCGGGTGTCGCCGCATCATGCGGGGCTTTCGCAGATCGGCTATTACCCGATCCGCCCGACGAAGGCCGGCCGCGCAATCTGTCCGGACTGGCCGGATCACGTCTATCATTGGCACGGCGAGGGGTTCGATTTGCCGGCCGGTAGCGAATGTCTAGCGGAAGGCAGCGATTTCCCGTTCGAGGCGTTTCGGACCGGCCATGCTTTCGGCTTTCAGTTCCACCCGGACGTGACAACCGCGATGATGCATCGCTGGACCACGCGCGGACATGAGCGGCTGAGCCTGCCCGGCGCGCAGGCGCGGCGGGCACATTTCGCGGCGCGTGCGATTCATGATGTTGCCGAGCGGGCGTGGCTGAAGGCGTTTCTCGACAACTGGCTGGCGCGGATGCCGTTGGTCGCGACGCCCCGGATGTTTGTCGCCGAGCCGGCGGAATAATTACAGCAGCGCCGGTTGCACGGACTGGATGGCATCGCCTGTCGCGATCTCACCGCCGTCGATCACTTCCGCATAGACGCCTAAATCGGCATGGCCGAGTTCGCGCATCAGCGTATGCGGAATGTTCATGTCGCGCTCGGCCGTCGTCGGATCGACATTGGTGGCGGCACAGCGGACGATTCGCTTCACCACCTTGAGCCGCGCGCCGCCGATCGTCAGCGTCTGGCCGATCAGGTCGAATTCGTGCCAGGCCGGCCAGCCGGACACCATGAGATTGCCGCGAAAGCGCAGCGGATCGATCGCCGCCTTGACCATGTCGCCAACCGCCGCGACGCTCTCCAGATTGATGATCGACACGACTTTTTTCGCGATGTCTGAAAAGCTGTAATTCGGCGCGGTCAAAAGACGAGGCGGGCCGCGTAGCTCGGCGGCGAAATTGGCGGTGAACCAGTCCTCGATCGTTTTTCGGCCCATATCTGTCGAAAGATTGCCGCTAACAGCTTCGTGGTCATCGCGGCGGATCGTCAGACGATGAGTCGCGTCGTCATAATGCGTGTCGAGCGCCGCCAGGCGCTCGTTGCGCATCAACATCAGATAGTGGGTCTTGGCCTTCCAAACCGGATTTGCAGCATCGAAACCCGAATCACCGTTCTCGATGGCGTAGCGCCGGTCGGCCGGTAGCGTTTGGCCCGGCGTCAGCTCGACCCGGTCGAGCCGCTCGGGTGAAAGACCTTTGACCGGATAGCGGTAGATCGAGGCGATGGAGGCGGAGTTCATGATTGTCCTTACCAAAAAGAAGACAGTTATCCCCCGCGAATGCAGGACCAGTACGCGCATCCGGAATGCTCCGGAACACTAGTTCACCCCCCTTCGCGGGGGATGACGCGTGCCGTTGTTTCCAAATTCCGACTGCCGCCCCTTTTCGCAAGGCCCGAGCATGCCCACATTTAGAGCAAGCCGGACGACCGGCGAAACCCAATGAAGATGCTGGCCCTGTGCTTTCGGGGCGGGACCGGCAGGCCGAGGGATAACAACATATGAATATCGAGAAATACACTGAACGGGTACGTGGCTTCATTCAGTCCGCGCAATCTCTGGCCGTGCGCGAGGGCCATCAGCAATTCTCGCCACTGCATATTCTGAAAGTGCTGCTGGACGATCCGGAAGGCCTCGCGGGCGGGTTGATCGACCGCACCGGCGGGCATTCGCGTGCAATTCTCAAAGCCACCGAAGACGCGCTGAACAA
>JAYUEY010000018.1:0-37973 GCA_043739005.1 Tardiphaga sp.
GCGACGGCCTGCTTGTCCAGTCCTTTGCCGAAGCGCGGGATCTGGTAATCGGGGCGCAACCAGCGGATTTCGCCGCGTCGTTCCTCCTCGGCGCGCGCAGTATTCAGCGCCACCAGGCGCGTCAGAATCTGCGCATCGGTCAGGTCGGCCGGCCAGCCATAGGCATCCGAGACGACGACATCGAGCCGCTCGTGCAGCTCTTTCAGGATAAGCACGAGGCCGTCGTCGAAGATATTGCGATGCTTGTCGTCGAGACCGTCGGGCTGTGCACCGGCACGCAATTCTTCCAGCACATTATAGAGCCCGGTCATGGTGAGATACGGATGCTCCGTCAGCACGCGCTTGCGATGCGCATCGAGTTCGTCGGCGACGACGCGGATGCTGTGCTTTTGAATATTGTTCGCCGCGGGAAAAGGAAAGGGGTCGAAGCAGCGGGATTTGGTATAGCGCACATCGCCGATGTAAACGCCGAGCGACGCGGCATTTGCAGGCATCCAGATTTTTGAGTGGATGCGTGATGCGAGAACGCCGAGATGAAAGGCATCGTCCGACGCGATCGCCACGACCATGTGGTCAGGTAGAATTTTGATATCCAGAAACTGGAAGACGCGGTGTTTTGTTGTCTCGACAGTTGCAATATATCGCTTGAGACCCTTGAGCGCGGGGCGTAATTCGACACGCGGGCGACCGAAGATCCACCATTTGTTTCGGAAGCCTTCGTCACGATTGCCGTCGCGTTCAGGCTTAACGTTTGTCAGCAGATATTGATAGATTTCAGGAAAGCGCGTGCGGACGTCATTGACGCTCAATCCAAAGAGATCAATCAATTTGAGTCGCCGCGGTGTCGCCATCAGATCGCGTCCATTGCGATAATCCCTGATGTGATGTCTCAGTCCGTCGCGCTTACCAAGTCCAAGATGTTTGGCTTCGGCCGCAGTGATGAGAAATCCACTTCCCGCGAGCATCATTCCGTTCGATGACAATCCTTGCTGCGCGCGCAACGGTGTTGTGCTTGTGACATCGGACCCCATGCTGAGGTCGCTATTGATCGCGCCGTGATTGCGTTCGAGAACCACGTTCGGCGTATCAGTATCAAGGCCGTCTTCTTGAACGACGTCTTCTAAAATGCCACTGCATTTGCCGGCTTCCGCAACCGTCATCGCTATGCGAACAGATGCCGCATCTGATGTCACTTTTGTCCAGGGGTGGTCGGCAATCGCGAACACGATCGATGCCGGCTTTGCAGCTTTCAGATGTCGATCGATGAGCTTGCGATTAAAGAGCTGCGTGATCGAGTTTGTTGTCACGAAGCCGAAGCGGCGTAACACCGTGCCTTTTTGATTGAGCAACTCCGCAGCCTTGTCCCACCAATACATGACGAAGTCTGCGGATGGGTTGATGCGCGGATGCGCTATCCAGAGGGCCTCGGTCTGAGTATCGCCAAGGGCGGCACGCAGGAACGCGCCTTTGCCGATAAACGGCGGGTTACCGACGATGAACTCCGCCATCGGCCACTCCGGCCGGTGCGGATTCGGCAATACCTCCTTGCCCTTGACGCGTTCGATGTGTGGTGCGCCGTCCCATGTCAGCACGGCATTCTTGACTTGAATAGTCTTGAAGTCGCGCAGGATCGGGTCGTGCGGCGGATTGGCTTTCGTGCGGAAGTGCACTGAAGATAGCCGATCCACAGCACAAGTTCGGCGATCGCTGCAGCGCGCGGATTGATTTCGAGTCCGAGAAACTGATGTGGATCGACATTGTGCGTGTCCATCCATTCGATGGATTCTTGGCCGCCCAGCGTCTCCAGCAGTTCGAGAACTTCGCCTTCGAGCTTTTTCATCTGCTCAAGCGCGACGTATAAAAAGTTTCCAGTGCCGCAGGCCGGGTCAAGGATGCGTGTCGCACACAGCGTCTCGTGAAAGTCGCGCACAACTTGTCTGGCTGTCTTGAAAGCAATATCTGCCGCTTTGCGATCGCGCTGGGCCAGCGCGTCGGCCTGCTGCCGGAAATTATTGGCCGTCGCGACGACGTTGCGCCAGTCGTCGCGCAGCGGCTCGATGACAGTTGCCACGACGAGGCGTTCGACATAAGCGCGCGGCGTATAATGCGCGCCGAGCCGCTTGCGCTCGACGGGATTGAGCGCCTGTTCGAGCAGCGTGCCGAAGATCGAAGGATCGACCTCCCGCCAGCTATGGCTCGCGGCCTGACGGAGTTCGCCGATCTCTTCGCGGCCGAGCGGCAGCGCTTGTCGGTTCTTGAAGAACGCGCCGTTGAACTTGCGCACATCGGCCTTCAGCACATGCGCGAACGTCCCGGTGTCCATCGCTTCCCAGAGTTGGGTCACGAGCGGTACGAACGTCTTCGGATTTTTCTCGCAATCTTCAAGCACGGTTTTGAAGGATTTTTGCGGCAGCAGGCCGACATCCTCGGCGAACATCGTGAACAGGCAGCGCATCAGAAACATCGCGACCTCTTCCGGTGGATGCTTTTGCTTTTCCAGAGCGAGAGAGACCTGCGCGAGCCGCTTGGCGATGCTGCGCGTGACCTTGGCCGCGACCTGCGCCGGATCGAGCGATTGAGGATCAAGCCAGATCGCTGTCAGCCGCGCTCGCACATCGGAATCGTGCAGGTCTTCAAGGCCGATGCGATAGCTCCGGCGGTCGGGAAACTGGGTATAGTTTTTCCCTTGACCGGAAAAATCCGCATAGACCTCGATGCAATGGCCGACATCACAGACGAGGATGAAGGGCGGCCAGCCATGCGATGCCGGCAAAGCGCGGGCATATTGCTCGGCCTGCCGTTTGGCGTTGAGCATCAACGCGTCCCACGCGCGATCGGAGCCGCGATTGCCGCGTGGGCGATGGGACGCGGCGGCGTCGGGTTGGCCGGGGGCTTCCTTGCTGCCACCTTTGAGGCGACTTTGTTTGGCCTCCAGCACGAAGCTGTTCTTCTTGTACAGATCGATGCGGCCGAGTGCTGTGCCGTCGTCTTTATGATGCGTCACCACGCGCTCGAAAACGTAGTCGTTGCGCTCATGCGTCGCGCCGGCGGGATCGGGGCGTGGCACGCCGATCAAGTCGCAGAGTTCGGTGAGAAATAACGCGTAGTTGGCGCGTTCCTGACCGCCCTCGCCATATTGCCAACGCAGCACGAATTGGTCGACCGTGGCAGTAATGACCAACTCCCTCACGCATTAACACAACTTATGAGGGTATTAATGAGATACAAATTTATTATGCAAGCAAAAGTTGTAAAAATGAAATCAGCTCTGTTGCGTATATTTCGTTTCGCGGTCTGGCACGGAGTGACGCGCCAAAACTACCTTTCAAGTTCCGCTAAATTTGAGTGGTCTGCTGAACACTCCGCCAAAGGGTTCCTGCGATAACGGTCTCTACAGCGCGAGGATGAACAATGATTGATGCAATGAACACGGCCGGTTTGAACGTCATCGATTTCGCCGGTTATCGCGAGGTGCGCCGTGCCTCGGCCATCAAGGCTCAGGCGATCTATGCCGTGTGCCGGCATTGCGGCGCGGCTTTGGAGGACGGCGAAAGCGACGATGATTGTTCGAGTGCAGGCCTTAATGCCAGATTGCCGGCGCCTCCGATCCCGCGCCGGATGTTCCGCGCTGAGTGAAGATTTCAACGCACTTAAGGGTGCGCAAAGGCACATCTCACGACGTTTTCGTCGTCCGATTAAATGCCTTGCCTCCCATCAGCGTTAGCGGCCGTCACCGCCCAAAGAGCAACTTTGCTCAACCTACGGCGCAACCTCAAACGTGCTGGCCGCCATTGATATGGATTTCCGCGCCGTTCACGTAAGAACTGGTTTCCGAGCACAGCACGTAGATGATCTTGGCCACCTCGTCCGGCGTGCCGAGCCGATTCATTGGAATCTGGTCCTGCACGATTTTGTCAGTGCCCGGCGACAGGATCGCAGTGTCGATCTCGCCGGGCGCGATCGCGTTGACACGGACGCCGACGCGGCCGAAATCCGACGCCATCTCGCGGGTCAGCGACGCCAACGCCGCCTTCGATGTCGCATAGGCCGCGCCGGCAAACGGATGAACGCGGGAGCCTGCGATCGACGTCACGTTGACGACCGAGCCTTTGGCCTTCTTCAATTCCTCGATCAGCCCGCGCGCCATCATGATCGGCGAGAAGAAATTCACTGCGAACACATGGCTCCATGTCTCGATGTCGGTATCGATCGAACCGAGCCGCGCGCCGCCTTCGGCCTTCGGCGAAATCGCGGCATTATTAACCAGCGCGTGCAACCCGCCGCCGCCAAGCCTTTCGCGAATTTCGGAGATCGCGCGGCTGGTATCCTTGTGGTCGGCGAGGTCGACCTGGATGTGGTCCTCAGGGCCTGCGCCCCATGGGCAGACTTCCGGAAATGGATGCCGCGAACAGGTCAAGACTCGCCAGCCGGCGCTGGAAAAGCGGATCACGGTGGCGTGGCCGATGCCCCGGCTGGCACCGGTCAGCACCATCGTGCGGCGCGGCGCATTGGAATCGGGGGTGGCCGTCGGCCTGGACATCGCTTGGGATCTCGCCTTCGTCGGTTCGCTCACGGATACAGTCTCGTCTTGTCCCACGCGCCGCCGACCGCGTCGCGCGTAAATTCAATGCGGTCGTGCAGTCGGAACGGGCGATCGTGCCAGAATTCGATATGCGACGGCGTGACCCGCCAGCCGCTCCAGCCCGCAGGACGCGACACCTCGCCGACGATATGCTTTGCGGCGACTTTCGCGATCGCCTGCTCGAAAGCAAACCGGCTTTCCAGCGGTTGTGATTGCTTGCTGGCCCATGCACCGATCTGGGCCTGCTTGGGCCGCGTCGCGAAATAGGCATCGGCTTCTTCCGCCGTCACCGGCGTGACAGAACCGCGCACCCGGACCTGCCGGCGCAGCGATTTCCAGTGAAACAGCAAGGCCGCTTTGGGATTGGCCGTGAGTTCGCGGCCTTTCTGGCTGGCGATGTGGCTGTAGAACACCCAGCCATCCGCATCGTAGCCCTTCATCAGCACCATGCGGACATCGGGCAAGCCATTGGCATCGACGGTGGCAAGCGCCATCGCATTCGGATCGTTCGGTTCGCTAGCGCTGGCCTCGGCAAGCCATTCGGCGAACAGCGCAAACGGCTCATCGGCCGTGGTGAAATCACCGGGCGTTAACTTCGGTGTGCGCTTGATGGAATCTGTGGTGTCGGTCATGTTCGGAGTTCCGAGTTGCGTCGGTCAGCGTTGCAGAGCAGAGAGGGATCGCCAAGCGCGTCCGCCCTATATAGGGCACCGCCGCGCTTTGGGATATCGGCCTTCGCACCGATCGGCAGTGCGTTTGCACTGATTCTCATCGGTCTTACCGGCGGCGGTTGCAGCCTGTCGCGCGGAAGTTCGTCTTTCGCCGACATGGAAGGTGACAAGATCGTCACTGGCTCGATCAAGGCCATGCCTGTCAATTCCGGCGCTAACCCGACCGATGCTGATCTGGCTTTTGCCCGCAACGCCGCATCGGACGTGCTGACCAAAGGGGCCAAGGATTCCAGCCAGCCGTGGGAAAATCCCGCAACCGGCGCGCGAGGCTCGGTCACGCCGATTGCCACGTCTTATATAGCGGACGGCCGGACCTGCCGCGATTTCCTCGCCAGCTACGTCAACGGCGATTCGGAACGCTGGTTGCAAGGCGCGGCTTGCCAGACCGGGCGCGGCGGCTGGGACATCCACACGCTGAAGCCGTGGTATCGGAGCTGAGTCATCGTCAGCTGCTTCAAATCCCCGTTGCAAAAATGACACGAAGCCCCCAGATGACAGCTTGACGCGGGAGGCTTGCCCGCAAATCTATCTGAGCTGTAAATCTATTCGAATTGAAGGAGATACGACGGATGCGCGACCCCTACGAGGTCTTGGGGGTGCAGAAGGGCGCAACTGCGGCTGCCATCAAGAGCGCCTATCGCAAACTCGCCAAGACGCATCACCCCGACAACAACAAGGACGACCCGAAAGCCGCCGATCGGTTTTCCGAGGTCAATTCCGCCAATGAGATCGTCGGCGACGAAGACAAGCGCAAACAATTCGATCGCGGCGAAATCGGCAATGATGGCAAGCCGAAATTCCAGGGCTTTCCCGGCGGCGGCCGTGCGGGCGGTCGAGGAGGTCCCGGCGGCGGCTTCGAGCAAACCTTCCGTGGCGGTCCCGGCGGCGGCGCGGGCGCCGGCGGCTTTGAGGATATTCTGAACAGCATGTTCGGCGGCGCGGCCAATTCAGCCGGCATGCGCGGCGCGCGGCGCGGTCCCGGCGGTTTCGAATTCGACACCTCCGGCATGGGCGCGCCGGAGCTTGATCTCGCTGTCGCGATGACTGTCTCGCTGGAAGAAGCCGTCCAGGGCGCAGAGAAGCGCGTGCGGCTGCCGACCGGCAAGGAACTGAGTGTCAAGATCCCGGCGGGCGTCGTCGCTGGCCAGCAAATCAGACTCAAAGGGCAGGGCGAGAGCGCACCTGGGCATCGCCCCGGCGACCTGATGATTACGGTCTCGATCGCGACGCATCCGGTGTTCAAGGTCGATGGTCAGGATCTGCGGGTCGATCTGCCGATCGCGCTGTATGAGGCCGTGCTCGGCGGCAAGATCCGCGTGCCGACGCTGTCAGGTGCGGTTGAATTGTCGATCCCGAAAAATACGTCGAGCGGACGGATTTTCCGGCTCAAGGGCAAGGGTCTGCCGAAATCAGGCGTCAATGGCGACCTGTTCATCACGACGCGCATTATGATGCCCGACGGCAATGACGCGGAGCTCGAAGCGTTGATGGAGAAATGGCGCGCGGATCATCCATATAACCCGCGCAGCGAGATGGGGTGAGAAACCCTCATCCCCCGCTTTTCTCGGTCTGATCGTACACCAGTCGAGCGACCTGATTGAGCCGGTCCTTGTCGGTCGGGCCACTCAGCACATAGCCAACGCCATTATCGGCCCAGAATAGCGCGCCATCGGCATTTCGCGAGGCGTAGCGCATCTGGGTGGCATCGGTCTTTGCGCGTGACGTAAACAACGTGAAGCGTTCGCCGCTGGCGCTTTCATACATCAGGAACGCGGCAGGCGCTTGTGGACCCGGCAACAGCCGGCCGCCGACCAGCTTCAGGCCGGTGCCGTCGAGTTCGGGTGCTTTGACGTCATAGCCGACGCGCTTCGACAGCCATTGCTGCAGATGCGCGCGCTCCGAGCCTTCGACCTCGACGGGATGGCGGACCTCGACCACGTAAAGCCGATGCGCGCCTAGCGCGTCTCCGGTGAACTCGGCGAAAGCCGACGGCGCTGTCGATGCGCCGCGCGCCAGCCAGCCCGCGCCACCACCGATCAGAAACGCCACCAGCGTTGCCGCGATCGCACTCATGATCCAGCGCTGCGGCGGGCGCGCAAGGCGGTCGATCGCCAGCCGCGCCGGGATCGGTTCGTCCGCGACGCCATCGAAACGCGCATGCAACGCGTCGCCGATCGCCCGCCAGTCTCGAATTCGCTGCGCATCTTCGAGATGGATAGCCAGCCAATGCTCGACATCAATGCGGCGCTCGGCCGGCAATTCGCCATCGGCATAAGCGTGAAGCTCGTCTTCCGTGACGGGGATGTTGCGATCGGTCATTTCAGCAGTCTCTTTTCATCATCACGTCACCGCCCTCAGTGCGGGGCGCTGGCCGTCGAGCGACGCTTTCACATGAGCGCGGGCGCGGGCCAGCCGCGACATCACCGTGCCGATCGGCACACTCTGGACCTCGGCGACCTCGCGGTAACTGAGCCCTTCAAGCATGACCAAAAGCAACACCGCGCGCTGCTCCTCCGGCAGTGTTTCCAGAGCCCGGAAGATATCGCGGCCCTCCGCCTCGGTGCCGGAAGGGTCGGCGTGATTGTCCGTCAGCGCTGTGAGGATTGGCCGGCGCACCAGCGCCCTGCGCCGGTTGCGGTTGAGGTTCGTCAGGATCGTATAGAGCCAGCTGCGCAGATCGCCGCCAAGAAACAGTTTCTCGGACCGCAACGCCCGCACCAGCGTATCCTGCACAAGATCGTCAGCGAGATCGACCTCACGCGTCAGCGCCCGCGCGTAACGCCGCAGCGCCGGGATCATCGTCTCGATGTCGTCGCGAAACGCGCTCATCCGTTGCCCATGTCTGGGCCGCTATGTCGGCCTTCTGATAACATTAACACCCTCAGCCTGCTGATATTCCGCATTCACGTCCGCACGAGATTTGGGCTATGCCGGGCATGCTCGCTGGTGTACTCGAGACGTCGCCTATCGCAGGCCCGGTCGGTACGACGAAGTGGACAGAATGATGGTGCAAGCGACTGGCCTGTTGCTGGCAATGAAGTCGTCGGCATGACGCGACCTGACGCGCTTGAGATTTTGCTGTCGAAGGACAATCAATAAAGCGTCATGGCTCTTTCGTCATCGCACTGCTGAGAATTGCAACAATCCCCCATGCCCGCTCCTGTCATCTATTACATCCGCCACGGCGAAACCGAATGGAACGCGCTCGGCCGCTTTCAGGGCTCGCAGGATATTCCGCTGAACGATCTCGGCCGCCAGCAGGCCGCGCATGCCGGCGGCATCGTGAAGGACCTGTTTGCGCGCGACGGACGCGAGGCGACCGATCTGCATTATGTGTCGAGCCCACTTTGCCGTGCACGCTCGACGATGGAAGCAATCCGCGTGCAGCTCAGCCTGCCGCCGGATAATTACGCGCTGGACGCTCGACTGCGCGAGGTCGGCTATGGCCTGTGGGAGGGCTCGACGCTCGCGCAGCAGGAGGCCTCGGATCCCGATATCTTTGCGCTACGACAACTGGATAAATGGGAGACGTCGCCGCCCGAAGGCGAAAGCTACGCATCCGTCACGCTGCGTGTCCGCGAATGGTACGACAGGCTTACTGGCGACACGGTGGCCGTCGCGCATGGCGGCACTGCGCGAGCGCTGATGGTCACGCTCGGCGTCCAGACGATCGCGCAGGCGGCCGACCTGCCGATCGCGCAGGGTGCGGTCTATGTGTTCGGGCCAAATGGTCTGGCGAAGTATACTTAGCCCTGCGGCCCGAAATAAACGCAGCTCTCATCGCAACTATCGCGATGAACACTGACCTTGATGATGTGTCCCGCATCCTGCACGCGATCCCAGATGAATCGCGATAGGTTTTCAAGTGTCGGCGCACCCAGCGCCGCGACGTTGTTGAGCAATTTGTGATCGAGCAGCTTGCGGACCTCCGCCATGCGCGTATCCAGCAATCCGAGATCGACCACTATCCCCGTGGCGGCATCCGGCGTGCCGCGCAGACTGACTTCTGCGCGAAACGAATGGCCGTGAATTTCCTCGCTACCCGCGCCCAGCGTCGTGCCGGCAAGATAGTGCGCGGCCTCGAAACGGAACGATTTTGTCAGTTCCCACATGACTATCGTATTCCGATTGTCTTGTGCGTCTGAACGCTGAGCCGCCATTGCGGATGTATCAGACAATAGGCGATTGCGCGTTCGGTGTTGGCGATTGCGTCCGGCCCGTCCATCGGCTGCAGCGAGAAGCGCTCAAAGGCGAGCCCCGCGAAACGCTCCGGCATCGCATCGGCCTGCGGATAGACCAGCTTCAGTTCATGACCGGCGCGCAACTTTAACTCCGCGTTGGCCTTAGGGCTAACGCAGATCCAGTCCATCGCGGCGGGCGCTTCGATGGTGCCGTTGGTTTCGATACCGATCTCGAAACTGCGCGCATGCAGTGCATCGATGAACGGCTTGTCGACCTGCAGCAGCGGCTCGCCGCCGGTGAGCACGACGTAGCGGTTCGCCGCGTCGCCGGTCCATTGCGCGGCGACCGTGTCGGCCAGCGCATCTGCGGTCGCGTAACGGCCGCCCAACGTGCCATCCATTCCGACGAAATCCGTATCGCAGAATGTGCAAACGGCCTCGGTCCGATCCTGCTCACGGCCTGTCCACAGGTTGCAGCCGCTGAAACGACAGAACACGGCAGCGCGGCCGGCATGCGCGCCTTCGCCTTGCAATGTCAGGAAGATTTCCTTGACCGCATAACTCACTTTAGGTGATCCTTAAGTTCGGATTTTGGCGCAAGGCTTCGCCGAGCGCCATGGCCGCCGCCATCGCCACATTTATCGAGCGCAGGCCGGCTGCGATCGGGATCACCACGCGCGCATCGGCGGTGGCTGCGACGTCATCGGGCACGCCGGCAGATTCGCGGCCCATCAGCAGGATGTCGTTGGTCTTGAAGTCGTAGTCGAGATAGGGCTGCGCGGCCTTGGTGGTGAACAGCACGACGCGCAAATTCTCGGTTAACCGCCACTCGGTGAATGCAGCCCACGACGCATGGCGCGTGATGCTCACCTGATCGAGGTAATCCATCCCCGCGCGTCGGAAATGCCGGTCCGAGACCGGAAAACCAGCCGGCTCGATGATATGGGCCTCCACGCCGAGGCAGGCGCAGAGCCGCAACATTGTGCCAGTGTTTTGCGGAATATCCGGCTGATAAAGCGCGAGGCGCATGTGGGTCGCTCTCCGCCTGCGTGATGAAACAAGCGGCAGCGGATAGCGCCCTTGCGGCGTTCCCGCAAGAGCAAGTGACTATTCGGCGGGCATCAGGCCGCGGGGTGGCTCCAGCGGCCTTGGGCTGCGTGCTCATCTGCGCGCCCGAGTCAGCTTCGTTCGGGAGCATGGCAACTACGCTCGTCGCGCATAGTCACAATGTTGGCAGAGCCGCGAGGAGGGCGGTAAGGAAAGGCAGGTTTGTTTCTCGCCATACGCACGGTTCCGAACTGACGGACGATTCAATGCGGTCGTTTTACTTGAGCGGCTCTCGCGCAGCCGCTTTGGTAGCGTAGCCGTATGGCCGTTAGAATTGAAAAAAAGACGCCACTCGCATATCGCGGTCTGTTACAAAACTATCGCGAAATCAACGTGTTGTTACGACGGATTACCCCTCATTTTGAGCGCAAATTAAATCGGTGGGGATGGCTAAACAGCCGATGTGCTGGTGCCAAAATTATCCGCGACGATGAGCACTCACAGTTTCTGGCGGCCATGTCGGCAAACCGATTTAGCCAGCACGCAAGTGTGTTTCGACGCGGCTTCCGTCGTCATGATACGTTTCAATTTTTCGCGATCAGTCGACGATTTAATGCGTTGCACGCGAGCAAGATATGAACGGGCTTGCACTGGTCCGACAAGGGTGCGAATAGAACGATTCTGGACTGCTTGGTGCCCTTGGCTGAGATGATGTTTGGCCGGGACGAAGTGGTCACTCTGCCGCCGCCAATTCGGTTTGGATTGCGCGGACGCTAGAATCCTCACGGGATGTGGCGTCTCGCTTGTCCGCACGGTTCGCCGGTCGCGCAGAACGCAGCAGATTGGAAAGGGTTTGTCATCGTGACGACAGCGTCTTCGGCGGAACCGACACGCCGTGATTTTCTCTACGTTGCAACCGGTGCTGTGGCCGTCGTAGGTGCCGCCGCCGTGGTTTGGCCGCTGGTCATGCAAATGAACCCGGATGCCTCGACCATTGCAGCCGGCGCGCCGATCGAAGTCGATCTGACGCCGGTGGCGGAAGGTCAGGACATCAAGGTATTTTGGCGCGGAAAGCCGATCTACATCAGCCACCGCACGAAAAAACAGATCGATGAAGCGCAGAACGTCAATCTGTCGAGCCTGCCGGACCCGCAGCCCGACTCGGCGCGCGTCAAGGAAGGCAAGGATCAGTGGCTGGTGGTGATCGGCATATGCACCCATCTCGGCTGTATTCCAATTGCCCATGAAGGCAATTATGACGGCTTCTTCTGCCCCTGCCATGGTTCGCAATACGACTCCTCCGGTCGTATCCGCCAAGGGCCGGCGCCACTCAATCTGGCGATCCCGCCTTACAGCTTCGCCTCCGACACCAAAATCAAAATCGGCTGAGACCCGGACTCCACGTCCGAAACTCGCCGTCTTTGTCTCGCCCCTATAATTCCAGGATCGCATCATGAGCGGACCATCCACGTTTCAGCCGACCAATCCCGCGATCAAGTGGATCGAGAAGCGGTTGCCTATTTTTGGCCTCTTCCACTCCTCTTTCGTGTCGTATCCGACGCCGCGAAACCTGAATTATTTCTGGACCTTCGGTGGCATCCTTTCGATGATGCTCGGTGTCCAAATCCTCACCGGTATTGTCCTCGCGATGCACTACACGCCGGAATCATCGCTTGCCTTCAATTCCGTCGAAAGCGTCATGCGCGACGTGAATTATGGCTGGCTGTTGCGCTATCTGCATTCCAACGGCGCGTCGATGTTCTTCATTGCCGTCTATATTCATATGTTCCGCGGCCTTTATTACGGGTCATACAAAGAGCCGCGCGAGGTGCTCTGGATCCTCGGCGTGATCATCTATCTGCTGATGATGGCTACGGGCTTCATGGGATACGTGCTGCCATGGGGCCAGATGAGCTTCTGGGGTGCCACCGTCATCACCAATCTGTTCTCGGCAATTCCTTATGTCGGCGAAAGCATCGTAACGCTGTTGTGGGGCGGATACTCGGTCGGTAA
Organism: Tardiphaga sp.; assembly: GCA_043739005.1. Classification (GTDB taxonomy): domain Bacteria; phylum Pseudomonadota; class Alphaproteobacteria; order Rhizobiales; family Xanthobacteraceae; genus Tardiphaga. The sequence continues at coordinate 12,555 of JAYUEY010000018.1, forward strand.
TCCGACGTTGAACCGCTTCTTCTCACTGCACTACCTGCTGCCCTTCGTGATCGCCGGCGTCGTCGTATTGCACGTTTGGGCGCTGCATGTCGCGGGTCAGAACAATCCGTCCGGCGTCGAACCGAAGACTGACAAGGACACGGTTCCTTTCACGCCCTACGCGACCATCAAGGATGGTTTCGCGATGGTATGCTTTATGATCTTCTTCGCCTGGTTCGTGTTTTATGTGCCGAACTATCTTGGCGACCCGGACAATTACATCCCCGCCAATCCCGGCGTGACGCCGGCTCACATCGTGCCTGAATGGTATTACCTGCCGTTCTACGCGATCCTGCGGTCGATCCCGTCGAAACTGGGCGGAGTCATCGCGATGTTCGGCGCGATCGTCGTGCTGGCATTCCTGCCTTGGCTCGACTCGTCACGCACCCGCTCATCGCGTTATCGCCCGCTGGCCAAGCAGTTCTTCTGGATCTTCGTCACGGTCTGTATCGTGCTCGGCTGGCTTGGCGGCAAGCCCGCTGAAGGCATCTATGTCGTTGCCGGTCGTGTGCTGACCGCATGTTATTTCTCCTACTTCCTGATTGTGCTGCCGATCCTGTCGCGGATCGAACGACCGAAGGCGCTACCGAACTCGATCGCCGACGACGTGCTCGGTCAAAGCGGTGTATCGCGGGCCATGGCATCAAGCATTATTGCGCTCGTGCTCGCCGGTGGTCTGATCTTCGCGGGCGGTCTATCGAGCGCACGCGCTGCCGAAGAGCATGGCGGCGCGATTCCGCCATCACTGAAATGGACTTTCGCTGGTCCGTTCGGCAAGTTCGATCGGGCCCAGTTGCAGCGCGGCTACAAGGTGTACAAGGAAGTCTGTTCGACCTGCCATTCGATGAACCTGCTGCACTATCGTAACCTCGCCGACATCGGCGGACCCGGCTTTACGCCGGCGCAGGCGCTGGCTGTGGCCGCCGAGACGACAGTCAAGGACGGCCCGAATGATGCTGGAGACATGTACGATCGACCCGGCCGTCTCGCCGACAAGTTTCCGGCCCCGTTTGCGAACGAGAATGCAGCCCGCGCGGCCAATGGCGGCGCGGCACCGCCCGACCTGTCGCTGATTGCCAAAGCGCGCAACTACGATCGCGGATTTCCGCAGTTCGTTTTCGACTTCTTCACCCAATTCCAGGAGAAGGGCCCGAACTACGTCGATGCGCTGCTGCAGGGTTATGTCGATCCGCCGCCAGCCGACTTCAAGCTGCCGGATGGCGCGTATTATAACAAAATCTATCCAGGCCACGCGATCAAGATGCCGAAGCCGCTTTCCGACGATCAGGTCGCCTATGATGACGGCACCCCGACCAAAGTCGAGAACTATGCCAAGGACGTCGCATCATTCCTGATGTGGACTGCAGAGCCGCATCTCGAAGCGCGCAAGCGGATGGGCTTGCAGGTTATGATCTTCCTGATCGTGCTGGCATCGCTGCTGTACTTCACCAAGAAGCGAGTCTGGGCGAACGCCCACTGATCCGGGGCTAAGAGCAACCAAATCTAACGGGCTGGGCGGGGACGATCGCGGGTTTCCTTCCCGCGCATCGAACTGATCACGCCCGTCGATTGATCCTAGCTCTTCTTCACCGTCGCCGCCGCCTTGCGGGCGTCGAGCACCGCGCGCTCGAACTGGATCGCGATCAGCGGACTGTTGACGCGGAATTTGCCGATGATGAAGGCGGGCGTGCCGCGGAAACCGAACGCTTTCGCCTGGCCATCATTGTGCGCCAGTATCTCACCGATCCTGACCTTGTTGGTTTCCAGATCCTTGGCCGCGCGATCGACATCGATGCCGCCGGCGGCGAGACGTTCGCGGATGATGTCGTCGGTCAGCCGAGACGTCGCAGTGATCAGCGCCTCGTGCGCTTGAATGTATTTGTCCTGATATTTAGCGGCGAGCACCATCTTCGCCGCCGACACCGATGCGGGTCCGAGGATCGGCCAGTCCTTGAAAATCAACCTGAGCTTGCCGTCATCTTTCACCACCTGGCGAAGATCGACATCGCTTTTGCGGCAATAGGGGCATTGATAATCGGTGTAATTCACAATGGTAATGTCGCCGTCCGGATTGCCCGCGACGAAAAGATCAGGGTCACGCAGTACGGCGCTTTCGCTCAACACGTTGTCCATCGGCAGCGTATCGTTTTTCGGCGCTGCATAAGCGGTGCGAGCCGACAGGCCGGCGAACAACATGCTGCCGCCGAGCGCGGTCAGGACACCACGGCGGCTGGGCTGGTCGATTTGGCTCATGATTGTCTCCCGCGTGCTGTCTGACCTCATCTATAAAGCGCCTCAGCGCAAATGACAGTCACGAATCTGCAGGGTTTCAGCGCACCAGCAGCGTCGCCAGCGCTGGAACCAGCAGCGACGTGACCAGCGCATTGAGGCTCATGGCGATCGCGGCGAAGGCACCTGCGATCTCGTTGACCTGAAACGCCCGTGCAGTGCCGATGCCGTGCGAAGCCAGTCCGACGGCAAAGCCACGGGCGCGAAAATCCGTAATGCCAAGCCGGTTCATCAAGGGCGTCACGACAATCGCGCCGATGATACCGGTCAGCACGACGGCAACGGCGGCGAGTGACGGATTGGCTCCAAGCGATTCCGCGATGCCCATCGCGACGCCGGCCGTTACCGATTTTGGCGCCAGCGACAGAATCACGCTCCGCTGCAGGCCAGCCATCTGCGCGAGCATGACGATCGAGACGATCGCTGTGAAGGAGCCGATCACGAGTGCGGCGAGCATCGGCAGAAGAGCTGCAAAGACCCGCTTGCGGTTCTCGTAAAGCGGGATCGCCAGCGCGACGGTGGCCGGACCCAGCAGGAAATGAACGAACTGCGCGCCACCGAAATAGGTTTGGTAGCTGGTGCCGGTGACGAGCAGAAAGACAGCAATGATCCACATCGCATGCGGCACGGGATTGGCGAGCGGGTGCCGCCCGGTCTTAAGCGAAATCGTATCGGCAACGGCATAGACGACGAGCGTGACGGCGAGCCAGAGCAACGGCGTCTGCGACAGATACACCCACAGCGAAAACGGATTGCCGCTCATGTCGCGCGGCCGCGCGACATCAGGCGGCTGAACAGCAAGAAGGTGCCGACCGTTACCAGCATCGTAATAAGGACGGAGGCGATAAGGATCAGCCCGATTGCGAGACCGTGTTCAGCGATCAGATCAAGTTGCTGCACCACGCCGACTCCGGCCGGCACGAACATCAGCGACAGATGGGCAAGCAGGCCTTTCGCGATAGTCTCAACACCGCCGATACGCAGTGGTCCGATCGCCATCGCAGGTGATCGATCGCGCAACAGCAGAAGGATTAGTAGCAACACGAGGCCGATCACCGGGCCGGGCACCGGCAAAGCGAGTGCACGCGCAACAGCTTCTCCGGCCAGTTGACAGCACAGGATGAGCGCGAGTCCTGCAATCATCGATCTGCGATTATCCGTGCGTCAAGACTTTGCGAGGTCGCGATCAGGCGGCACCCTTCAGCTTTTTGGTGCACTCGCTGTAATAGCCGCCGCCCTTCTGGATCCACTTCAACCCGCCATTGGCATTTGTGGTTTTGTTGACGTTGTATTGATCGACGCAAGTATGCATCCGCGCCTTGCCAGCGGCCTCTTTGGAATATTTCGCGTCCACTGCAGTCGGGAATTTCGCCGGACCTGCAGGCGCAGCGGGAGCGACCGCGGCGGCGGGACTAGGCGTTGCCTTGGGAGCGGCCGCCGGCTTGGCGTCGGCAGGTTTGGCGTCGGCAGGTTTGGCCTGCGCGGTGGTGGCCGCCGCCGGCGTAATGGCAGCGTCGGTGCCGCATTCGGCCTTGCGGAAGTCGTTCCACTTCTGGCCGTTCAGCGAGCCAGCGGTTTTGGCAGCGGAATATTTCGCGCTGCATTCCTGCATGGTCAGCGCTTGAGCCGGCGCGGCGAGCGCAAGGCCGATGATCGTGAGTGATCCAAGCAACGCAAATCTGGTGGCGGTCATGACGGCTCTCCCTGCAATCGTCTGTGCTGAAATCACATTGTCGTTACGCATCGTAACGCTGCCGCCAAGGCTGACAACAAATCTTTTGTTCACATGGCCGAAAATTGCCCGCTGGCTGCGTCGGCACAAAACCGGCCGCGACACAGGCCGGGATCGAGACCTGTTACGGCTCCAGTTCGGTATCCCAATATAGATAATCCAGCCAGCTATCGTGCAGATAATTCGGCGGAAAGGCGCGGCCGTTGCGATGCAATTGGTGCACGGTCGGCGCGAACGCCATCTGGCGTGGAAACATCCGGGCCTGAGCAGTCGTCATGTTACCCTTGCGCAGATTGCACGGCGAACAGGCGGCGACGACATTCTCCCATGTCGTCTGGCCGCCTTTGGAACGCGGCACGATATGGTCGAAGGTCAGGTCTTCCGGTGCGCCGCAATACTGGCACGAGAAACGATCGCGCAGGAACACGTTGAATCGGGTAAAGGCCGGATGCGTCGAGGGCTTGATGAATGATTTGAGCGAGACGACGCTCGGCAGCTGAATTTCAAACGTGGGACTGCGCACCGCGCGATCATAATGCTCTACGATGTTCACGCGATCAAGGAACACGGCTTTGACCGCATCCTGCCATGACCATAGCGAGAGCGGGTAATAACTCAGCGGCCGGAAATCCGCGTTCAACACCAATACCGGCCAACCGCCTTGTGAGACATGTGCGTTCAAAAGACGCTCCCGGCCCCCAATTTCGACTGCGAAGCAGCTTGAGCCGATATACTACAGGCAGCACGACGGGAATGTGAAGGGGCTTGGTAAGGCCGAGCGATCAACTTCACAGCCATCGTACCATCGGCGAGACCATATGGCCCGCTACGGCGGCAGGCGGCCAACGAGCGTGTCAAGATAGACTTCCCGCAAGGGCGTACGGACCACGGCTCTCGGTCACCTTAAGGCTATGTGTCGAGATGGGGTACCAGCGTTTTCCACGCCGCACCGAACCGGCTTGCGGTGGCTGTGGATTAGATGCGCGAGACCGAAGGCTGAAACGCCAGCAAGAACTGCGGTCGCAGCAGAGCTTGATAGTCGCCCTGCAGGTCGTCATGGGAAACGACGAAATCGAAGGCTATCTGCAACATACCGGATTGTCGCTTTGCGCATGAAGAAAATGTGACGCTACCAAGGCAGCGGTTGCCCGAACCGGTCAAAGAAGCCGCCGGACTGCTCCGGCGTACATGCTTCAATGGCAGCGAGCAGGTCGTGTGCGGCTGTGTCAGGGGTCTGCACGTCGAGGCCCGATTTCGAGAACGGCGACGATAGGCCCGTATCGACCGTGCCGGGATGCAGCGCCACGCATACCGACTGCGGGCGGCGACGCCTCAACTCGATCGCGGCAGTTTTGACAAACTGGTTGAGCGCCGCTTTCGAGGCGCGGTAGGCGTACCAGCCACCGAGGCTGTTATCGCCAATGCTGCCGACTTTTGCCGAGAGCGTCGCGAACACAGATTTGCCATCTGCAGATAAGAGCGGCAACAGATGCTTCATCAGCAGCATCGGCCCTGTCGCATTGACGGCGAAGCAGCGTTGCAGATGGGTTGGGTCGATATCGCGAAAGGTTTTTTCCGGCACAAGGTCGCCGTCATGCAGCACGCCTGCGGCATTGAACACCAGCTGCAGCGGCAGGCCAGTGGATTTGATGTCGGCCGCAGCGCGGATGATGGTTTGCTCGTCGGTGAGATCGAGTGACGGATCGCCGGAGCGCGAAAGCCGCAAGACGTTCGCGAAGCTGCTGCCGGATTCGAGGCGGTCAGCGATGGCGCGGCCGATGCCGCCTGATGCGCCGATCACCACGGCGAGGCCGCCTGTGCCGAAAGAAGTCATGCCGATTTCTTCGCAGCCTTCTTTACGGCAGGCTTGTCAGTGGTTTTGCCGATGACGCCGTCGCGCTTCTTGATCGCGTGATAATATGCCCACCAAAGATGTGCTGCCGCCCCGCGTAACGGCCGCCACGGCTCGGCCAAAGGCGCCATTTGCTTCACGGTCGGACGCTCTTTCAAGCCAAGCCCGACGCGCATCGCCTCCTGCACGGCGAGATCGCCGGCCGGCCAGGCATCGCCATGACCGAGGCAAAACAACAGATAGATGTCGGCAGTCCACGGTCCGATACCAGGCAGCGCGGTTAGAGTGTTATGCGCGGCGTCCGCGTCTTCTTCGGCGAGCACGTCGAGATTGAGCCGTTCGGAGCCGAGTTCTTTCGCGATGTGCTTCAGTGTCTTGACCTTGGCGACCGAGAGACCGAGCCGGCCAAGGCGGTCGGCGCGGGCGCGGCTGATCGTGTCGTGGTGAAAGGGATCATAGGCGACACTGACGCGGCCCCAGATCGCGGCGGCGGCCGAGACCGAGAGTTGCTGACCGCAGACGATGGCGGCGATGCCGGCAAAGCCTTGCTCGCGCCGCCGCAACGCAGGCATTCCCGCGACATCCAGCACCGGCTTCAAGCGCGGGTCGAGCTTCGTCAACCGCGTAATGGCGTCGTCGAGATCGGACTGGCTGTTGAGATGAATGGTCATTGGGCTAAAACCATCACGTCCTGCGAAAGAGAGCAATGCCACCCGTTTTTCGTTTCGCCCCAAGCCCGAATGGCTATCTGCATCTTGGCCATGCGCGGTCGGCGCTGCTGAATGCGGATTCTGCCGCACAAACCGGCGGCAAGATGCTGCTGCGGATCGAGGATATCGACACGACGCGCTGTCGGCCTGAATTCGAGCAAGCAATATTTGACGATTTGCAATGGCTCGGAATCGAATGGGAGCAGCCTGTTCGACGGCAATCCGAGCATATGGAGGCCTATCGCGACGCGCTGGACCGGCTGGAGGCGATGGGACTTCTGTATCCTGCCTTTGAGAGCCGTGGCCAGATCGCCAAAATGATCGCATCGCGCGATCAGGCGTGGCCCTGTGATCCCGATGGTGCGCCGCTCTATCCAGGCTCGGCCGATGCGATGACGCCGGACGAGCGCGCCGCCTCGGTTGCGATAGGCGCACCTTTCGCGCTCCGGCTTGATATGATTGGGGCGATCAAACGGGTCGGCGATCTAAACTGGCGCGAACATGATGGCGACGACGTCACGGCAAAGCCGCAGGACTGGGGCGACGTCATCCTCGCTCGCAAGGACATTCCGACCAGTTATCATCTGGCGGTGGTGATCGACGATGCGCTGCAGGGCGTCAGCCACGTCGTGCGCGGGCGCGACCTATACTGGTCGACCAGCGTGCATCGCGTATTGCAGGCGTTGCTCGATCTGCCGCAGCCAATCTACCGGCATCATGATCTGGTTGCGGACGAGGCCGGACAGAAACTCTCAAAATCTACGAATGCAACCGCGCTGCGCGCGTTGCGAACGCAAGGTATGTCGCCCGCCGCCATTCGCCGCCGCGTGGCTTTGCCTGTGGACTGACGCATCTCAACCTTATTCGCACTGAAATTGAATTGGAGATATGAGCCCGCGTGACTCCGTGCGTGGCGTCGTTCAATGTGACGCCAGCCGGGTTGGGGGACATATGGCAAGACTTCCGCGCGCGCCGCGTCCATCGCGGCCGCGCAAATCTAGATCAAGAAAATCGAGAGAACCTGCGATGATCGAGACCGCGCTGGCGGCTTTCGCGCATGAAGTGCGCACGCCGCTGACCGGCATTCTCGCCATCAGCGATCTTCTGGCGACGTCAGATCTGGGCGAGCGCGAGCGGCGTTGGGTTGATACGATCAAGGCCGGTGCCGAGCATCTGGCGGGTCTTGCCACGTTGTTCGTCGATGCGGCACAAAGTCACTCGGCGTCGGGCCTGCCAATCCGCAATGACGTCTTTGATCTGCGCATGCTGGCGCTGACGGCCGGGGATTCTCTCGCAGGCCGCGCCACTGCCAAAGGTCTGGCGAGCAAGATCGACATCGCGACATCGCTGCCGGTCTACGTCACCGGCGATGCGATTAGGCTGCGTGCCGCGCTGGAAAACCTGATCGACAATGCCGTGAAATTCACGCCGTCCGGGCGGGTGTCGCTGAAGGTCTCGCGTAAGCGACAGGATAAGGACAAAAACAAAGGCAAGAAGAAAAGCACTAAAAAAGGACGGTTCGAGATCGCTTTTGCGGTGTCGGACAGCGGCATCGGTCTCACGCTTGCGGAGATCAAACGGCTGTTCAAACCCTTCTCGCAGGCCAATGTCAGTATCGCCTCGCGATTCGGCGGGGCCGGGTTGGGGCTGTCGTCGGTTCGGCAACTGGCGCGCGCGATGGGCGGTGACATTAAGGTCGTGCCACGGCGTGGTGGCGGCGCGACTTTCCTGCTGACTGTGATGGTGGAGGCCGCATCTGCGCCGGAGGCTGCCGGCGAACCTGGCGACGGTGAACCGATCGCACGGCAGTCGTTGAAGATTCTCAGCGTCGAGGATAATCCGTTCGGCCGCGTCGTGCTCAATACAATCCTCATTGAACTGGGTCACCAGACCGAATTCATCGGCCGGGGCGAGGCGGCGGCGGCGCGTATCGCCGATGGCGCATTCGATGCCGTGCTGATGGACATGGTGCTGCCGGGGATCAGCGGGATCGAGGCAATCCGTCAGATCCGTGCGCTCAAGAAACCCTGGCGTAGCATTCCGATCGTCGGCGTCTCCGGTCGCAGCGAAGACGAGCCGAAGGCGCGTGCCGCAGGCGCAGAGGCTTTCGTGGTCAAGCCCGTTTCTCCAAAGGCTCTAGCAGCTGCGCTGCTTGAAGCGAGACGCCTTTCGGCAGTCGCGCTTTGATAATTGCAGCGTTGAGTTCGCCGCCATAGACGAAGATCGCCGCAATCGCATAAAGAAACACCAAAGCGATGATGATCGACGACAGGCCCGCATACATCGACACGTAATTGCTGGCAAAGCGGGCGAGATACTGACCAAACACAACGCCGGACATCAGCGACGCCAGCAGCGTGAACAGAATGCCGGGCAAAATCTGCGTGAAATTGCGCCGGCCAGCCGGCAGCAGCGCATGAAGGATGAATAGCGCGACCACCATCGCGGTGAAAGCGATGGCGTACCGGGCAAAATTCAGCGTGGTTTCGTTGGTTTCCACGATCAACGGGAAATACAGGCGGGCGGTTTGCAGGATCAGCGGACCTAGAACGATCAGGAAGCCCATCACCAGCGACATGAAGGCCGCCACCAGCGTGTAGCCGATCGATTCCAGCCGCAGCCAGTACCAGCGGCGCGGCTCGACCACGGCATAGGCCCGGTTCAAGGCGACGCGCAGGCTCTCGACGCCGTTCGAGGCGAAATACAGCGCCAGCACGAGGCCGATCGTCAGCGCGTCGCCGCGCGGGGTGGTCAGCACGTCATGGATCACGCCGGCCAGCGTGTCGGCGACCTGCACCGGCCAGATTTCAAGCATGATTTGCGCAGCCTGGTCTGCGAGATCTTTCGAGCCGAAGAAGCCCGCCAGCGCGGTCAGCACGATCAGAAATGGAAAAAGCGCCATCAGCGTCGACAGCGCGATATGGCTGGCGATCGCCCAGCCGTCATCGGCGAGAAAAGTGTAAAAGGCATCGAGGACGATGTCGTAAGCGGAGCGTAGCTGCTTCACATGTCACCCTGACGCGCACCGATAGGTGATCGGCGCAATGAATGTACCATCGTTCAGATACGTGACAAAGCACGAGACGTTTTCTCAGAACACGGCAACGCGGCTATGCGCGTCGGCAATAGCGCAGACCTGACTGCGGTGTTATATCGCAGCGATGACATCCTCTCTCAATTATATCGTTCTGCCGATCGCGGTCGGCGCCGTCGTTATCGTGCTGCTGCTCGGCCTTTTCAACATGATGAAGGGCGGCTCGCCGAACCGATCGCAGCAATTGATGCGCTGGCGCGTGGCGCTGCAATTCATCGCCATCGTCATCACGATGTTCACCGTCTGGGTGATGGGGAAGTAGGCGGGTTTCTTGCCCGCCGCTACCCTGTAGTGTTTCGTGTGACGATGCATTGGTCGTTACGCCCAGCCTTGAAGGATGTGCAACAACGCTCCTTTCGTGAGCATCCTTCAGAGCGTCCTCGCCACCGCAAGCGGTGCCGAGGACAGCACCTCAGGATGACGCTCTGGCTTCAACATTCTTAGGAAATCGAATCATGGTCGTTCTCAATCGTATCTACACCCGCACCGGCGACGACGGTTCGACCGCGCTTGGCTCCGGCGAGCGCCGCCCCAAATACGATCTGCGCATCGCCGCCTACGGGACCGTGGACGAGACCAATGCCGCGCTCGGCGTCGTGCGGCTGCACACCGCCGACATTCCCGATCTCAACGCCATGCTCGGCCGTATCCAAAACGACCTGTTCGATTTGGGAGCTGATCTCGCCGTGCCGCAGCGCGACGGAAAAGCTGAACGGCTGCGCGTGCTGTCGAGCCAAGTCGACCGGCTGGAGGCCGAAATCGATCAACTCAATGCCAAGCTGGCCCCGCTGAATTCCTTCGTGCTCCCGGGCGGCAAGCCTGCCGCCGCTTATTTGCATGTCGCGCGGACGATATGCCGCCGCGCGGAACGCATGATCGTGGAACTCGCCGCCAAGCCCGATGAGCCGGTCAGCGAGGCCGGTATCCGGTACATGAACCGTTTGTCGGACTTTCTGTTTGTGGCCAGCCGGACGGTCAACGATAACGGTGCCGGCGACGTGTTGTGGGTGCCCGGACAAAACCGTTAAACTGTCCCAAAACCGCGCGGATGAGGCGAAAATCGCTTTGCTGCGTTGACCGGGGGTAACCGGAGCATTAGGTTCCGCGCCCAAGCTGAGACTTTAGCTTCTTCCAACTCCATTCTGATGACGAAAGAGGATCGATGAAGGTTCTGGTGCCGGTAAAGCGGGTGGTCGATTATAACGTCAAGGTTCGCGTCAAGAGCGATGGCTCCGGCGTCGAACTCTCGAACGTCAAGATGTCGATGAATCCCTTCGATGAAATTGCTGTCGAGGAAGCCCTGCGCCTGAGAGAGGCCGGCAAGGCGACTGAAGTCGTGATAATTTCAATCGGTCCCGCACAAGCCGCGGAAACCATTCGCACGGGTCTGGCGATGGGGGCCGATCGCGGCATCCTTGTGAAGGCCGAGGGCATCGTCGAGCCACTGGCTGTCGCCAAGATCCTCAAGGGCATCGTCGATGAAGAACAGCCGGGCCTCGTCATTCTGGGCAAGCAGGCCATCGACGACGATTCAAACCAGACTGGCCAGATGCTGGCGGCTCTGCTTGGTTGGTCGCAGGCAACCTTCGCCAACAAGCTCGTCGTCGAGGGCAGTGACATTACCGTGACGCGCGAAGTTGATGGTGGTCTGCAGACGGTTAAGCTTAAGGGACCAGCGATCGTCACGACCGATTTGCGCCTCAACGAGCCGCGCTACGCCAGCCTTCCGAACATCATGAAGGCAAAGAAGAAGCCGATCGCCGACAAGACCGCGACGGATTACGGCGTCGATATCGCGCCGCGTCTCGAAATCATCAAGACGTCCGAACCGCCGGGTCGCAAGGCCGGCGTCAAGGTTAAGGACGTTGCCGAACTGGTGTCGAAGCTCAAGACCGAAGCAGGAGTGATCTGATGCCTACATTGCTGCTTGCCGACCACGACAACGCGACCTTGAAGGATTCGACCAACAAGGCACTGACCGCCGCGACCGAAATCGGGGGCGAGGTGCATATCCTTGTCGCCGGTGAAAACGCCAAGCCAGCCGCTGAAGCGGCTGCCAAGCTGGCGGGCGTGACTAAGGTTTTGCTGGCCGATGACGCCGCCTTTGCTCACGACCTCGCGGAGCCGCTGGCGGCGCTGATCGTGTCTCTCGCGCCCGCTTATGACGTGCTCATCGCTGCTGCGACCACGCGCTCCAAGAACGTCATGCCGCGCGTCGCCGCTTTGCTCGACGTGATGCAGATTTCGGAGATCATCAAGGTGGTCGCTCCCGACACGTTCGAGCGGCCGATCTATGCTGGTAATGCGATCCAGACCGTGAAGTCGAAAGACGCCAAGAAGGTCATCACTGTCCGCACCTCAACCTTCGCCGTCGCGGGCGAAGGCGGCAGCGCGTCGATCGAGGATGTGAAGGCCGCCGAAAATCCCGGTCTGTCTGCGTTTGTCAGCGAGGACATGGCCAAGAGCGATCGTCCCGAACTGACCTCGGCGAAGATCATCGTCTCCGGTGGTCGCGCGATGCAGAGCCGCGAGAACTTCACGAAGTATATCGAGCCGCTCGCTGACAAGCTCGGCGCCGGTGTCGGTGCCTCGCGCGCCGCCGTCGATGCGGGTTATGCACCGAACGACTGGCAGGTCGGCCAGACCGGCAAGGTGGTCGCGCCCGAACTGTATATTGCGATCGGTATTTCCGGCGCGATCCAGCATCTCGCCGGCATGAAGGACTCCAAGGTGATCGTCGCGATAAACAAGGACGAAGACGCGCCGATCTTCCAGGTCGCCGATTACGGGCTGGTCGCCGATCTGTATCAGGCGGTGCCGGAACTGACGGACGCGCTGAAATAACGATAAGCAAACCGGCCGCGATCTTAACGATTGCGGCCGGTGTTCGTGCGATAATCCGGGCTGCGATGTGCGCTTGCCTGACGAGAACAAGATGGCTGTGATGATTAAGAAGGTCGGCGTGATCGGCTCGGGCCAGATGGGCAACGGCATCGCGCATGTGGCGGCCCTGGCCGGCTATGACGTGGTGCTCAACGACCTGTCGTCGGAGCGGCTGAAATCCGGCATGGCGACCATCAACGGCAATCTGTCGCGGCAGGTGTCGAAGAAGATCATCACCGAAGAGGCACGTCAGCAGGCGCTTGCGCGCATCACATCAGCCGACAGGGTCGACGGCCTCGCCGATTGCGATCTCGTCATCGAAACTGCTGTCGAAAAAGAGGAAGCCAAGCGCAAGATTTTTCACGACCTCTGCGCGATCCTGAAGCCCGAAGCGATCGTTGCGTCCAACACCTCATCGATGTCGATCACGCGGCTCGCCGCCTCGACCGATCGCCCTGAGCGCTTCATCGGTATTCATTTCATGAACCCGGTGCCGCTGATGGAGCTGGTCGAACTGATCCGGGGCATCGCCACCGATGACGCGACCTTCGAGGCGTCGAAGGAGTTCGTGACGAAGCTCGGCAAGCAGATCGCAGTGTCAGAGGACTTCCCGGCTTTCATCGTCAACCGCATTCTACTGCCGATGATCAACGAAGCGATTTACACGCTGTATGAAGGCGTCGGCAATGTCGAGGCGATCGACGCCGCGATGCGGCTCGGCGCGCATCATCCGATGGGGCCGCTCGAACTTGCCGATTTCATCGGTCTCGATACGTGTCTGTCGATCATGCAGGCGCTGCATGAAGGGCTCGCGGACTCGAAATATCGGCCGTGTCCGCTGCTGGTGAAGTATGTCGAGGCCGGTTGGCTCGGCCGCAAGACACAGCGCGGGTTTTATGATTACCGTGGCGAGAAGCCGGTCCCGACGCGGTAAAGACAACAACGCATATCCATTAGGAACTGAGTCGAAACGTCATCGATTCGATAAAAGTCCATTAAGACTTGCAGCCTATCGTCCGGCGTAGAGAGTAGTGCGTATGGATATCAGCCTGATTACTGCCGCCACGGGTACACAAGTTGGCGCGGCCCAAGTGCAGATCGCGGCGACATTGCTGAAGAACAATGCTGATGTCGAGCGATCGACAGTCTTGACCTTACTCGCCGGCGGATCGCAAACGGCCAACCCGCTCGCCAATGTCGGACCCGGTGTCGGCGGGAGCGTGGACGTGACGGCGTGAGTTCATTGGTGTCCTGAGCGCGATGCCCTCACCGACAGCAGCATCTTGAACCCACTTTAGATCATCAGCTTGGTGTTGAACGAGATCGCACCAAGCCTTCTCAGTCCTCTGGGCGATCTTGCGATAGTCAGCAACTGGGTTTTGGGCATCGGCAACACGCAGCCGTGGACAAACACGGTCTGTCTTCCCTGTCGCTGCTGTGGGACTAAGCAGCTTGCATGGTCCTTTCAGGAAACGGGTCGCGCCACGCCGGCAGCGCGTTGAGGCCATCGTGCCACCGCGCGATGTTTGGATAATCGCGGAGTGGCAGCTTCATCTGCTCGGCATAGGGCAGCGACACGGCCACCGCGAAATCAGCGACGCTCAGATCGTCGCCCACGAGATAGTCGCGGCCGTTGAGATGATCGTCGAGCACACGACCAAATTTATGAAATTGCTCTATCGCCGGATTCACTTTTGCAGGGTCGGCTTCGCCGATCCGGAACATCGGCTTGACGACATACTCAAAATACAGTGCGCCGGTGGCACGGGTAAAGTGGTTCGCGTTCCAGCTCGACCAGCGCAAGATTTCGATCTTAAGCGCGTCGTCGGCAGGCCATAGTTTCGAACCGGCCTTACGCGCGAGATGGCAGATGATGGCGTCGGCCTCCCACAGCGTGAGATCGCCGTCGGTCAGCACTGGCACCTTGCCGTTTGGATTCACTTTGAGGAAATCCGGCGCGGACGTCCCGCCCTTGGCAAGGTCGACATAGACATATTCGACGGGCGAATTCAGGTGCTTGGCGACCGCGCAGACCTTTCTTGGATTGAGAACTTTTGCATAATAGAGCTTCATCACCGCCTCCGTCGATTATGCTGCCACTGCGGGCATCATCCGCATCTTGAAGACGTCAGGCGGTATTGCCAACCGGGCGCGATGCGATAAGGCGCACTTGCGACGTTCCGCAATTCAGATCCGCGACAGTTTCAAGGTAGCGTCTGATACGACACCATCTCTGCAGAGTACTGTCTTGACCTTCAAGATGGCTCTCGCGATGCATGTGTCTCGCGCAGGCCAAAGCTTGATCAAAGCGAATGCTTAGTTCTTCAGAGCCGCCTCAATGAGCTTCACCGCGTCGCCGGAGTCCCATTCGGCGGGACCAGCAATGGTGGCGATCTCGCAGCCTTTAGCATCAATCAGCACAGAGGTCGGCATGCCCAGGGCTCGGCCGACGCCCTTGAGATCCTGAAACACTCGCGCGCTCTTGTCGGTAAAATAAGCCAGAGCGGTCAGGTTGCCGTCGGCGAGAAACGCCTTCGGCTTTTCGGCGTCGCGGGTGTCGATATTGATCGCAACGACCTGAAACTGATCGCTGCCGAGCTTGGTCTGCAGATTGTTGAGCGCGGGCATTTCCTTGCGACATGGCACGCACCACGTCGCCCACAGGTTCAAGAGAACCGTCTTGCCGCGAAAATCCGACAGCTTCTTTGCCGCGCCATTCCCGTCGTCGAATGCAAGGTCCGGCACCTCGAGCGGCTTCGTCGCCGTCGTGAGCGCGGCGACCTCGCCTTTGACCAGCGGCGATATTCGCTTGGCCGTCGCGACGGCCGTCGAACACGGCCCGATTGTCACGACGGGGCGATCGAAGCCCATGAACTTCGTAACGCCGACATAGCCAAGGCCGACGCCGACCACGGTCGCGACCGCGATGATCGGCCATTTACGAGGCGCAGGTTTCGGTGCGGGATCGGGCATATCGTTTGTCATCAGGGGCAGGAACCAGTTAAGCAGGGCGAAACAGCACATTCAAGAGAAGCACGACATGAGCAATACGATGTGGGGCGGCCGTTTCGACCAAAGCCCCGACGCGATCATGGAAGAAATCAACGTGTCGATCGACGTCGATCGCCATCTTTACGCGCAGGATATCATGGCGTCCAAGGCCCATGCCGCGATGCTCGCCGCGCAGGGGATCATTACGTCAGGTGATGCGAAAAATATCGCCAGGGGTCTAGACACGATTTTGTCAGAGATCACAAAGGGCTCTTTCACGTTCAAGCGGGCGCTCGAAGACATTCACATGAATGTCGAGAGCCGGTTGACCGATCTGATCGGTCCGGCCGCAGGACGTCTGCATACCGCCCGCTCACGCAACGATCAGGTTGCGACCGATTTCCGGCTCTATGTCCGTGACACTTTGGACGAGATCGATGCTGCCTTCGCCGCTTATCAGCATGCTCTGGCCAGCCGCGCGCTCGATCATGCCGACACCGTGATGCCGGGCTTCACGCATTTGCAGACCGCGCAGCCGGTGACGTTCGGACATCATCTGATGGCCTATGTCGAAATGGCGGCGCGCGATCGTGGCCGTTTTTCGGATGCGCGCAAGCGGCTGAATGAAAGCCCGCTGGGCGCGGCCGCGCTGGCTGGCACCTCGTTTCCGATCGACCGGTACGCGACGGCATCCGCGCTCGGTTTCGACCGGCCGATGGCCAATTCGCTGGATGCGGTGTCGGATCGCGATTTCGTGCTCGAAGTGCTGTCGGCGGCGTCGATCGCAGCGGTGCATCTGTCGCGTTTCGCCGAGGAGATCGTGATCTGGACCTCGCCGCTGGTCGGGCTGATTAGGTTATCGGACAAATTTACCACCGGCTCCTCGATCATGCCGCAGAAACGCAATCCCGATGCCGCCGAACTGGTGCGCGCCAAAACGGGCCGCGTCATCGGTGCTTTGAACGGGCTGCTGATCGTCATGAAGGGGCTGCCGCTCGCGTATCAAAAGGACATGCAAGAGGACAAAGCCGGCGCGATGGAGGCCTTTGCGGCGCTGTCGTTGGCGGTCCGCGCGATGACCGGCATGGTGCTCGACATGGTGCCGGACGAAAAGCGCATGCATTCGGCGGCCGGCGAGGGCTATGCGACCGCGACCGATCTGGCCGACTGGCTGGTGCAAACGCTGAAAATGCCGTTCCGCGATGCCCACCATGTCACCGGGCGCATCGTCGGGCTTGCATCGAAGAAAGGCGTCGCGTTGCACGAATTGCCGCTGGCCGAGATGCAAAGTGTCGAGCCGAAGATCACCGCCGCGGCGCTGGCGGTGCTGTCCGTCGAATCGTCCGTGAAAAGTCGGGTCAGCTATGGCGGCACCGCGCCGAAAAACGTCAAGGCGCAGGCCAAAGCGTGGCTCAAGCGGCTGGCAAAGCCCGCGAAAAAGGTGTGAACCGTCCCTCTTTTGCCACGCTTGTGCAAAACCGCCGTAGCTGGCCCCAATGCTGTCCTTGCCGGGTCTCGCCAGAGCCGGTCATTCTTTGTATGGTGCCGCCCAATCGGAGAAATCTGCAGTGAATCGCATGCGCCGTCAGGGCAATTCGAGATGGACGTTGGTCGCTTTGGCCACCGTGACGCTGGCGCTGGCCGGCTGCGGCCGTAAAGGCGGCCTCGATCGGCCACCCTCGGCTGGCCTACAACCCGACGCGGAAGTTGTGCAGCAATCGTCGGCCCCTAATGCCGGCACCATCTTCGATCCAGGCTACCGCGCCGAACCGATTCCGGAAGCGCAGGTGCGCGCCGAGCGTGCCAAACGCGGCTTCATTCTCGATCCGTTGCTCGGCAACTAGTTAAGTCTCATGCGCCATTTTGATTACCGCAACGGCTTGCTCCACGCCGAAGACGTGAACTTGGCCGCATTGGCCGAGGCCGTTGGCACGCCGTTCTATTGCTATTCGACGGCGACGCTGGAGCGGCATTATCGCGTCTTCGCCGAAGCCTTCGCGGGCGTTGATTCGCTGGTGTGTTACGCGATGAAGGCCAATTCCAACCAGTCGGTGTTGCGCACGCTTGCCAAATTGGGAGCAGGCGCAGATGTCGTGTCCGGCGGAGAACTGCAACGCGCGCTGGCTGCCGGCATTCCTGCTAGCAAGATTTTGTTTTCCGGCGTCGGCAAGACCGAGACCGAATTGCGCGCCGCGTTGTCTCACGACATCCTCTGTCTCAACGTTGAGTCCGAACCCGAACTGGAGATGCTATCGCGCGTCGCCACGCAGATGGGGCGCGTCGCGCGCGTCTCGATCCGCGTCAATCCCGATGTCGATGCCGGCACCCATGCCAAAATCTCGACTGGAAAATCGGAAAACAAATTCGGCATTCCTCTGGCGCGCGCGCGCGAAGTTTATGCCCGCGCCGCAGCGCTTCCCGGCCTTCAGGTGACTGGCGTCGATGTCCATATCGGCAGCCAGATCACCGATCTGGCGCCAATGGAAATTGCCTTTCGCAAGCTGACAGAGTTTGTGCACGTGCTGCGCGGCGACGGTCACGTCATCGACCATGTCGATTTCGGCGGCGGCCTCGGCATTCCTTATTATGATGATCGCGCCGCGCCGCCGGAACCAATGGTCTATGCAGCGATGGTCAAGCGCTTGGCCCACAATCTCGGCTGTACGCTGATGTTCGAGCCCGGCCGCATGATCGTTGGCAATGCCGGAATTCTCGTGTCGCGTGTGACCTATGTAAAACCGGGCGACGCCAAAAACTTCATAATCATCGATGCCGCGATGAATGATCTGATCCGCCCGACTTTGTACGAGGCCTATCACGAGATTTTGCCAGTCGCTGAACCAGCGGCCGATGTGCGGATGATGTTGGCCGATGTCGTCGGGCCTGTTTGCGAGACCGGCGATTATCTGGCGCTCGACCGCAAATTACCGGAGCCGAAGGCCGGCGACCTGCTCGCGGTGATGACAGCCGGTGCGTATGGCGCGGTGCAGGCCGGCACCTACAACACCCGCGCTTTGGTGCCGGAAGTGCTGGTCAAGGGCAGCGATTACGCCGTGGTTCGGCCCCGCGTTGAGGTCGAGGAGCTGATCGCGCTGGATCGCATCGCGCCTTGGTTGTGAAAGCTCTCACGCATTCGTGACGACGGGCGCGCCGATATGGCGCGTGGGATGCATCACTACCGCATGTGCCACATGACTGCCGTCATGCTAGGCTGATGTGAGGCAACCCGGAGAGTTTGTTGACCACGAACACGCCCGATCCGTCCGAAAGCCCCGTCGATCCGCGACTGAACCTGTCGCAGGCGCTGCAACGCGCGCAGACTGCGATCGCCTGGGAGCGGCTGTGGCCGCATTTGGCGCGCGTGCTTAGCGTTATCGGCCTGTTTTTGATCGCCTCATGGGTCGGGTTGTGGCTGGCGCTTCCGCCCATCGGTCGTGCCGTCGGGCTAGGGCTGTTCGCGCTGTTGGCGCTGGCCGCGTTGATCCCTTTTTATAAGTTTCGCTGGCCGAGCCGCGAGGTCGCGTTAAACCGTCTCGATCGCGGCACCGGCGTCAAACATCGCCCGGCGACCGCGCTGACCGATACCGTGTTGACCAAAGACCCGGTGTCGCTTGCATTGTGGCAGGCGCAGCGCGAGCGGACCTTGGCCTCGGTCAAGGACATCAAGGCCGGGCTGCCGTCGCCGCGCCTCGCGCTGCATGACCGCTTCGCCGTCCGCGCGCTGGTCATCGTCCTCGCATTTGCGACATTTTTCGCGGCCGGCGGCGAGCGCACCGCGCGCGTCGCGGCGGCCTTTGAGTGGAATGGCGCGCTGGCCGCGACACCCGTGCGGCTCGATGCCTGGATCACGCCGCCGCTCTATACGGGTAAGCCGCCGATCATTCTCACCGCCGCGCGCGATATCGCGACAACACCTGCAGCCTTGGCGGTGCCGGCCGGAAGTCTGCTCACCGTTCGCACGTCGAGCAGTTCCCTGGATGTCGCGCTGACCGGCGGGCTCACAGAAGTGCCCGCCACGGCGGACGCGCCGAAAGGCACCAGCGAGAAGCATTTTACCGTGACGGGCAACGGCACCGCGCGGGTGCGTGCGCCGTCCGGCCAACCATTGTGGACGTTCAACGCGACGCCGGACCGCGCACCGACGATCGCGCTAGCCAAAGATCCGGAGCGACAGGCGCGGGGCTCGCTACAACTCGCTTACAAACTCGACGATGATTACGGCGTGACCGAAGCCCATGCGCATTTCGTCGCGCGGCTGCCCGACACCAAGGAAACGACGCCGCCGAAGCCCTTGTTCAAAGCCCCAGAATTTCAACTGACGTTGCCGAATGCGAGAACCCGCGCCGGTGTCGGCCAAACGGTGAAGGATCTCAGCGAAGATCCTTATGCCGGTGCCGATGTTGCGCTGACGCTGACCGCGAAGGACGAAGCCGGCAACGAAGGCAAGAGCGAGGTCGTCAACACCAAATTGCCCGAGCGGCTATTCACGAAATCGCTGCCGCGCGCGCTGATCGAACAGCGCCGCAATCTTGCGCTCGACGCCAATCAGGCTGCGCAGGTCCATACAGCGCTCGACGCGCTGTTGATCGCGCCGGAGGTGTTCACGCCGGAGTCCGGACAATATCTCGGTCTGCATAGTGTCACGCGGCAACTCGCGGCGGCGCGGACCGACGATTCGCTGCGCGAGGTCGTGGCGTCTTTATGGGCGCTCGCGGTGACGATTGAGGATGGTAATATTACCGATGTCGACAAGGCTTTGCGCGCGGCGCAGGACGCCTTGAAGGAAGCGCTGGAGCGCGGCGCCAGCGACGAGGAGATCAAGCAGCTCACGGACAATCTGCGCGCGGCTCTGGACAATTTCCTGAAGCAACTCGCCGAGCAGATGAAGAACAATCCGCAGCAACTGGCGCGGCCGCTCGATCCGAATACGAAGACGATGCGTCAGCAGGATCTCAACAATATGATCCAGCGCATGGAGCGGCTGTCGCGCTCTGGCGACAAGGAGGCCGCCAAGCAGTTGCTCGAACAGATGCAGCGGATGCTGGAAAATCTCCAGATGGCGCAGCCTCAGCAGGGCGGCGATGGCGATGGCCAACAGGCGCTGAACGAACTCGGCGACATGATCCGCAAGCAGCAGCAGTTGCGCGACAAGACGTTCCAGCAGGGACAGGACCAGCGTCGCGAGCGCGGCCGCAACGGCAAGCAGCAACCCGGCGACAAGAGCATGAGCGATCTGCAGCAGGATCAGCAGGGCCTGCGCGATCGGCTCAAGCAATTGCAGGATCAACTCGCCAAACGCGGCATGGGCCAAAATCCCGGCCAAAATCCCGGCAAAGGCCAGAAAGGCGAGCGCGGCCAGCAAGGGCAGCAAGGCGAGAAGGGTCAAGGCGGACAGGGCGATCAAGGCGAAGAGGGTAACGGCGAGGATGGCCTCGGCGATGCCGACAATGCGATGGGCGATGCCGGCGGCCGGCTCGGCGACGGCAACGCCGACGGCGCGGTCGACTCACAGGGCAAAGCGCTCGACGCGCTGCGCAAGGGCGCGCAGAAGCTCGCGGATTCGATGCAGCCCGGCGAAGGAGAAGGCGACGGTGATGGCCCCGGTGATCGGCCTGGCCGTCAGCAAAGTGGCGGCAATCAGAGCGACCCGTTGGGACGGCCACTGCGCGGCCGCGAGTTCGGCGAAGATTTCTCGGTCAAGATTCCCGGTGAGATCGACGTCCAGCGCGTGCGTCGGATTCTGGAAGAGTTGCGCCGTCGTCTTGGCGATACCCAGCGTCCGCAAATTGAACTCGATTACATCGAGCGGTTGTTGAAAGATTACTGACAGTCAGCGGAGCGGGAGCATGAGCGATTGCTCGATTTGCGACCGTCATACTCCACGAATGTTGGGGGGCTCAGTATTCCGCGACGTCAATTTTTCTCGCAACACTTGCGTTTGCTGGCCCCGACTTCGTGCAGATGACGGCTGTGCGTGATGGGAAGCTGAAGGCTATGACGCCGTTTTCCCAGCCGCGAGGGCTTCCATCACCGCCGTGCGGATGTCTGCGACAGAAAATGGCTTCGTCACCACGTCATGCACGATGGCATTGAGGCCCGAAGCGCGTTCGCGCTGATCGGCAAAGCCTGTCATCAGCAGAATCGTCAGGTCCGGAAAATCGCGCGCGACCGACAGCGCCAGAGCGATGCCATCCATGACGGGCATCTTGAGATCGGTCAGCAACAGATCAAATCCGCCGTTCTCGGTGGTCAGAATATCGAGCGCTTCTGCGCCATCTTCGGCTGTGACCGTTTTGTGGCCGTCCATCGCCAGCGCGCGCGCGACCAGCGTGCGGATCGTCTCCTCGTCATCGGCGATCAGAACCCTCGCCATCTCAGGCCGCACCCGCCGCAATGTCGCGCCGGTTGAAAAATCGGATGTCGAGCGTCTGCCCCTCTGACGGCGGGGACGCCAGCCGCGAGCGGAACCAGACCTTGTCGCCGGGATTGAGTGCAGCCTGTTCGAGCACGGTGTTCCAGCCATAGATTTCGCTGCCCTTGGCATCGCGGACAACGAAGCGCATGCGTGGCAGCTCGACCGGCTTCTTAGCGATACCGACGATGTTGCCTTCAATCACCAGTACGGATTTGCCGTCCACCGTTTCATTCATCAGCTTGATGTCCTTGAAAGCGAGGCCGCGCAGGTTCACCTCAAGCCCGAACGCTTTGTAGAACGCCGAGGTCTGCGGCAGCAACCGCACCATGTCGGCGCGCCAGATGAAGAGGGCCGCAACGAGTGCTGCCATTGCGAGGCAGGCGGTGCGCAAGCCGAACAGCGCGCTGAGTTTTGAGGCGCTGCTTTTGTCCGTGGTGCGGCGGCCGGGGCGCTTTGTGCGACGATTGACCGACCGATGCAGCGGCGTCTCGTCGGCCTGCGCGTCGATGACGTCGTTTTGCCGGGCTGCGACCGTCCAGTCAGCATCGGTCGGCATGTCGCCGGCGATCGAGGGGCTGTCGATATGCGGCGGATTTGCAATGTCGTCCTGCGCGGGATCGATTCCCCAAGCCGCGTCATCATCTGCCGGCGGCACGGGGCGCTGCTCGGCGCTCATGGCTGGTACCAGCGTCCGGGCGGCGTCTTGCATGGCATCGTCGGGACGGGCGACCCAGACGTCCTTGCAGCGGGCGCAACGCACGGTTCGGCCGACCGGCCCGAGTTTGGCGGCATCGATGGCGTAGGATGTGGCGCAATGCGGGCAGACGATGGGCATCGAATCAAACCATCAGCGTGGGATCTGCCGGCAGGCTAGACTGCGTCCGTTAACGAATCGGAAACCATAAGAGCCGCAAGACTATTTTGTCCGTGCAAGACTGTTTTGTCAGTGAAAGGGCAAGTTGCCACCGTGGTCCGATTCGAAAATGTAGGCCTGCGCTACGGGCTCGGCCCGGAGATTTTGCGCGACCTCAGTTTCGACATTCCGGCGCGCTCGTTCCAGTTCCTCACCGGCCCGTCCGGCGCGGGCAAGACATCGCTGCTGAGGCTGCTGTTTCTGTCGCTGCGGCCAACGCGCGGGCTGGTCAATCTGTTCGGCAAAGACGTCTCGCTGCTCGGCAAGGACGAAGTCGCCGAACTGCGCCAGCGCATCGGCATCGTGTTGCAGGACTTCCGCCTGCTCGACCATATGACGACTTACGAGAACGTCGCGCTGCCGTTTCGCGTGATGGGCAAGGATGAGGCGAGCTATCGCCGCGAGGTCATCGACCTCTTGAAATGGGTCGGTCTCGGCGACCGCATGGATGCACTACCGCCGATCCTGTCAGGCGGCGAGAAGCAGCGCGCTGCCATCGCGCGTGCGGTGATCGCGCGGCCGCAATTGTTGCTGGCCGACGAGCCGACGGGCAATGTCGATCCGACCTTGGGCCGGCGATTGTTGCGGCTGTTCATGGAACTGAACAAATCCGGTACTGCGATCATTATCGCCACGCATGACATGACGCTGATGGATCAACTCGATGCGCGCCGCATGGTGCTGCATCAGGGACGGCTGCATTTCTATGAATAGGCCCAAACCCGAACGCGATGCGCTGATGGACCTCGGGCATGACCGCCCGCAGGTGCCGATGAAGGCGCGTAACGTTTCGCCGATCGTGCCGCGCGGGCAGGTCGCCGGCCGCGCGCTGGTCGCCGTCGTTGCGATCATGACGTTCCTCGCCTCGCTGACCACCGGCGCTGTCCTTCTCGTCAGCGCGTCGGCGAGCGAATGGCAATCGGATGTGTCGAGCGAGATCACAGTTCAAATCCGGCCCGTCCAGGGCCGCGATCTAGAACGCGATAGTGCGGCGGTGGCGGATGCCGTCCGCGCACAACCGGGCATCATCGAGACGCGCGTCTATACGAAAGAGGAATCCGCAGGATTGCTGGAGCCGTGGCTTGGGACGGGTCTGTCGCTCGACGAATTGCCGGTACCGCGCGTCGTGGTGGCGCGGATGCAGCCCGGCACGTCGCTCGATCTCGCGCAGATGCGCGCCCGCGTCGTGCAGGCCGCGCCCACCGCGACGGTGGACGACCATCGCGCCTGGATCGGGCGGATGCGTGCGATGACTGGCGCGACGGTGCTGGCCGGGATCGGTATCCTTGCGCTGGTCGTGATCGCGACCATCATCTCGGTGTCATTCGCGACTAGAGGTGCCATGGCCGCGAACAAGCCGATCGTCGAGGTGCTGCATTTCGTCGGTGCCGGTGATCGCTATATTGCCAATCGGTTCTTCAGGCACTTTTTGCGATTGGGCCTGCAGGGCGGCGTCATCGGCGGCGGTGTCGCGATGCTGGCTTTCGGATTTTCAGAATCGATCGCGGGCTGGTTTTCGGGCACGCCGGTCGGCGACCAGTTCGTGGCGCTGCTCGGCACGTTTTCGTTGCGGCCGTCGGGCTATCTGGTGCTGGCGGCGCAGGCTCTCGTCATCGCGGCGATCACGGCGTGGGCTTCGCGGCGGACCCTGTTCGCGACGCTGAGCGATATTGATTAGAGACGAAACACGATAGAAAGAACACGATAGAAAGAAGAGATGAAAGGACCATCACGGCGCACATGACCAGGCCCGACCAGCCGATCGCGGAGCCATCCGCCGGTGAACCGCCCGCGCGTTCGCCGCGCGGCTGGATCGGTGCTGTCATCGTCATGGCGCTGGCGCTGTCTTTTGTCGGCGCGGGTATCGGCTTCATCGCTTTTCTGTCTCAACTTCGCGCCACCGAGATGAAACCGTCGAGCAATGCCGACGGCATCGTGGTGCTGACCGGCGGGTCGTCGCGCGTCACCGATGCGATGGAATTGCTGGCGGCCGGCTATGGCAAGCGATTGCTGATCTCGGGGGTGCATCCGACCAACGGCACGACGGCGATCTCGCGTACGGTGCCGGACAGCGCAGGCCTGCTCACCTGCTGCGTCGATCTCGACCATTCGGCGGTCAATACCCGCAGCAACGCCGCCGAGACCCGGCGCTGGGTGCAAGAGCGTGGCTTCCACTCGCTGATCGTGGTGACATCGAATTATCACATGCCGCGCGCCATCGTAGAGATGAGCCATGCGATGCCGGATGTGCACCTCATCCCGTTTTCGGTGATCGGCGAAAAGTGGCGCGACGAGCCGTGGTGGACATCGGGCGGAACGCTGCGGCTTTTGTTGTCGGAATATGCCAAATACGTCGCGGCGGAAGCACGGGTCCGGCTGGCCAGCATCGGCCTGGACGTCCCGGATTTCGCCGAGCAGCCTGCGCTTGCGGCGCGCCGCACCGCCGCGAACTGATCGGATTTTTTATGACGTCGATATTTTTGCGCTCGTTGGTCTTCAAC
>JAYUEY010000019.1:0-9600 GCA_043739005.1 Tardiphaga sp.
GGCGGGCTGATCTACTGGATGATCGCCGGCCGCCGCGCCGGCCTCGTGCGCGCGCCGCCGCGTTCGCCAGAGCCTCAGATGCCTTCCGCGACCACCATGTAATTGACGTCCATGTCGCCGGACAGCGACCATTTGTCGGCAAGCGGATTATAGACGACGCCGGACTGGTCGGTGACGGTCAACCTGTTGCGCGCCAGATGATGCGTCAATTCGTCGGGCGTGACGAACTTGTCCCATTGATGGGTACCGCGTGGCAGCCAGCGCAGCACATATTCGGCGGCGACGATGCCGAGCGCGAAACTTTTCCAGTTCCGGTTCAACGTCGAGACCACCATCATGCCGCCCGGTTTGAGCATCGATGCGCAGCGATCAAGAAACAGCCCGACATCCGACACGTGTTCGATGACTTCCATCGCCAGAATAATGTCGAAGCGTTCGCGCGCATCCATCGCTTCGATGGTGGTGCAGCGATAATCGATCGAGAGCTGCGCCTTGTCGGCATGCAGCTTGGCGGCAGCGATATTCTTCTCGGCGGGATCAACGCCGATGACCTCCGCACCGAGGCGTGTAAAAGGCTCGCACAATAGCCCCGCGCCGCAGCCGATATCGAGCAGACGCAGCCCTGACAGGCAGCCGAGGCTTTTCACGTTGCGCTCGAATTTGCGACAGGCAGCGTCACGAATGAAGGTCAGCCGCAGCGGATTGATCCGGTGCAAGGGTGCCATTTTTCCGTTGGGATCCCACCACTCCGCTGAGAGTTTCGAGAATTTCGTGATCTCGGCTGGATCGACGGTAGTTTGCGTGGTCATGCTGTCAGTCCCTATCGCGCCGTGATATTGCTGCGAAACGCCAGAGGCGATGCGATCGTGGTAATGGTCTTGCGACCCTCGCCGACACCCAAAATCGTGACGTCGCCAAAGTTTAGCAAGCGCCCGAGGATACTTTGGCTCACATCGACGCTTTCAACCTTGTCGAGCGCCATTTCGAACGTGTCGCGTTTGATGAACCCGGTCTTGTGGACCACCCGTAAGTTGGTGACGTCGGTTTCCGTCGTCCAGCGGTGAAACCAGGCCCGCGCCGTCAAATAGAGCGCAACCAGCGCCGTAATCGCCGCAAGTGCCAGCATCAGCATGATCGCGGTCTCGTCCAGCACCAGCCGCGTCGCCGCCAGAAAGCCCGCCGCGACGATCCAGGCCACGATGCCCGGCAGATGGAAGATCCAGTGCGCATTGGTCGAATACAGCACCGTCTCTCCGGGTTGCAGGATATCGTCGATATAACGCGCCATATTCCGCCTGTTGACCCTGTCTCACCACGCCTGCGGCAGCTTGCCTGCCCGCGACCGCGCCGCTATATCGGACCCGCCTCGCGCCAAAGTGTTGAAGGCATCATAGCTCGTTCGCTCAAGGGAATGCACCAGTCGTTATGGGCCGTCTTGTCATGAAATTCGGCGGTACGTCCGTCGCCAATATGGATCGCATCCGCAACGTCGCGCGCCACGTCAAGCGCGAGGTCGATGCCGGCCATGACGTTGCCGTCGTCGTTTCGGCCATGAGCGGCAAGACCAATGAGCTGGTGGCGTGGTGCACCGATGCCTCGCCGATGCATGACGCGCGCGAATATGACGCCGTCGTCGCCTCTGGCGAGCAGGTGACGGCCGGTTTGCTGGCCATCGCTCTGCAAAGGGAAGGCATTCAGGCGCGCTCCTGGCAGGGTTGGCAGATTCCGATCAAGACATCGGATGCGCATGCGTCGGCCCGAATTCTCGATATCGACGGCACGGAACTAATCGCCCGCTTCAAGGACCGCAAGGAAGTCGCCGTCATCGCCGGTTTCCAGGGTATCAATGTCGAAACCGGACGCATTACGACGCTCGGCCGGGGCGGTTCGGATACTTCGGCGGTAGCGATTGCCGCCGCGATCCGCGCCGATCGCTGCGACATCTACACCGACGTCGATGGCGTCTATACGACCGATCCGCGCGTGGTGCCGAAGGCGCGGCGGCTCGACAAGATCGCCTTCGAAGACATGTTCGAGCTGGCGTCGCAGGGCGCGAAAGTGCTTCAGGTGCGGTCGGTCGAACTCGGCATGGTCCAGAACATGCCGATTTTCGTGCGGTCGAGTTTCGACAAACCGGAAGATATCGATCCGCATGGCACGCCGCCGGGCACGCTGATCTGCAGCGAAGAGGAAATCATGGAAAATCATATTGTCACCGGCATCGCCTTCTCCAAGGACGAAGCGCAGATTTCGGTTCGCCGGATCGAAGACAAGCCCGGCGTAGCGGCGTCGATCTTCGGCCCGCTCGCCGAGGCCAACATCAATGTCGACATGATCGTCCAGAACGTCTCGGAAGACGGCAAGACGACGGATCTTACCTTTACGGTGCCGGCGTCCGACTACGCCCGCGCCAAGGAAACGATCGTGGCGGCGAAAGACAAGATCGGTTATGCGCGCTTCGACAGCGCCACCGATGTCGCCAAAGTTTCGGTGATCGGATCGGGCATGCGCAGCCATGCCGGCGTCGCGGCACAGGCGTTTCAAGCTTTGTCGGAGCGCAACATCAACATCCGCGCGATCACGACGTCCGAGATCAAGTTTTCGGTGCTGATCGACACGGCCTACACCGAACTGGCAGTTCGTACGCTGCACACGCTGTACGGACTGGATAAGGCGTAAGGGCCAAATCTCTTGACGAACTGGATTATGTCACCACATAATTCATAATGGCCGTCACGTTCGACCCTGTGAAGCGGGCGATTACCTTGCAGGAGAGGGGGCTCGATTTCGCGGTTGTCGAGCGCGTTTTCGACAGCCGTCGTATCGCGACATTCGAGGACGATCGTTTTGCATACGGCGAGACCCGCTACATCACGGCGGGCAGGCTCGATGGACGCATGGTCATGATCGTCTGGACGCCGCGTGGCGCGGATCGCCATGTCATCTCGATGAGGCACTGCCATGCTAAGGAAGAGCGCAAGCTCCGCAACCGCTTCAAAAATCTCGATGAAGCGTAAAGTGTGGATCGATCCGGATGACGCACCGGACCTGACCGACGAGATGCTGGACCGCGCCGAAATCCGCATCGGCGGCAAGATCGTTCAGCGCGGACGGCCGCCGCTGGGCGCGCAGCCGAAAAGCGCCGTGACGTTGCGGCTTGATGCTGACGTGCTCGATTCCTATCGCGCCACAGGGGCCGGCTGGCAGACGCGGCTCAATGCCGATCTCCGCAAAGCTCGCAAACTGGGCACCACTGCTCCCGCACGCAAGGCCGGCTGAAGGTGCGTATTCGAGATTATTTTTCTCTTATTTGACAGTTCATCGCGTGATCACAGATGTTCCAGTCTGTGGCAGGCGTTTTGCTTGGCAAAACCTAGGCCGATTGGCTATACGGCGGCAACAATCCCCGACGGGTTTGACCGCATCCAGTGGCGTGCTACGCCGGGTTGTATAAAAGACATCTGATTTGAAGGCGATTGGTCGTCGGCTTCGCGCGGCTGGCATCAATTCGCAACGGAGGACTGGGGGACATGCGGAGCGCGTCGGGTGGTCCCCGCGTCTTGTTGAGACGGCTCCGCGAAGTCATGGCGGAGCAGGTCAGCGCGCAGGAGCGCCTCGACAAGATCGTGGTCCTGATCGCCGCCAACATGGTGGCGGAGGTCTGCTCGACCTATGTGCTGCGCGTCGACAACACCCTCGAACTCTACGCCACCGAAGGCCTTAACCGCGACGCCGTCCATCAAACTGTTCTGACCGCGCATGAGGGTCTTGTCGGCCTCGTCTCGTCTGAGGCGACACCGCTGAACCTCAACGACGCGCAGAGCCATCCGGCCTTCTCGTTCCGCCCAGAGACGGGTGAAGAAATCTATCACTCCTTCCTTGGCGTGCCGATCCTGCGCGCCGGCAATACGCTCGGCGTGCTCGTGGTGCAGAACCGCGCCAAGCGGACCTATGTCGAGGAAGAGGTCGAGGCGCTCCAGACCACCGCGATGGTGCTGGCCGAGATGATCGCTTCGGGCGAACTCTCGGCGATGGCGCAGCCCGGTTCCGAGCCCGCCGCGCGGCAGACAGTGCACAAGCAGGGCGCGATCCTGTCCGACGGCATCGCGCTCGGCCATGTCGTGCTGCACGAGCCGCGCGTCACCATCACCAATTATATCGCGGAAGACCTGCCGAAAGAACTGAAGCGCCTCGATACGGCGCTGGCCAAGCTGCGGGCTGATCTGGACCGCATGCTGGAGCGCGGCGACGTCGCCGAAGGCGGCGAGCACCGCGATGTGCTCGAAGCCTATCGCATGTTCGCCAACGATCACGGCTGGTCGCACAAGCTGCATGAAGCCGTCGCGACGGGCCTCACCGCCGAAGCCGCCGTCGAGCGCGTGCAGTCCGATACGCGCGCGCGGATGCTGCGTTCGACTGATCCGTATTTGCGCGATCGCCTGCACGATCTCGAAGACCTCGGCCACAGATTGATGCGCCAGCTTGTCGGACAGGATCACGCGCCGTCGCGCGACCAGATGCCGGACAATGCGATCCTGATTGCGCGCGCGATGGGACCGGCGGCACTGCTCGATTATGACCGCACGAAACTGCGCGGGCTCGTGCTCGAAGAAGGCACCGCCAACTCGCACGTCTCGATCGTCGCTCGCGCGCTCGGCATTCCCGCGATCGGCGAAGTGCCGAATGCGCCGGGGATCGCCGATCCCGGCGATGCGATCATCGTCGATGGCACGTCGGGTTCGATCTACATTCGTCCGTCGGCGGAAATCGAATCGGCCTATGCCGAGCGCGTGCGGTTTCGCGCGCGACGGCAGGCGCAATATTCGGCGCTGCGCGACAGACCTTGCGTGACGAAAGACGGCCAGCCGGTCGAGTTGATGATCAATGCCGGCCTCATCATCGACCTGCCGCATATCGACGAGACCGGCAGCGCCGGCATCGGGCTGTTTCGTACCGAGTTGCAGTTCATGGTCGGCCAAAGTATGCCGCGCTCGTCCGATCAACTTGCGCTGTATCGCGCAGTGCTCGATGCGGCCGGCAACAAGCCCGTCACTTTTCGCACGCTTGATATCGGCGGCGATAAGGCGCTGCCTTATATGGATACGGTGGTCGAGGAAAACCCCGCGCTTGGCTGGCGCGCGATCCGTCTCGGCCTCGATCGTCCGGGACTGTTGCGCGGCCAAATCCGCGCACTCTTGAGAGCGGGCGGCGGCCGTGCGTTGAAGATCATGTTTCCGATGATTTCGGAGGTTGCGGAATTTGATCAGGCGAAGTCGATCATCGAGCGTGAACTCACTTATTTGCGCCAGCATGGCCATTCGTTGCCGGAGCGCATTGATGTCGGCACCATGATCGAAGTGCCCGCACTTCTGTATCAACTGGACGAGCTATTTAAGAAGGTCGATTTCGTGTCGGTCGGCTCGAACGATCTGTTTCAGTTTTTATTCGCGGTTGATCGTGGAAATTCCAAAGTCTCCGAGCGTTTCGACACGCTGTCGGCACCGATCCTGCGCGCGTTGCGCCAGATCGTGCAGAAGGCCAATCTCGCGAAACGCGCAGCGTCACTATGCGGCGAGATGGCCTCGCAGCCATTGGGTGCACTGGCGCTTCTCGCAATGGGCTATCGCTCGCTGTCGCTGTCCGCCACCGCGCATGGTCCGGTCAAGGCGATGATCCTCGACCTGGATGTGAAGAAGGCCGAAAGCGTGCTGACCGCGCTGCTCGATGCGCCGGCCGGAAGCGTATCGATCCGCGACGCGCTGACCGCATTCGCGGAAGCCGAGGGATTGGCATTGTAGCGAGGCTGGCTCATTCATTCGCCGTCGTGATGCCCTTCGAGATTCCTTGCCGAGACTTTTCGATATGTTGCCTGAATCCAAACTCGACGTCCTGCTGGCGCGCCATGCGTCGCTCGAATCCGAATTGCAAACGCAACTCGGTGCGGAAATTTTTGTCCGCAAGTCGCGTGAACTCGCCGAACTGAACCCCGTCATCGAAGCCGTGAAGGCCTATCGCGCGACACTATCCGAGATCGCCGGCGTTGATGCATTGATCGCCGATAGCTCGGTCGATGCCGAGATGCGCGAAATGGCCCAGACCGAGCGCGAGGAACTAAAGGCGCGTAGCGAGACGCTGGCGCAGGAAATCCGCGTTGCACTGCTGCCGAAAGATGCGATGGACGAGCGCAACGTCGTACTCGAAATTCGTGCCGGCACCGGTGGCGACGAGGCTTCATTATTCGCGGGCGATCTGTTTCGGATGTATGAGCGCTTCGCAGCACTCGTCGGCTGGAAGGTCGAGGTGATCTCCGCGAGCGAAGGCACGATGGGCGGCTACAAGGAAATCATTGCCGAGATTCAGGGGCGCGGTGCATTCGCGAAACTGAAGTTCGAATCCGGCGTGCATCGCGTGCAGCGGGTACCCGACACGGAAACGCAGGGGCGGATTCACACGTCGGCCGCGACGGTGGCCGTTCTGCCGGAGGTCGAAGAGGTCGATGTCGACATCAAGCAGGACGATCTGCGGATCGACACGATGCGCGCGCAGGGCGCGGGCGGCCAGCACGTCAACAAGACGGAGTCCGCAATCCGCATCACCCATATTCCGACGGGGATCGTCGTGATGATGCAGGATTCGCGCTCGCAGCATAAGAACCGCGCATCTGCGATGAACATCCTGCGCTCGCGCATCTATGATGCCGAACAGCAGCGGATCAATTCGGTGCGATCAGCGGAGCGCAAGGAAAAGGTCGGTTCCGGCGATCGCTCGGAACGCATCCGGACCTATAATTTTCCGCAAGGCCGTGTCACGGATCATCGTATCAACCTGACGCTCTACAAACTGCCGCAGGTCATCGCGGGCGAGTCGTTGCATGAACTTGTCGATGCGTTGACGACGGAGCATCAGGCCGCGCAACTGGCGGCGGAGGGGGTGTGATCCCGGCGGGGACCACCATTGATAACACCCGCCGCGCGGTGACGGCGCGTCTAAAGGCGGCCGGCATCGATACGCCCGACCTCGACGCGCGGCTGTTGATCGGGCATGTGCTTGGGCTCGATCTCACCGCCATGATTGTGCAAGCATCACGTTTACTTACGCCCGACGACGCCGCGCAGCTTGAAAAGGTTGTCCTGCGCCGTCTGGTCCATGAGCCGGTCGCACGCATCATCGGCATGAAGGAATTCTGGGGTCTATCACTGCGGCTGTCACCGGATACTCTGGTGCCGCGCCCCGATACCGAAACCATTGTCGAGACAGCGCTCGGACTGATCGATCCGACACAACCGCTTTATATCATCGACCTCGGTACGGGTTCCGGCGCGATCTTGCTGGCGCTGTTGTCCGAATGCTCAAAGGCTTTCGGCATCGGCACTGACATCAGCATCGATGCATTGATCACAGCAAGCGCCAATGCGCGCGACCTCGGCCTTGCCGATCGTTCGGGCTTCGTCGCCTGCGACTACGGCTCGGCAATGACAGGATCGTTCGATCTCATTGTGTCGAACCCACCCTACATTCGCTCGGCAGATATCGTGAGACTGGACAAGGACGTGCGCGACTATGATCCGATGCGCGCGCTCGATGGTGGCATCGATGGTCTCGATGGGTATCGGATGATCGCGAGGCAATCGGCCAGCCTGTTAAAGCGCGGTGGTCTCGTCGTGCTCGAAACCGGTCACGACCAGAGCGATGACGTGCAGATGATTCTCGACGCTGCGGGCTTGCCGCAAGCCATCGCCCCCGGTCGCGATATCGCCGGGATCCCCCGCGCCGTATCCGCCCGAAAAGGCTGATTCGGCAGGATTCGAACGCCGTTTGCCTTTAAAAAACCGCTTGGAATATCCGGGGAGAGCGACTACGTTCCATCCATAGCATCGGTTCAGGGTCACTGGCCCCCGTCAATTTGCGGGTGGAGACCGGAGTTCTCGACAAGAGAAACCCTCCCGAATGAAAGGTTCCAACAGTCAGGTCGATAGGTTCGCAGTGGCTGGGACAGCCGCGCAACTGAGACCGAAAAGCGAACGAAAGCCTCGCATAGCGCTTTGAAAATTCATACTTACAATAAGGCCGAGGCGAGAGCGGTGTAGGTTCGCAAAGGCGGGCCAACCGGCAAATTGTCGGATCGATCAGGCAGCATGTGCGCCGCCGATCCGTGGATGCCGCGAAGCGGGTGCCAATACGCTTCTTTCCAAGACGAATTCGAGTTCGTGCGTTCGGGCCAAAGCAAGTGGCCCGCAAACTTCCGAGAGCGACAAACCAGAGCGACAAGGTCTATTCGGAACGTGAGATTATCGGACGTGCTGAAGACGACCCCAGGCTGCCATCACTTCAGTTGCCACTACGAATATTGAATCGGTTGTAAAGGCGAGACATGAGAAACGGTCAGAACAACAATAACAACAAGCGGATGCGTAACCGGAATAACAACAGCAGTCACAGCAGCAACAATAGTAATAACAACAATAATAATCGGCGTGGCCAGAACCCGATGACACGGGTGTTCGAATCGAATGGCCCCGATATCAAGATCCGCGGCACCGCCTCTCATGTCGCCGAGAAATACGTGCAGCTTGCGCGCGATGCGCGCTCCTCCGGCGATCCCGTCGCTTCCGAGAATTACTACCAGCACGCCGAACATTATTTCCGGCTGATCGCCACCGCGCAGGAGCAGTTTCGCCAAAACCAGCCGCAGCCGCGCTCCGAAAACGAGATGGCGTCGGACGACAATGGCGACGACGAGAGTGAGAACTTCTCGAATTTTGGTGCAGAGCCCGGTTTTGCGCCGTCGCAGCAGCAGCCACCCCAGCAGCAACAACCGCAGCCATCCTTCGCGCCGCGTGAGCCGCGCGAACAGCAGCCCTATCAGCCGCGTGAACAGCGTGAGCATCAACCGCGTGAGCAACGCGATCACCAGCCGCGCGAGCAGCAACCACGCGAGCACCGTCCGCAATATCAGCCGCAGCCGCGTCTCGAACCACAGCCGCAGCCTGCGATGCCTGTCGCCGATGCCGGTGTCGATCGTCTGCCATCCTTCATCACCGGCCCGCAGCCGCAGGTGACTGCCGCGCCGTTTGATGCCGCTGCGCCGGTCCCCGCCGGTGAGCGTTTCCCGCCGCGCCGTCGCCGTCGTCCGCACGCGCCGCGCGTCGATGATGCACCGGCCCCTGCAACGGCCGGTGACGATTTCAATCCGGGCAATTCATAAGCGCCTGAACCGATCGTATTCAGCTCACGTCCAAAGGGCGGGCAGCGATAAGCTGTCCGCCCTTTTTCATGATAGACCATGCATATCGCTGTTCTTATCGAGGAAGCCTTGATGACCGGGTTTGATATTTTCGCGATCGCCGTGGTTCTTCTGATCGTGTTGACTCTGTTTGCCGGCGTAAAGACCGTGCCTCAGGGTTACGATTGGACCGTCGAGCGCTTCGGCAAATACACCCGCACGCTGGCACCGGGCCTGAACCTCATCATTCCCTATTTTGATCGTGTCGGTCGTAAGATCAACATGATGGAGCAGGTGATCTCAATCCCTGAACAGGAAGTCATCACCAAGGATAACGCCACCGTGACGGTGGACGGCGTCGCCTTTTATCAAGTGTT
>JAYUEY010000020.1:0-3311 GCA_043739005.1 Tardiphaga sp.
ATCGCGACGCGCAGGAGGTCGAGGTCCGATCCGCGCCTGCCGATGATCGACAGTCCTACGGGTGCACCGCCGACCGTAGCGCCTGGAAGATTGACTTGCGGCACGCCGGTGAGGCCGCCATGGCTCGTCAAGCAGCTGATGCGTTCGCGCAAGGGCTCCAATTCGTGAAGCGGAAGGCCTTTCGACGGAGCTGCGAACGGCGTAGTCGGAAGGCACAGGATCGTGCCGGGGGGTAGCAGCAAGCTGAGCCGCGCGCGCGCCTCGATCCGCATCAGGCTCGCGGCATTGCGCTCCGCGTCGGTCATCATTGAGCCTTGCACCAAAGCCCGCGCCACGCTGAAGGCGAGCCGCGGATTATGGCCATCAAGCCAAGGCTGAAAGGCGCGCCACGCCTCGCTTCCTTGCAAAATCCGTTGCGCGCGCTGCCAGATCGATAGGCCTTGCGGTGCCAAGGTGACATCGCGCCGCTTGCCGATTAGCGTTACGAGACGATCGACGGCCGGGGCAAGCGCCTGTTGCACGTCGTCATCCGCGAAACCGAAGGCATCCTCGGCCACCAGCAGTGTGGCCGGCAGGGAGACAGGCAGAGGGCTTTCGAACAAAACTTCACCGATGCGCGCGAACGTCGCCGCATCGCGCGCAAACCAACCGCAGGTGTCGCTGCCCGGCGCCTGCCTGGCAATGCCGGTAAAATCGATCCGCCCATGCGTCGGCCGGATACCGTACAGGCCGCAAAAGCTCGATGGCACGCGCACCGAGCCGCCCGTATCAGTGCCGAGCGCAAAATCGCACGCCCGGCCAGCAACGGCCGAGGCCGATCCGCTTGACGATCCGCCCGGCACGCGGTCGGGCGCTGCTGGGTTCAAAGGTGTGCCGTCATGCGCGTTCTCGCCGAGGATTCCGAGCGACACTTCGTCGGTGATCGTCTTGCCCGCAACCGAGGCCCCGGCGTCGAGCAATCTCTGCACGACCCATGCGTGACGGGCCGGTGTCGGCGCGAAGCGCGGCCAGTCGGGATTGCCGCCGCCGGTCGGAACGCCCGCAATGTCGATCAAATCCTTGACTGCGAAGATGAGGTCGGCAAGCGGCCCCGTCGCCGCACCCGCCAGATAGGTACGGGGGCCCGGCACAAAAGCTTCGGTCGATGTCATGAGACCTTCCTGTCTTGCCAAGTGCGCCCGGGCACGGCGGCGAACAGCGTCTTGGTATAGGAATGCTGCGGATCGAAAAAGATCTCGGCTGTCGGCCCCACTTCGACCACTTCGCCTTGCTTCATGACAGCGATGCGGTCGCAGATTTGCAGCGCGACACGCAAATCATGCGTCACGAACAACATGCTGAGATGCAGCCGCGCCTTGATATCGGCGAGCAGAGCCAGCACCTGCGCTTGCACCGAGACATCAAGCGCGGAGACCGGCTCGTCCGCGACGAGCACGTCCGGATGCAGCACGAGCGCACGGGCGATGCCGATCCGCTGGCGCTGGCCGCCGCTGAATTCATGCGGAAAACGCTGCGCGGCGGATGGATCGAGCCCAACTAGACCGAGCATCGCTTGCGCCTCCTCGCGGGCTTTGGCGGGCGACGCGCCATGAATAATCGGACCTTCCGCGATGATGTCGATGATCCGCTGCCGCGGATCGAGCGATGCGTAGGGATCCTGAAACACCATTTGCAGGCGCTTACGCACCGGGCGTAGCGCGCGACGCGAGAACTGGGCGATATCCGTACCGGCGAGCAGAATTTCACCGCTGTCGATGTGCAGAAGCCGCGTGATCGCGCGCGCCAGCGTGCTCTTGCCAGAGCCGCTTTCTCCAACGAGACCAAGCGTCTCGCCGCGGCGCAGCTCCAGCGTCACGCCGCTCAGAGCCCGCGTGACACGTCCGCCGAAAAAATATTGCGTACCGAAGGTCTTAGCAACATTACGTGCCTCGACGATAATCGGTTGCGTATTCGCCGGTCGTGCCGATGGCGGCAGTAGCTTCGGCACCGCTTCGATCAAGGCTTTCGTGTAGGGATGTTGCGGCGCGCCGAGCACGGCGGCGACCGTGCCGCGCTCGACCAGAGTACCCCGCTGCAACACCGCGACCTCGTCGGCGATATCGGCCACCACGCCGAAATCATGCGTAATGAAAA
The DNA here is from genome assembly GCA_043739005.1 of Tardiphaga sp. Classification (GTDB taxonomy): domain Bacteria; phylum Pseudomonadota; class Alphaproteobacteria; order Rhizobiales; family Xanthobacteraceae; genus Tardiphaga. The sequence goes on from JAYUEY010000020.1 coordinate 2,134, forward strand.
GAACGGATGTGCCGTGCTCGCGCTGCAGCTCGCGGATCAGATTGAGGATTTGCGCCTGGGTGGTCACGTCGAGTGCAGTCGTCGGCTCATCCGCGATCAAAAGGCGCGGCTTGAGAAGCAGAGCCATGGCAATCATCGCGCGCTGACGTTGACCACCGCTTAATTGGTGCGGAAACGACCGGATGATGCGGTCGGGTTCCGGCAAATGCACATTATCGATCAATTCGAGCACGCGGGCGCGTCGGGCGGCTCTGCCGAGCAGCGTGTGGATGCGCAGCACTTCGTCGAGCTGCCGGCCGATCGTGTGCAGCGGATTCAGCGCTGTCATCGGCTCCTGAAAGATCATACCGATTTTTGCGCCGCGAATGGCGCGCATCGAAACATCTTTCGCGACGGCGAGATCTTGACCCTCGAACAGAATGCGGCCGCTCCCGACGCGGACATGCGGGCTTGGCAGCAGGCCCAGGATCGACCGCGCGACAAGCGATTTGCCAGATCCGCTCTCGCCAATCAGGCAGGTCACTTGGCCGGCGCACATTACGAGATCGACGTCGCTCACTGCATTGGCGCGGTCTGCACCCGGCGGCAAAGCGATCGTGAGCTTTTGAAGTTCGAGAGTGGTCTCGCTCATCGCTCACGCAGCCTTGGATTGAGGGCTTCGTTCAGCCCGTCGCCGATGAGATTGATGCCGAGCACGGTGAGCAGGATCGCGATCCCTGGAAAGGTGCATATCCACCAGGCGGAGCGCAGCACCGCGCGTCCCGCGCTGATAATCAATCCCCAGCTCATGACATTGGGGTCGCCGAGGCCGAGAAACGCCAAGCCGGCTTCCAGCAGAATCGCGGTGCCGATCAGCAGTGAACCGACTGCGATGATGGAAGACGCACAGTTCGGGAGCATGTGACAAAAGATGATCCGCCCATCGCTAGCGCCAAGGCCCGCGCAGGCTTGTACGAATTCGCGGCCGCCGAGCGACACGAATTCTCCGCGAACGAGCCGCGCTATGCTGGGCCAGGAGATGGCGGCGATGGCGATGATCTCGCTGGTCACCGATGTTGAAAGGATCGCGACAATCAACAAGGCAAAAATGAAAGCCGGGATTGTTTGAAAGAATTCGGTGATGCGCATCAACACGGTTTCGGTCGTGCCGCGATAGTAGCCAGCGACCCCGCCGACGG
>JAYUEY010000021.1:0-26682 GCA_043739005.1 Tardiphaga sp.
CGAATCCGTTCAGGATTCGCGCCGGTCGCGTGACAATAAGAACCGTCCGGGGAGACACGCACGATGAGGTCTATAGCGTTCGCCGACTTCCTCATCGGCTTCGGTATTCTGCTCGTGTTGGAAGGTCTGCTGTTCGCGGCCATCCCGGCCTGGATGCGCCGGGCGATGAAAAGCGCGCTGGCGTCGCCGGATAATATGTTGCGGATCGTCGGTCTGGTTTCCGCCGTGGCTGGTCTCGTCCTGATCTGGCTGGTGCGCCGGTAAGCGTCTGGGTCCTGACGCGTCTGTCGGTAGCCTGAATTCCACCGCGTTTGCCTGCGTTGATGCTGCGTCGCCTGCTGTTCGCCATCTTGCGCGCGCGGCCCGAACCGGCGCAGTCTGTGCATAATCGTTTCGCAAGTTTCTCTTTCGGAGATCATCCATCCATGTCCGCTGCCATGTCCGCTGCTAGATCCGTTGCACCGTTCAACCGCTATTTGCGTCCCGCGTTGCTGGGTCTCGCTGTCGCTCTGGCCGTGACCGCGTCGGCGTCGGCGCGCGGGCCTGAAGGCGTCGCCGATGTTGCCGAAAAGGTGATCGACTCCGTCGTCAACATCTCAACCACGCAAACGGTCGATGCCAAAGGCGACGACAAAAGCGGGGAGAAGAGCGAAGGCGGCCGGGGCGCGATGCCGCAATTGCCGCCGGGTTCGCCCTTCGAGGAGTTCTTCGACGACTTCTTCAAGAACAAGCGCGGCGGCGACGGCAAGGGCGGCCCCGGAATGGCGCAGCCACGCAAGACCAATTCGCTCGGCTCCGGTTTCATCGTCGATTCGTCCGGCATCGTCGTGACCAACAATCACGTCATCGCTGACGCCGATGAAATCACTGTGATCCAGAATGACGGCACCAAAACCAAGGCGACGCTGATCGGCGTCGACAAGAAGACCGATCTTGCCGTTCTGAAGTTCACGCCGGCAAAGCCGGTCACCGCCGTCAAGTTCGGTGACAGCACGAAACTGCGTCTCGGCGAATGGGTGATCGCGATCGGCAATCCATTCTCGCTCGGCGGCACCGTCACCGCGGGCATCGTCTCCGCGATCAATCGCGACATCAATTCCGGACCTTACGACAGCTACATCCAGACCGACGCCGCCATCAATCGCGGCAATTCGGGCGGCCCATTGTTCAATCTCGATGGCGAAGTCATCGGCGTCAACACGCTCATCATCTCGCCGTCGGGCGGCTCGATCGGCATCGGCTTCGCCGTGCCATCCAAGACCGTCTCGGTCGTGGTCGATCAACTGCGCCAGTTCGGCGAATTGCGCCGCGGTTGGCTTGGCGTCCGCATCCAGCAGGTCACGGATGAAATTGCCGAAAGCCTCAACATCAAGCCGGCGCGCGGCGCGCTGATTGCCGGCATCGATGACAAGGGACCGGCCAAGCCCGCCGGCATCGAGCCCGGCGACGTCGTCGTCAAATTCGATGGCAAGGATATAAAGGAGCCGAAGGATCTGTCGCGTACAGTCGCCGATACGGCGGTCGGCAAGGCGGTCGATGTCGTCATCATCCGCAAGGGGCAGGAGGTCATCAAACAGGTGACGCTCGCGCGTCTCGAAGAGAATGAGAAGCCGACGCCCGCATCGGTCAAGACCGAGGTTCAGCCGGAAAAGCCGGTGACTCAAAAGGCTTTGGGTCTCGACCTTGCAGGGCTGAGCAAGGATCTGCGCGCCAAATACAAGATCAAGGATTCGGTGAAGGGCGTCGTCGTCACCGGCGTCGACGGCAATTCGGACGCGGCCGAAAAGCGTTTAAGTGCCGGTGATGTGATCGTCGAGGTGGCGCAAGAGAGCGTCGCCAATGCCGGCGACGTCAAGAAGCGGGTCGATGCCTTGAAGAAAGACGGCAAGAAGTCCGTGCTGTTGCTGGTCGCAAATGGCGACGGCGAAGTGCGCTTCGTGGCGCTGAGCTTGCAGTAACCGCCGTCATTCCGGGGCGCTTGAGCCGCACATCCTCGTGCGGCGAAGGCGCGCCCGGAATCCGTAATCCCTGCGCTCGTTAAAAAGTGGGCTTTGGTTTTTTCTCATAAACACGACGGGGTTATGGATTCCGGGCCTGTGTCAGCAGCCGGCTATCGCCGACAGCGACACATCCCGCAATGACAACTTTTACGACCGCGCCCCGGCATGATCCGCGATCGCGCCGACGATCTGCGGCCACATCGGGATCGGCAGCGCGTGGCCCATGCCGGCGATCTCGATCAGCTTGGCACCGGGAATAGACGCTGCCGTGTCGCGCCCGGCCTCAGGCCGCACCAGCGGATCGACGGTGCCGTGAATCACCAAAGTCGGCGCTGTGACGGCTGCGAGGCGCGGCTTGCGATTGCCGGATGCGAGGATCGCGCGCAACTGGCGGCCGACGCCTGCGGGATTGAGACCGCGCGCATACGTGCGTTCGGCGCGCGACCTATCCTTGGCTTCGTCTTCCGGGAACGAGCCGACGCGCAGCAGCTTCCATGTCTGCGCGAAGCGTACGAGATAGTCTTCGTAGGTCGCGGGCGGAGCGGCCATCAACAAAGCCGTTGCTTCGCGGGTCGGCTGCGGCAGCTTCGGATTGCCGGTCGACGACATGATCGAGGTCAGCGACAACACGCGCTGCGGATAGCGCATCGCGATTTCCTGCGCGATCATGCCGCCCATCGATGCGCCGACGATATGTGCTTTCGCGATGCCGAGCGTGTCCATCAGGCCGATCGTGTCGGCGGCCATGTCGCTCAATTTGTAAACCGATGCGACCGGCGAACCCAGCAGCCGCAGCTTGATGAGTTCAAACGCTGTTAGCTTCTTGCCGCCGCTGAGTTTGGTCGATTGGCCGATATCGCGATTGTCGAAGCGGATGACGCGGAAGCCCCGCGCCGCCAGCATGGCGCAAAATTCGTCGTCCCAATGGATCATCTGCGCGCCGAGACCCATGATAAGAAACAGCGGCGGCGCATCGGCCTTGCCGAAAATCTCGTAGCACAATTCGATGCCGTTGCTCTTGGCGAGTTGCGGCGGTTGATGATCCACAGCGGTCACGATACACCCTCGTTGTATGTTATGCGTCAGCTATGGCACGGATTTCCGGAGCGGGCGAGCGGGCGCATTGGGCCGGCTTCGCCCTCTGGTTGACGATGCCCTGTCAACGGTATGGAATGCCTCAAAACGGTGTGACCCGTTCGGGTATGCACGAGGCGGAGGAAACGATGGCCGACAATAAGAACGACCCCGTCGAGATGTGGCGGACCATGGTCGGCGAGATGGAAAAGGGTTTCAACGCCTTTGCCAATCAGGCGATGGCCTCGCCTGAATTTTCCAAGGTCGTCAATCAGGCCGGTAGCGTGTCGGCCGGTGCCCAGAAGCAGATGGGCGACATGATGGAGAAATACCTCACCGGCATGAACCTGCCGAGCAGGGCCCAGATGACCAGTTTCGGCGAACGCCTGGCTGCGATCGAAAGCCAGATGTCCGAGGTGTTGTCGATCCTGCGAGACATGCGCGCCGACGCCGGTGCGCCACCTTCCGGCTACGCACCGCCGAAACCCGCCCGCACCAAACGGCCACCATCGAAAGAAGGCGAGGGCGCATGAACAAGCAATCCGCCAGTCCCGATCCCGTTGCCGATTTTGCCGCGATCCCTGAGCGCATCCAGAACGAGGTGCAGCGCGCGATCCAGCGCAGCATCAAGGGCGTCGAATATATCGCGTCGTCAGGACCGACGCTCGGTGCGACGCCGAAGGACGTGCTGCATTCGCGCGGCACGATGAAGCTCTATCACTACCGGCCGATGACCGATGAGATTTACCGCGTCCCGATCCTGATCGTGATGGCGACGACCAATCGCGGTTACATCCTCGATCTCGTACCCGGCCAGAGCTTCATCGAGTTTCTCTTGAAGCATGGCTATGACGTCTACATGCTCGACTGGACCGCACCGACGCCGGAAGAGAAGAACCTGCGGATGGAGGATTACGTCCTCGATTTCATCCCGGATTCGATCCGCCGCGTGCAAAAGGATTCCGGCGAGACCGATGTCAGCGTAATCGGCTATTGTTTCGGCGGCGTCCTCTCGACGCTGTACGGCTCGATCTTTCCCGATGGGCCGATGAAGAATTTGATCTGCTTCACCACGCCGGTCGATTTCACCAAGATGGAGCTGTTTCACAACTTCTCCGACCGGCGCTATTTCGATGTCGATCGGCTTGTCGATTCAGTCGGCAACGTGCCGCCGGAAATGATTCTGACCTCGTTCGAGATGTTGCGGCCGGCGTCGCGCATCGCCGGGCAGGTGCAGCTTTGGGAAAACATCTGGAATGACGAATTCGTCAAGAGCTATCGGATGTTCGATCGCTGGGCGACCGATACGCTTCCACTGGCGGGCGAGTATTTCCGCACCATCACCAAAGACCTGATGTGGGACAACAAGCTGTTCACCGACACGATGACGGTCGGCGGCAGGCCTGCAAATTTGTCGGCGATCAAGGTGCCGATCCTGCACGCCGTCGCCGAGCACGACCACATCGTGCCCTATGAAGCAGCCAAACATCTGATCGCGAAGGTCGGTTCGACAGACAAGCAGGAGGTGGTGCTGAAAGGCGGCCACGTCAGCCTTGTCGCCGGTGCGAATGCGATCAAGCGGCTGTGGCCGAAACTGGATTCCTGGTTGAGCGAGAGATCGACATGAACGTCACGACACGCAAATATCCGCGCCACGTCTCGACCCCGGCCGGCGAGATCGAATTCCATCTGATGACGCAGGCCGACGAGGCGGCGGTGCTGGCTTTCGCCAAACAATTGCCGGTCCATGATCTGCTGTTCCTGCCGCGCAATATCAGCGAGCCGAAGGTGCTCTCGGCCTGGGTCAAGGAGATCGAACGCGGCGCGATCACCAGCATTCTGGCGCTGAGCAAAGGCGAGGTCGTCGGTTGCGGCACGCTGGTGCGCGATCCGCATTCCTGGTCGCCGCATGTCGGCGACATCCGCATGGTGGTCTCGACCGGCGTGCGCGGGCAGGGCGTCGGCCGGATGCTGTCGCAGGAGACCTTTGCGCTGGCGCTGTCGTCCGGGCTGGAAAAGATGATGGTGCAAATGACGGTCGATCAGACCGGCGCCATCGCGCTGTTCGAGGGGCTCGGCTTCAAGGCCGAGGCGCTGTTGCGGGACCATGTCCGGGATGGCAACGGCCGCACCCACGACATTGTCGTGCTCGGGCACAATGTCGCGAAGGTGCAGGCGCAGATGGACGCCTATGGCCTGCCTGGCGCAGTCGCAAGCTGACTTCATTTCCGGCAGCGATATGCCTCTCTGACTGGCATATCACGGATTTGTGATATTGCACTGCAGCAACGATATTGCAGTGCACTGGTTAATATGGCATACAGAGGGCACCCCGGGCCATACGGACGGGGCCGAGCCTATCGCTCAACCAGAGGATGGAGATACTCACATGACAGATCACACTCAGACCGTCGAAACCGCCGTCAATTCCGCGACCGACAGCGTCAAGAAAGCTTTCGCGCCGATGACCGACGCGCTCAAGAACATGGAAGTGCCGGAAGCCGCGCGCGATTTCGTCAAGCGTGCTGCCTCGACAGCCAAGGATCGCGCCGCCGACATCCATACGGGTTCGGAAAAGGTGACGTCCGTGATCGAGACTGCCGCCGCTGGTTCGGTGAGCGAGATCGCCAAGATCTCCCGCAACATCCAAAAGGCGATGTACAACGACGTCGAGGCTTACTTCTCGGGCATCGAAAAGCTGGCATCCGCCAAGTCGCTGAGCGAAGCCGCCCAGATCCAGACCGACCTGGTCAAGACCGCCGGCGAAGTGTTCGTCGCGCGTGCCAAGTCGACCACGGAATATCTCGGCAAGGTCATCTCCGACGGTGCCAAGACCGCGCAGGACAACATGACGAAAGCCGCGTCCTACGCCAAGACTGCGTAATCAAGACTGCGTAATCAAGACTACGTAATCGATTGAGATTTGAAGGCCCGCGCAAGCGGGCCTTTTTTTTCGCGTTGGTGTCAGCTGATTTTCAACGTCACGAGGCGTCACCCTCCGCGAAGGCGGAGGGCCCAGTATCCCCCCGCGAGCTCTCGTTGTTCTTACCAACACCTCGGAATACCGGATGCCCGCCTGCCCGGGCATGACGGCTGGTGGTGAAGCGCGCTCGTTGCGCTACTATCACTGCACCATCGCTCGTACTGAATCGTCCCCATGCCCGCAGCCCCAGCAGCTTTCGCCCTTAACGCCGCCGATATTCTCCGCGCCACCGAGCTTCGTCGCATCAAGCTGTTGGCGACGTCGGTGCTGGTGCTGACATTCGTTGCCTTCATCGCCGCGCGCTGGATGCTGCCGGTGCATCCGGCGTTCGGCTATGTCGCCGCTTTCATGGAGGCCGCCACGATCGGCGGCCTCGCGGATTGGTATGCCGTCGTCGCGCTGTTTCGCCGGCCGCTGGGGTTGCCGATCCCGCATACTGCGATCATTCAAGCCAACCAGCATCGCATCGCCGACAAGCTCGGTGATTTCATCGAGACGCATTTTCTGGAAGCATCCCCCGTCGAGGCGAAATTGCGTCAGGTCGATTTCGCGTCTTTCATCGCTGATTGGTTGCGCGACTCAAAACGCAGTTCTGATTTGGCGCGCTTCGTGTTGCGGATGCTGCCCGATGCGCTGGCGGCGGCGGAAACCTCCGGCCTCAAGACCTTCGCGATGCGCCGTATTGCGACGCAAATACAGGCGATCGATCTGGCGCCGCTCGCTGCCGGCACGCTGCGCGGTTTCATCAAGGACGGCCGTCATCAGGGCCTGCTCGACGATCTGATGACGGCGCTGCACGATTCACTTGAAAAGCCCGACATGCTGGCGACGATCCGCGACAAAGTGCGCGACGAATTGCCGACGCTGCTGAAGCTCTATCGCACCGATGCATTTCTGGTGAAGAAGATCGTAGCCTCCGCCAGCGCGTTTTTCGACGATGTGCGCACCGACCCCGCGCATCCGTTCCGCGACGAATTCGATCGCATGCTGCTGTCTTTTGTCGATAAATTGGCAACCGATCCTGCTTATGCCGCACGCATCGACGGCTTGAAACGCGATCTATTGGCACGGCCCGAACTCGGCGATCTCGCACGCAATATCTGGGACAATGTGCGTGGCTTCATCGAACGTAGCGCATCGGGTGCCGACAATGTGCTTCAGCAACAATTGGCGAAGGTATTCGCGGAAGCCGGCCGCGCGCTCGCCGGCGACAGCGAAATGCGCGACGAGATCAACAACGGCATCGTCGCCGTCGCGCGATCCTTCATCGCCGATCAGAAAAGCGGCGTCTCGACCTTTATCGCCGATCAGGTGAAGGCATGGGACATGCGGCAATTGATCTCGCTGATCGAAATCAATATCGGCCGCGACCTGCAATACATCCGTTTTAACGGCGCGCTGATCGGCGGCCTTGCAGGCCTCATGCTGCATACGATCGAAGTGCTGCTGCGGCTGCCATGATGACGCACTGATCGAAATGTCATGGATCCTGACCTTTTAATTTGCGCTGCAGCGCACACATAAATTCCCGATCGCATGAACGATCTGTTTGCTGAATCATTGTGTGATGTGTTCCACTTTGAATGCTGGGCCCGCCGTTCGGGCGAAGGGGATTTGAAAATGTCCGCGAGTGCGACCGCCGATGGTTCTTTGGGCGCGATGCGCGCGCCGTCCAAAACGTTGATGTTTTTGGAGATGCGCGCGATTACTGAGTTTGGTGCCTTCTTGGGTGCATTGCCGATGCTGAGCCTTGCGCCGCGCGGCGACGGTCATTCGGTTTTGGTGCTGCCGGGTTTGGTCGCGAGCGATGTCTCGACGCGGCCGCTGCGCAGCTTTTTGCGCGGCAAAGGATACCGCGTCAGCGGCTGGAAGCAGGGCCGCAATTTGGGTCTGCGCGACGGCGTGCAGGACATGATGGTCGCGCAAGTCAATGAGATGTACGAGACGTCGGGCCGCAAGGTCAGCCTCATCGGGTGGAGCCTCGGCGGCCTTTACGCGCGGCAACTCGCGAAGATCATGCCGGACAAGGTTCGCTCGGTCATTTCGCTCGGCAGTCCGTTCGCGGCGAGCCCGAAGGCGACCAATGCGTGGCGCGTTTATGAAATGGTCAGCGGCCAGAGCGCCGAAGACGCGCCCGATCCGCACTTCGGCGGGGCGCTCTCCGAGACGCCGCCGGTGCCGACCACCGCCATCTTCAGCCGCACCGATGGCATCTGCGCGTGGCAGGGCTGCATGGAAAAAACCACGGCGACATCGGAAAGCATCGAAGTCGAGAGCAGCCATTGCGGCATGGCGCACCACCCGGCTGCTGTCTATGCGGTTGCCGATCGCCTGTCGCAGCCGGAAGGGCAATGGAAGCCGTTCGATCGGTCCGGTTTGCGCGGCTTGGTCTATCCGAATCCGAATCGATAGGCGTCGTAATTGCGAGCTATGAGAATGCCGGCATTTTTGCCGGCTTTTTCATGCGCAAAGCGATCCAGAAGCGGCGACGGAACGAATGACGGCAACGCCTACCTAAGTTTCCATTCCGGCACGTTGTCCGCCGCCATGCTGATCGCACCGATCGAGCCGACCGGCGTGCGATCCATATTCATCAGATGCGTCAGCGTCGTATCGTCTGACACCGGCACCCTCGCCAGGGTGCGTGACTCATTCTGCGTGCGCAGCATCACTACGCCGTAATCCGGCGCGGCATGCGCGCCGTAGAGAACCGTAAAGGCTTCGACCTTACCGTTGCCGGACGGCATAGCATCGAAGATCGGCACCGAATGGCGCGCGGCGTCGGCGACCGCCTGCACGGATGTCTCCTGCGACAGCGGCTCTGTCGGCGCATGCGGCGACAGCACCAGCGCATGATGCTTGGTGACGAAGCCGCCTTGCCCGTAAAGCAAACCGAGTTTGCCGCCGTCGCGCAGTCGGCGCACCATCGCGCAGGCCGCATGCGTCATATAGGTGTTCAGCGGCGCGCCGAAAAACGTCAACCCGCCCGTCACTGTCGGCATCACGTCGAAGCCTAAGCCAAGCGTGCGCCGCGCCATCTTCGGCACGCAGGGAAAACAGCTATAGAGTTCGATCGCGTCGAACATGTTGCCGTCGCCGCCGACCAAATTCATGACCGATTGCAGCACCGCATTCTGCGCGTGGCTTTCGACGAACTGGTCGCGCTCCAGATAATCGCGCTTCTCCTCCGCCGATGCGCCGCCGTGAATATGGATCATCTTCGATTCAGAAATACCGAGCGCACGCGCATGCGCCAGCGACGTCAGGATCAGCGCGCCGCCCATATTCACAGTCGGATTGGCGACCTGGAATTTGGTATAGGGCCACGCGATCATGCGATTGTCGGGCGATGGCGTCGTGATCGTGTCGGCACTCACCGCACGTTTCATCCAGCTCTGCGGGTTGGTCGCGGCGACGGCCGAATAGCGCGCCCACAATTCGCCGGACTCGTGCATCGCCTCGCGCGGCGTTTGGCCCCAATGCGCGGAGGTCGCGCTCTCATATAGCGGATAGACCGTGACGGGCCGAAACACGCCGAGCGTCACGGCGAGCGGCTTTTGAAACGCCGCGCCCCGTTTCGGCTCCTCGACATGATGCGCGAAGGGTGTCCACGGCAGGTCGATCTTGGCGCGCGCAGCCTTTGTCGCGGTGCCTTGGGACTCTGCGCCGCATACCGCCGCGACCTTACTCTCGCCGCGCGCGATACGTTGCGCTGCTTCGTGCAGATAGCGGATCGGGCTCTCGCCGCCGACCGGGCCATAGTAATTATGTTTGGGCTTGGCACCAAGCCGCGCGGCGAGCAGCTGTTCGGGCGCGTCGTACCGCCAGCTTAGAAAATTCACGATGTCCAGCGAGTCGATATCTGCGAGCAGAGCCGCCCCGGCATCTTGCGCCGCGCGCTTCAAAGCAGCTTCGAGCAGCGCCAGCGGTTCGAGGCCTTGTGTGATTTCGGCGGGGCGATCAGTGATTTCGCCGATGCCGACGATGACGGGAATGCGATCGTCGGGTGTGCGAGTTTGTTCGGGCATTTTCTTGCTTTCTCGTTCATATCGCTCTGTCGTCATTGCGAGGAGTGTGCGTTTTTCGCAGTCGAGAAACGCAAAACCCTCGCAAAGACAAACTCATTCATCCACCAGCGCATTCATGCGCGCGATCGCATCTGCAAAATCTTCCTTGAATTCCTGCACCACGGCACCTGCGGATTTGACGCTGTCGATCAAACCCACGCCCTGTCCGACGAAGTAACTCACGAGGTCGCGCGCGGCAGCGTTGCCCGATGCCGCGGCTTTGTCGATCGAGGCAAAGGCATCGCGGCTGATGATGCTTTGCAATGGCATCGGCAGCGCGCCCGGCGAGTTTTCGCCGCCCCACGCATCGGTCCACACCGAGCGCAATTGCCGCGCCGGTTTGCCGGTGCGGCCTTTCGAGCGGATCGCATCGCGCGACGACGCTGCGATCATTTTTTCGCGGAAGATATCGGAGGTCTCGGATTCCGTCGTCGCGAGCCAGACCGATCCGGTCCATGCGCCCGCAGCCCCCATCGCCATGCAGGCCGCCATCTGCGCGCCGGTCATGATGCCGCCGGCGGCCAGCACCGGGACTTCGCGCATCGACTTGATCGCCTTGATGACTTCGGGCACCAAAACCAAAGTCGAGACCTCGCCGCAATGGCCGCCGGCTTCGGTGCCCTGCACGACGAGGAGATCGACACCGGCCGCGACCTGCCGGATCGCGTGTTCCTTCGCTCCGACCAGTGCGGCCACCGGCACGTTGTGTTTTTTGCCCATCGCGATCATTGCCTTGGGCGGCACGCCGAGCGCATTGGCGATCAGCCGGATCGGGTGGTTGAACGAGACGTCGAGCAATTGCAGCGCCGTCTCGCCGTCGAAGGGCTGCGTCTCGTTGGGATCGACGTCCGTGGCCTTCAACTCGATGCCATATTTTTTCAACAGATCGCGGGTGAAGGCGCGATGTTCGGGAGTAACGCGCGCCTCCAGGCTTTTCCAGGTGACGTTCTTTTCGCCAGCGGTGGAGATATTTTCCGGGATCAGCACGTCGATGCCGTAAGGCTTGCCGTCGCAATGACTGTCGATCCAGTTCAACTCCTGTTCGAGCGATTTTGGCGAATGCACCGTTGCGCCGAGTACGCCAAAGCCGCCGGCGCGGCTGACGGCCGCGACGACGTCGCGGCAATGGCTGAAGGCCAGCAGCGGGAAATCGATTCCCAACATCTCGCAGACGGGTGATTTCATAGATTTGCTCCCTGTTCGCGCGTCTTGGAGGCGCGATTTGCAGGAACGCTATCGCATTCGATGTGGTGATGCCAAGCGTGCGGCAACATGCGTTTTTCCGCCTCGCAGAATGCCCGCTATGCGGTGCGATTTCGCGCTTGCGCTTTCGCCGTTCGGGTTCAATGCTGCGGCCAACAATCAAGATCAAAGGAAACGCGCCGATGGCCGCCGTTCAACCTCATCCGACATCCCCGCGCTCTGCCTATGACGTCGTCGTGGTCGGCGCGGGATTCGCCGGCATGTACATGCTGCACCGGCTGCGCGGGCTTGGCCTGTCGGCGCGAGTCTACGAGCAGGGCGGTGATGTCGGCGGCACATGGTACTGGAATCGTTATCCCGGCGCGCGCTGCGACGTCGAGAGCATGCAATATTCTTATTCGTGGTCGGACGAGTTGCAGCAGGACTGGGATTGGTCGGAGCGCTATGCGCCGCAGCCGGAAATCCTGAAATATGCCGGTCACGTCGCTGATCGATTTGACCTGCGCAAGGATATCCAGTTCGAGACGCGCGTGTCGTCTGCCGTGTTCGACGAGCGCGACCATCGCTGGACCGTGACGCTGGGCGACGGCAACATCATTCGCGCGCAATTCGTCGTGCTTGCGACCGGGTGTCTGTCGAATGCGCGGATGCCCGATCTGCCGGGCCTCGCCGATTTCAAAGGCCGAGTCTATCACACCGGGCACTGGCCGCATGAGACCGTCGATTTCACCGGCGTGAGCGTCGGCGTCGTCGGCACGGGATCGTCGGCGATCCAGTCGATTCCCGTCATCGCCGAACAGGCCAGTCACCTCACGGTGTTTCAGCGCACCGCGAATTTCAGCGTGCCCGCGCGCAATGCCGCGCTGACGGCCGACGAGCGCAAGGCTTTCCGCGACAACTATCCCGAAATCCGCCGCCGCGCGCGCGAGGAGATGAAAAACGGCATCGTGCAGGAGCTGCCGGATCGTGGCGCCCATGACGATGCCGAGGACGTTCGCACCGCGAAATACGCTGATCGCTGGACCCGCGGCGGGCTAACCTTCATGGGCGTCTATAATAATTTAGCATTGGATAAAACAGCTAATGATACGGCGGCTGATTTCATCCGCGCGCGCATCGCCGAGATCGTCAAAGATCCCGCGACTGCAAAGCTGTTGCAGCCGGACAATCATCCGGTCGGCTCCAAGCGTATCTGCGTCGATACCGATTATTACGCCACGTTCAATCGCGACAACGTCACGCTTGTCGATCTCAAGACCAACCCGATCGAGACCATCACGGCGACAGGTTTGCGCAGCGGCGGCTTGGACTATCAACTCGATGCGCTGGTGCTGGCGACAGGCTTCGATGCGATGACAGGCTCGGTCGCCAAGATCGACATCACCGGCCGCGACGGCGTGATGCTGAACGACAAATGGAGCGCGGGGCCGCGGACATATTTGGGCCTGATGAGCGCCGGGTTTCCGAATTTGTTTTTGATCACGGGACCGGGCAGCCCCTCGGTGCTCAGCAATATGATCGTGGCAATCGAGCAGCATGTCGATTGGCTCAGCGATTGCCTCGCGATGATGCGCGATCGCGGCATTGCGACGATGGAGGCGGATGTTGCGGCAGAAGACCGATGGGTCGCGCATGTCAACGAGGTCGCGCAGGGCACGCTCTATCCGCAGGCGAACTCCTGGTACATGGGCGCGAACGTGCCGGGCAAACCGCGCATCTTCATGCCCTATATCGGCGGCGTCCATGTTTACGGCGAGAAGCTGAAGGCCGTCGCGGCGAAAGGCTATGAGGGTTTTGCGATGGCGGGGGCTGAGTCAGAAATGAAGAGGGCGGCCATCTAGGTCGTCATTGTGAGGAGCTATCGTTTCTCGCATGCCAGAAGCGATAACGACGAAGCAATCCACTCTTTCCTGCATCACGAAAAAACTGGATTGCTTCGCGTCAGCCAAGTTGGCAGGAGCCAACACGGCTGAGCGCTCGCAATGACGTAGCGGCCTTAAAACGCTGTATATCCGCCGTCGATTACGAACGTATCCGCCGTATGATACGACGACGCCTTGCTCATCAGATAGACCGCAATGCCGCCGAAATCGCTGGGTTCGCCGAAGCGGCGGGTGGGAATGCGCGGCATCACATTGGCGACGAACTTCTCGTTCTGCATGATGTTTGCCGTCATATCGCTCTTGATCCAGCCGGGCAGGATCGCGTTCGCCGTCACGCCTTGCCGCGCCAGTTCGACCGCGAGCGCGCGCACCAGCGCATTGATCGCCGCCTTCGTCGCCGCGTAATGCTCATTGCGCGCGGTGCCGAAAATCGATGCAAGGCTTGAGGTCGCCACCAGCCGGCCGAATGGATCGCCTGCCGTCGCGCGCTCGGTCATGTGGCGCGCGGCGGCTTGAAAGACATGAAACACGCCGTCGAGATTGGTTGCGAACATTGTGCGCCATTGCTCTTCGGTGCGATCGATGAACGCATGCCGTCCGCCGCCGCCGATCCCGGCATTGGCGAAGCAGCCATCGACGCGGCCTTGCGCATCCAGCGTCGCGGCCATCGCGGCTTTCACCGAGACCGGATCGCTGACGTCGCAGATGCGGCTTTCGGCCTTGCCGGCGAGACCTGTGATGGAAGCGATCGCCGCCTCGTTCTTGGCGGCGTTGCGGCCCCAGATCGAGACATTGCAGCCTTGTGCCGCGAGTGCCTGTGCGATGCCGAGGCCGATGCCGCCATTGCCGCCGGTGATGACCGCGACGCGACCTGTGAGATCGAAAATCGAATTTGAAATCGACATCAAGCGTTTCCTCTTCTTTTTGTTATGACGCTGGCGCAGTGATGCCGACCGACATCTGTTCAGGCAAGCATGGACAAGCCGCGCGCAAAAATCAATGATGCGCGCCGACGACAAACCATCAGACGACATACCTGCAGACGACAAACCCGCCGCGACTGAAATCAACAAGGCGCGGACCACAAACGAGGAAACCATGCCATTCAAACACTGCACGCTCGATTTCGACGGCCCTGTTGCGATCCTGAAGCTCGATCATCAGGAGGTGATGAACGCCGTCTCGATGGACATGCTCGTCGGCCTCGGCGAAGCGCTCGACGCAATCGAGGATAAGCGCGACGAGGTGCGCTGCCTTGTCATCACCGGTGCCGGCCGCGCGTTTTGTACGGGCGCGAACCTTCAAGGCCGCAACAAGACCGATGGGCCGCCGAAGCGCAGCAATGCCGGCTCGTCGCTTGAGACCGGCTTCCATCCGTTCCTGCGCCGCTTACGCCTGATGCATTGTCCGATCGTCACCTCGGTGAACGGTCCTGCTGCGGGCGCGGGGATGAGTTTTGCATTGATGGGCGATCTCATCCTCTGCGCGAAGTCGTCGTATTTTCTGCAGGCGTTTCGCCGCATCGGTCTGGTGCCGGATTGCGGCTCGACATGGATCCTGCCGCGCATCATCGGCAAAGCCCGATCGGTGGAATTGTCGCTGCTCGGTGAAAAATTGTCGGCCGAGAAGGCGCTCGATTGGGGCCTCGTCAATCGGGTCTACGAGGACAGCGCTTTGTGGGACGAGACCATGAAGCTCGCGCATGATCTTGCCAACGGGCCGACCATCGCGCTGTCGCTGATCCGCAAGATGTATTGGGAGTCGACGGACAATTCGTTTGAAGATCAGCTCGATCTCGAACAGCGTTCGCAGCGCGTGGCAGGCGCGGCCGAAGATTTCAAGGAAGGCGTCACGGCGTTTCTCGAAAAGCGGCCCGCCAAATTCAAGGGCAAGTGAGCGCGTGACGCCGGACGAGATGCAGACGGCGCTGTCGCACTGCGTGCAGACGTGGTGCGACGGCGCGAGCGGCGTCAGCGATGTGAAGCGACTGTCCGGCGGTGCCAGTCAGGAGACGTGGTCGTTCGATATTGCGCATCCCGATGGCGCGCGCGCAGCGATTCTGCGCCGCGCTCCGCAGGGCTATGGGGCGGCTCCCGGCCGCGCCGCCGGTCTCGATGCGGAAGCCGTTCTGATGCAGCAGGCTTTTGCCGCAGGCGTGCCGTCGCCGCAGGTGCTTTATGTGCTGCGCGAGAGCGACCATCTCGGCATCGGGTTCGTCATGGGCCGTGTCGATGGCGAAACCATCCCGCGCAAGATTTTGCGCGATCAGGAATTTGCAGCGGTGCGGCCGCTGCTGGCGCGGCAGGTCGGCGAGACGCTGGCGACATTGCACGATCTGCCGATGGCGAATTTGCCGACGCTGCGCAGCATGACGGCGGCAAAGGAGATCGCGGAGATGACCCGCGACTATCATGCGCTTGATTGGCCGCGCCCGGTGTTCGACCTCGCGCTGCGCTGGCTCGGTGCGCATGATCCCGGTCCATCGGCGGACGTAACGTTGGTGCATGGCGACTTTCGCCACGGCAATCTTATTATCGGCGCGGACGGCATTCGCGCGGTGCTGGATTGGGAGTTGGCGCATCTCGGCGATCCCATGGAAGATCTCGGTTGGATCTGCGTCAACTCATGGCGCTTCGGCGGCATCGACAAACCCGTCGGCGGCTTCGGCACGCGCGAGGACATGTTCGCGGGCTATGAGGCGTTGAGCGCGCGCCGCGTCGATCCGGATCGCGTGATGTTCTGGGAGGTGATGGGCACGCTGCGCTGGGGCCTCATGTGCTGCGGCATGATGCAGCGGTTTCGGCAGGGGCCGGATCATTCGATGGAGCGCGCAATGATCGGCCGCCGCTCCTCTGAAACGGAGATCGATCTTTTACGTTTACTTGCGCCGCGCGGATGATCCCGAAAAGTGGTTGTCCGATTTTCGGATAAGATCATTCGCAAATATAAAGAGATGAGTGCAATGCAGGACGAACCGACGACGACAGAACTCATTGCAGCCGTGGCGGATTTCTTGCGCAACGACATCGCGCCGCAGATCGCCGGCGGCCATAGCGCCTTCAAACTGCGCGTCGCGATCAATGCGCTCGATCTGGTGACGCGCGAACTGACGTTGAGTGACGATAGCGACGCGGCAGAGAATGCCCGGCTGGCGCAATTGATGGGCGTGCAGGGCACGCTGCATGATTTGAACCGCGCGCTCGCCGATGACATCGCCAGCGGCGAGATCAGCCTCCAATCGCCCGGCGTCGCCGATCATCTGTGGCAGACCACGATGGAAAAGCTCGCGGTCGATCAGCCGAATTACGCGAGCTACAAGCAGGAACTGGAACGCAAGCCGTCATCGTAGCAAGTATCTTCGTAGCCTGAATTTCGCTGCGCGCTATCCAGTTAACAGTCGCCGCCTTACGCCGCCTCGAATTCCGCGCGCACAGCCGCGATGTCCGGCAACGTCGGCAGGCCGGCCTCGTTGCCGAGGCGCTGGATCTTGAATGTCGATGCCGCGCGCGCGAAGACAAAATGCTCGTGCCAGCTTTTTTCGGGATTGCTTAAATACGAATAGACATAAGCGCCGTGAAACACGTCGCCCGCGCCATTGGTGTCGATCACGCGCTCGCGCGCCAGCTTCAGCGCCGGCAGAGCATGGACTGTGCCGGTTTCGTCATACCAGAGCAGACCCTTCTCGCCTTGCGTGACGCCGCCGACACGGCAACCGCGCTCCTTCAGATAATCCAGCATCGCCTCCGGCGTCTTGTTCATCTGCTCGCAGAGACGTTCGGCGACGATCGCGACGTCGATATATTGCAACAGCTCATGCGTATTGGCGCGCAGGCCGCCGCCATCGAGCGAGGTCAGAATGCCGGCTTCGCGGCACAGTTTCGCATAGTGGATTGCGGCGTCGGGCTGATGACCATCGACATGCAGCGCGCGGCAGCCTTTCAGATTAAGGATCGGAAATGGATGGATGTGTTCGTCGTCGCGGCAGCGCACGATGGCGCGCTTGCCGTCCTTCGGCATGATGAAGGACAGCGACGATGCATTGACCTTTCGCGGATGCACCGAGATCGCATATTTCGCGCTCATGTCCTGAAACATCCGGCCGAGCCAGTCATTCGCCACCGTCGCGACCAGATCCGGCACGATGCCCAATTTGGCGCAGCAAAACGCGGCGGTCACTGCATTGCCGCCGAACGACACGGCGTAATCGGTCGCGACGTGTTTCTCGTCGCCGGTCGGCATGTGATCGGTGATGAATGTGACGTCGATATAGGTCTGTCCGATGAAGAGGGCTTGCATCATCTGTCCATTTTCGGGGCGGTGTTGCATGACATTAGCACTGCTTATCGGCAGGGGCGGGTGGAAATAATTCGCACCCGGCAGCCCAAAGTTGCATAACATCGCGGCTTGGTCACCCCCGGCGGGGTGCCGTGCGAGGTGACGCGATGACGGTCTATTCCGGTCCCGTGTTCGATATGGCGGTCAATCAGTTCGGCGTCATCGCCAATCACCTGTCGATCCCGATGGATGAGCGCGACCGGCTGTTGTTGCCCAAGCGCGCCATCACCGTGTCATGCCCGATCCACCGCGACGACGGCACCATCGCGGTCTATCAGGGCTACCGCGTCCAGCACCATCTGACGCTCGGGCCGACCAAAGGCGGCACCCGCTTTGCACCTAGCGTCGATATCGGCGAGGTCGCGGCGCTGGCGATCTGGATGAGCTGGAAATGCGCGCTGGTGGGCTTGCCTTATGGGGGCGCGAAAGGCGGCATCAGCGTCGATGTGGCGGCGATTTCCAAGCGCGAGCTGGAGGCGCTGTCGCGGCGCTACATGCAGGAGATGATCCCCTTCGTCGGCCCGCATACCGATGTGATGGCACCGGACATGGGCACCAACGAACAGGTGATGGCCTGGTTCATGGACACCTATTCGATGTATCAGGGCCGCACCGTGACGGAAATCGTCACCGGCAAGCCGGTCGCCTCCGGCGGCACGCTCGGCCGGCGCGAGGCCACTGGGCGCGGCGTCGCTTATCTGGCCAAGCGGGTGATGAACGAATTGTCGTTGCCGCTCAGCGGCGGCACGGCGGTCATTCAAGGTTTCGGCAATGTCGGCTCTTATGCGGCGTTGGAGTTGCACAGCTACGGCCTCAAGATCATTGCGGTCAGCGACCACACCGGCGCGCTGCACGACGCGACGGGTCTCGATATTCCGGCTTTGATGAGACACACTGCTGAGCATGGCAGCATCAAGGGCTTTTCGACGCAACTAGCGTTCGATCCCGCCGAAATTTTGACGTTGCGCTGCGACGTGCTGGCACCTTGCGCGATGGAGCGCGTGATCGATGCGTCGGTCGCTGAAAAACTGCAATGCCGCGTCTTGGCCGAAGGCGCGAACGGCCCGACCACGCCGGATGCAGACCTCGTACTCGACAAGCGCCGCGACGATGTGTTTTTGATCCCGGATATTTTGTGCAATTCGGGCGGCGTCGTCGTCAGCTATTTCGAATGGGTGCAGGATTTGCAACAACTGTTTTGGGAAGAGGAAGAGGTGATGCGCCGCGAATACAAAATTCTCGACCGCGCCTTCGAGGCGATGTCGGCGCGCGCCAAGGCCGACAACATCTCGCACCGGACCGCTGCGATGGCGATCGGCGTCGAGAAGGTCCGCGCCGCCAAAGCGACACGAGGACTGTTTCCTTGATCACCGCACTCGATCACGTCGTCGTTCTCGTCTCCAATCTGGATACCGCGACACGCAGTTACGAAACATTGTTCGCGCGCACGCCGTCTTGGCGAAGCATGCAAGACGGCACGGCGACGGCGCTGTTCACGCTTGAGAACATGACGCTCGAATTGGTGGCGGCTGTGGGCGATGGTGACACGGCCGACAAAATTCGTGCCGCGCACCACGCGCAGGGCGGCGACGGTCTCGCCAGCCTCTGTTTTCGCGTCGATGATTTGCCGAAGATGCATCGCCGTCTCGCGCGGCTGGCGCTTGAGCCTGAACCGATCACTGATGGCAGCAGCACCAACACGCGCGACGGCGCGACGCTGTCATGGCAGCGCACCCGCGCCGCGACGACAGCCGCGCATGGCGTGCGGCTGTTCTTTTTGCAAAGCGCACAACAGCGGCCGAAATCGGACGTATCAGGCGACGCGTCCAACCTCGCGCCTATTGAAGGTCTCGATCATGTCGTGGTCGCGACACATCAGCCGGAGCGTGCGGCGGCGCTGTACGGCGCGCGGCTTGGGCTCGACATGGCGCTCGATCGCTCGCAGCCCGAATGGGGCCGGCTGATGTTCTTTCGTTGCGGCGATCTCATCGTCGAGATCGTGCAGCGTCCGGGCCAAAACGATCCGACGCAGGATGACAAGGTCTGGGGCCTGAGCTGGCGTGCTGGCGATCTCGACGCGACGCGCACGCGGCTCGTCGCGGCGGGCGTCGAGGTGTCGGAAATTCGCAGCGGACGCAAACCCGGCACGCGGGTGATGTCGCTCAAATCGGGCACCTGCGGCGTGCCGACCTTGTTGTTGGAGCGAAGCGCGACGTAGCCCATCTCGTCATTGCGAGGAGCTATCCTGCTCGCCTTCGAGGAGGATAGCGACGACGCAATCCAGCTCTTGCTTGAGAAAGAACTGGATTGCTTCGGTTACAATTGCGTTGGCAAAGGCCAACGCACTTGCGCCCTCGCAATGACGAACTCAACGCACCAACGCGCTCACGCCCTGCCACAGCAGCGTCAGCGAAATCATCAGCAGCAGCGCGTAGGCGATCTTGTAGAACAATCCCGTCGGCGTGTGCTTCACCAGCCAGATGCCGGCGAAATTGGCTGCGATCGCGACCGGCAGCAGCGCCAGCGAGGTCCATAGATTGACCGTCGTGAACTGGCCGAGCGCAAAATAGGGAACGATCTTCAGCGCGTTGAGGACGGCGAAGAAGATCGCGGTGGTGCCGACCAGCACTAATTTCGGAAGCCGCTGCGGCAGCATGTAAACCTGAAACGGCGGGCCGCCGCCTTGCGTCATGAACGAGGTAAATCCCGTCACGCATCCCCAGAACGCCCCGGCCGCAACGCTTCTGCCGCGCGGCTCCAGCACGGCGCGTTGCGAGACCACATGCGCGACGAAGACGACGCCGATCAGGCCGACCGCGATCCGAATGGCATTGTCGGAAATGTGCGAGGCGAGCAGCCAGCCGAGCGCCATGCCGAGCAGCGCGCCGGGCATCATGATCTTGAGGTTGGTCGCGTCCCAGTCGCGGCGATAGACCGTGACCGAAATGATGTCCTGCGTGATGAGCACCGGCAGCAGCAGAGCTGCGGCTTCGAGCGGCGGCAGATACAGCGCCAGCAGCGGCGTCGCGGCGGTGCCGACGCCGGCAAAGCCGCCTTTCGACAGGCCTAGCAGAATCACTGCCGGAATCGCGGCGAGGTAAAAAGCAGGATCGGCGATAATGGGGGGCAAGGTTGAGAATCCGGTGAGTTGTAGGTGAGTTGTAAGAGTGTCATTGCGAAAAGCTGTCGTTCCCCCTCTTCGAGGAACAGCCGTGACGAAGCAATCCAGTTCTTGCTTTGCACGTCAGAAAGTCTGGATGGTGCGCGCTCGGCCGGGCGTAGGCAGCGGGCTGACACTCGCTCGGCTCGCAATGACGGGCTCGACTCTAGCTTGGTGCCCGACGGGCTCACCTCAATCCAGCGCCGTCCGGTCCACGATCGCCGCTCGCCCCGATGGTGCAATGCAACTTCATTCTTGACAATCTTTCTGGTGAGTGATTACTCACATGCCGATGATATCGCCCCGCATGACCAGCGACCTGCGCCGGGAATTGATCCTGAGCGTCGCCAAGCGCTGTTTTGCGCGCAACGGCTTTGCCGGCACGACGACCAAGAGTGTCGCCGCTGCGGCGTCGATCTCCGAAGGGCTGTTGTTCAAGCATTTTCCGAGCAAGTCGGCGCTCTATGCCGAAATTCTCGCCGAGGAATGCGAAGCGGACCCTGCCTTGCACGCCCTTCTCGATCGTCCGCCCTCCACGGAGACGTTGGTCGAGATCGTGCGCGGCATGGTCGGGCATTTCCTCCATGTGTCGGATGCCCCCGACCGGGAGGAAGCCCAGCGCCAGCGCTTGCTTGCGATCAGCCATCTCGATGATGGCGAGTTCGCGCGCATCCTCTACGACAAGATCGGCAAGCTAATCGGCAGCGTCTTCGTGGCCTCGCTGGATCAGGCCGTCGCGACTGGCGAGGCCAGGTCGGTCGGGCTCGCACCCCTCAATCTGTTCTGGTTCGCGCACCACACCGTGATGATGGCGGCGCTGACTCAATTGCCCGCGGTGCCTTGCCTCTCATATGGCAACGCGCCGGATCTCGAGCGGCAATTATGCGAATTCGTTCTGCGCGGCATTGGGCTGCGCGACGCGATCATCGACCGGCATTTGAATTTTGATTGTGTAAATCCAGATTTTGCCCCGGCCGGGCGGCCGGAAAATGCAGAAAGTGCATGACATGAGCATCACCTCCGAATCCAAATCGCCTGCCGAGACGCCGATATCGCGCGCGCCGGACAACAAGACGTCGACGCGCAAGCCGCCGAAGAAAATCCGGTGGTTTCTGATCGTCGGAATCTTGATGGCGATCTTGATCGGCGGTCTCGTCGGCTTCAAGATTTTCATCAACGGTTTCATCGCGAAGATCCTCTCCGCACCGCGCCCACCGATCTCGGTCACGGTCGCCGAGGCCAGAACCGAAGTGATTCCGAATTTGCAGACCGCGGTCGGCGATCTCGCCGCCGTGCATCAGGTCAACGTCACCTCCGACGTCAATGGCCGCATCACCGACATCATGTTTACGCCCGGCGCCAAAGTGAAGAAGGGCGCACCATTGCTGCAACTCTTCGATGGCGTCGAGCAGGGCGATCTTGCCAGCTTTAAGGCGCAGGCGACGGGCGCGCAGCTCTCACTTGATCGCGCCAAGCAATTGGCGGCGCGTCAGTTCGGCCCGCAGGCCACGGTGGATTCGGCGCAGGCGCTGTTCGATCAGGCCAATGCCGGCATCGCCAAGATGCAGGCGACGATCTCGCAGAAGATGGTGCGTGCGCCGTTTGACGGCGATCTCGGCGTGCGGCGTGTGGAAGTGGGGCAATATCTCACGGCCGGCACGCAGATCGTGACGCTGACGGACCTGTCTGAACTGTTCGTCAATTTCACCGCCACCGAAAAGCAGAGCGCGACGCTCAAAGTCGGGCAGGTCGTTCGTATCGCGGTCGATGCCTATGCGGGGCGCACCTTCGACGGCAAGATCACGACGATCGAGCCGCAGATCAGCACCGATACGCGCAACATCCGGATTCAGGCGACGATCGCCAATCCGGAGCAGATCCTGAAGCCCGGCATGTTCGCGACGACGACCGTCGTGCTGCCGGATCAGCCCGCCGTCACGACGCTGCCGGAGACCGCGATCGACTACACGCTTTATGGCGACAGCGTTTACCTGATCAAGGAAACCAAGGCCGAGGACGGCACGTCGAAGCTCACGGCGGAGCGCACCTTCGTCAAGACCGGCGACCGCATCAACGGCCGCGCAGTGATCGTCAGCGGCGTCAAGCCGGGGGATCGTGTGGTCGCCGTCGGGCAGTTGAAACTGCAATCCGGCGCGGCCGTGACGATCTCGTCCGATCCGCCGCCGAAAATTCCGGCGCAGCCGCCGCTGAATTGATTGAGACTGCGGGGCCGCGATCGGCCCCGCATTTTTGCTGCATCGACGCGCGCAGATCGCTGCATCGATGACGATTTTCTTCTGATCCGGAGCCGCCAAAATGGCCTTCACCGACATCTTCATCAAGCGCCCCGTGCTGGCGCTAGTCGTCAGCCTGCTGATCCTGCTGATCGGCTTCAAGGCCGCGACGAGCCTGCCGATCCGGCAATATCCGAAGCTGTCGAACACCGTCATCACCATCACGACGGCCTATCCCGGCGCATCGCCGGACCTGATGCAGGGCTTCATCACCACGCCGATCGAGCAGGCTGTCGCTGCCGCCGAAGGCGTCGATTATATGACCTCGGCCTCGACGCAGGGCACGAGCCTGATCACGGTCTACATCAAGCTCAACAACGATCCCAACGCAGCACTCACCGAAGTGCTGTCGAAGGTCAATTCGGTCAAGTATCTGATCCCGCGCGAAGCCAACGATCCGGTGATCCTCAAGAGCACCGGCGAAACCACGGCCGTGATGTATATCGGCTTCGCCAGCGACGAGCTGTCCGGCTCGGCGATCTCCGATTATCTCACCCGCGTCGTGCAGCCGGTGATGTCCACCGTCGATGGTGTCGCCTCCGCCAATATTCTCGGCGGTCAGACGTTTGCCATGAGGATATGGCTCGACCCGGTCAAGATGGCCGGGCGCAGCGTCTCGCCGGATGACGTGTCCGCCGCGATCCGTGCCAATAATTTTCAAGCTGCGGCCGGGCAGGCCAAGGGCTATTTCATCGTCTCCAACGTGACGGCGAATACCGACCTGCAGAATGTCGATCAATTCAAGCGGATGACGGTCAAGGCCAAGGATGGCGGCTTTGTTCGTTTGGAAGACGTCGCCTCCGTCGAACTGGCTGCGCAATCGACCGATGCGAGCGTGGCATTTTCCGGCCAGCGCGCGATCTTCATCGGCGTTCAGGCCACGCCGCAGGGCAATCCTCTGAACATCGTCAAGGGCGTGCGCGCGCTATTTCCGGATCTCGAACGCAATCTGCCGCCGTCTCTCAAGATGAAGGTCGCTTACGATTCGACGAAGTTCATTCAATCGTCGATCGACGAAGTGCAGGCGACGCTGATCGAGGCCGTCGGCATCGTCATCGTCGTCATCTTCCTGTTTCTCGCCTCGTTCCGCTCGGTAATCATTCCCGTCGTGACGATTCCGCTGTCGCTGATCGGGGTCTGCTCGCTGATGCTGGTGATGGGCTTCAGCATCAATCTGCTGACGCTGCTGGCGATGGTGCTCGCCATCGGTCTCGTCGTCGATGACGCGATCGTCGTGGTCGAAAATATCTATCGCCATCTGGAGGAGGGCAAGCCGCCCGTGCAGGCGTCGCTGATCGGCGCGCGCGAAATCGTTGGCCCGGTCATCTCGATGACGATCACGCTCGCGGCGGTCTATGCGCCGATCGGATTTCTCGGTGGCCTCACCGGATCGCTGTTTCGCGAATTCGCCTTCACGCTGGCGGGCTCCGTGATCGTCTCCGGCATCATCGCGCTGACGCTGTCGCCGATGATGTGCTCAGTGCTGCTCAAGGGTGGCCATCAGGGTTGGTTCGCGCAAAAGGTCGACAAGGTGTTCGGCGCGATCACGCGCTGGTATGGCCGACGGCTCGATCGCTCGCTCGATTATCGCGCGGTCACGGCATTGTTCGCGGCCTGCATCCTGTTTCTCGTCGGTTTCATGTACATGAATACGTCGAAAGAGCTGGCACCCGAGGAAGATCAGGGCATCGTGTTCTCGGTTCTCAAGGCGCCGAAATACGCCAATATCGATTACACCAATTATTATAGCGAGCAGCTCGACAAGGCCTTCGCGGAATTTCCCGAAACCGACTTGCGATTTGTCATCAACGGCACCAACGGGCCGAGCAACGGCATTGCCGGCATGCTGCTGAAGCCGTGGGACGAGCGCAAACGCTCGTCGCTGAAACTGAAGCCGCTGGTCCAGGGCCAACTCAGCAAGATCACCGGCGTCAATGCCTTCGCGTTCAATCTGCCCGCTTTGCCGGGTGGCCCGGGCGGCCTGCCGGTGCAGATGGTCATCAACTCGACCAATAGTTTTCAGACCGTCTATGAGGAAATGAACAAGCTGAAAAAGGCCGCGCGCCAAAGCGGATTGTTCATCGTCTCCGACAGCGATCTCGATTTCAACCAGCCGGTGGTCAAGGTCAACGTCAATCGCTCCAAGGCGAACGAACTCGGCGTCACCATGCAGGCGCTCGGCGGCACGCTCTCGACGCTGCTCGGCGGCAACTATGTCAACCGCTTCAATCTCGAAGGCCGCTCCTATCAGGTGATCCCGCAAGTGCCGCGTGCCTTGCGCATCTCGCCGGAGTCGCTTGAGAATTATTACGTTGCCTCGACGTCGGGCCAGCAGATCCCGCTATCGACGCTGGTCAGTGTGGAGAACGCGACCGATCCGAACGCGCTGACGCATTTTAACCAGCTCAACTCCGCCACTTTCCAGGCGGTGCCGATGCCGGGCGTGACGGTTGGCAAGGCGGTCGAATTCCTTGAATCGCAAGCCAAGAACATGCCGTCCGGTTTCAACCACGACTTCCTCGCCGATGCCCGGCAATATGTGCAGGAAGGCAATCAGCTCGCCATTGCGTTCGGCTTTGCGCTCATCATCATCTTCCTGGTGCTGGCGGCGCAGTTCGAGAGTCTACGCGATCCGCTGGTCATCCTCATCAGCGTGCCGATGGCGATATCGGGCGCGCTGCTGCCGTTGTTCTTCGGCATGGCGACGATCAACATCTACACGCAGGTCGGCCTGCTGACGCTGATCGGTCTGATCAGCAAGCACGGCATCCTCATGGTGGAGTTCGCCAACGAGTTGCAGTTGAAGGAAGGCCTCGACAAGCGTTCCGCGATCGAGATGGCGGCGCGGGTTCGGTTGCGGCCGATCCTGATGACGACGGCGGCGATGGTGACAGGCCTGCTACCATTGCTGACGGCGTCCGGCGCGGGCGCGGCGAGCCGTTTTTCGATCGGCCTCGTCGTGGTGTCCGGCATGACGATCGGTACGTTGTTCACACTGTTCGTGTTGCCAGCGGTCTATGTCGCGATCGCGACCGATCACCGCGCCGGCGCGGAATCGCCGCGCGCCAAAGAGATCGCGGATTTCGACAATGCCGACATGCCGCATGGCGCGCTGAAGCCGACGTAAGAGCGGCGTCGGCGTAAGCACGTCACGCGGAGGGCGACTTGCACGGTGTTTGCTGTCGTCATTCCGGGATGGGCCGTCTGCCCGCGCCAGCGGGCTGTCGGCACAGGCCCGGAATCCATAACCCCTGTGGTCGTATGCGACAGTCATCGTAGCCTGGATGGAGCGACCTGTTCGCCGAAGCCTCTTGGCGTAGGCGGGCCTGTCCGCCGAAGCTTCTCGGCGTAGGCGGAAGCGTAATCCGGGAGAGACATTCAGGATGCTCGCTTGGGTCATTCCGGGGCGCATCTCCCGTCGGCATTTGCCGACGGGAGATGCGAGCCCGGAATCCATAACCCCTGTGGTCGTGTCTGGCAGGCGGACACAAAGGCTAACTTTTCATAGCGAAGACTGGGCGTATGGATTCCGGGTTCTTGTCCACGCCCGCCAAGTGGCGGCGATGGACGCACCCCGGAACGACAACACTCTTGACAATAGTCCTATATGATCGTAGTCCTAGTGCATCCCGCCTCACTGAGAGGGGCGAGCGCGATCGTCACGATTGCGAGGCGGGGATGCG